>JANTGJ010000149.1 GCA_024762975.1 Candidatus Krumholzibacteriia bacterium
AGGCAGGTCTCACTGCCAACGAAGTCATCGGGAGTCTGGGCCAGTGCGCCGCCTGCTCCAGTTGTCAGGACAAACAGTCCCACCAACAGGGGCCAGGTCATGCGCGTGACCCTGCAGTTTCTACTTCGGTCCATGGATTTCAACCTCACCGCGCTGAGGAAGATAGTTGAGCCCGGGAGCGCGAATCGTTCCCGGTCGATCACGGTCGTCGCCCGAGGGTAGGTCTGGCCACCTCCTTGTGCCGGGGTCCGGTTGCGGGTCCGACTGCCATGCTTGAGATCGTTGCGCAACAGAGAGATCGCTCCGTTTCACAACTTGTTGGCAAATTATCAGGGTGGGAGGGGTTAGTCTACACTTATTTACTTCGAATCGGGGGTGAAATTGCACTGAGAATGAATGCTGTTTTCTGGGGAAATTCGGGGCTGGGTTTTTAACTGCCTGCGAGTAGAGAAGATCTGAGCGCAGGGGCGCGGGCGGTTGGGAGTTGATATCCTACCAAAACAGTGTGATAAAGATCACAGGTTCTGTGATTTGATCGCGCACAAAGCTCGATTCGAGCTTTGAACAGTGGGAACGGCATATTAGTTTAGTGACAGGTTGGTGACAGAAGTACCGGCCTGGCCACCTTCGATACAGTGCGTCTGGCCGAGAGTACTCCAGGTCCGGCGCCCATTCGATTCGAGTCTCGCATGGCCTGATCCGGGCCCGAACGAGGAATGCAGCATGACGAAGAATCTCCCTACCCGACTTCCGATTCTGATCGTCGCTTTGATCGTGATTCTGGGCGCGCCATGGGCTGCCGCCAAAGACTACCCCAGTGCGATCTGCGCCGATTGCCACACTCATACCGGCGGCGAACCCGCCGAAGTGGGAAGTGGCGATCTGATGGGCAGCGTCCATGAAGATCTCGAGTGCACGGACTGTCATACCAGCATCAACAACCTGCCTCATCGGGCGGATCTCGCGGCTCCCGATTGTGGAGCCTGTCATGATGATGTCGTTGAGACGTACGTGCAGCACGGCCGGGGAATGGTCGGCGAGTCCGAGTATGTGCCCACCTGCCAGGATTGCCATGGCTCGCACAATATCCTGCCGCCTACGGATCCCCAATCCACGGTGCACCCGTCGAATCTGCCGAGTACGTGCGGATCCTGCCACGAGGATCAGGAGTTCCTCGCAGCGTTGAACATCAAGTTCAAGCACCCGATCGAAGTCTACCAGAGCGGCGTACACGGCAAGGCGACCGCCGGCGGCAAGGACACGGCCGCATCGTGCAACGACTGTCATTCGACCGGCGGCTCGGCCCACCGCATCCTGCCCCCGGGGCACCTCGAGTCGACGATCAACTTCTTCAACATCTCGAAGACCTGTGGACAATGTCATAGCACGATCCAGCAGGAATACGAGATGGGCATTCATGGCGAGCTTGTGGCTCGTGGTGAGGTCGACGCTCCAACGTGTACCCAGTGCCACGGTGAGCATGCCATTCTGGAAACCGACGACCCGCGATCCCCGGTCAGCCCGTTCCGGGTTGCGGAGGCGACCTGTTCGCCCTGTCACGATTCGGCCAAATTGAATGAAAAGTATGACCTGCCCTCGGGGCGGCTGCAGTCCTATGTCGATTCCTACCACGGACTGAAGAGCCGGGCTGGTGACAAGACGGTGGCCAACTGCGCCTCGTGCCACACGGCGCACATGGTGCTCTCGCACACGGATCCGCGTTCCTCGGTGGCACCGGAAAATCTGGCCAATACCTGCGGTCGCTGTCATCAGGGAATGTCGGCCGAGATGGCCGTCAAGACGAAGATCCACGAGCCGGTCACCGGCGCCACCTCGGGTTGGCCGTACTGGATCAGGACCACCTACCTCGTATTGATCTTCATGGTGATCGGCGGCATGGTGGCCTACTGCTTCCTGGATTGGCTGCGGCAGGTGCGCAATGTGTTGCGCAAGGAACAGGTCCGGCGGATGGAGGCCGACGAGGTCGTGCAGCATACGCTCCTGGCGGTGTCCTTCACGGTCCTGGTGGTCACTGGATTCAGTCTGCGATTCTACGATGCCTGGTGGGCGAAGCTGATTTTCGGTCACGAGGGCGGAGCTTTCGTTCGCGGTTGGATCCATCGCTCCGCCGCGGTCGTTATGGTGATCGGTGCTTTCTGGCACATCGGATACCTGATGACGATCAAGGGGCGCATCTTCCTACGTGACATTGCCCCGAACATGAACGACGCCAAGCAGGTCTGGGGTATGTTCATGTACAACCTGGGACGAACGGATCAACATCCCGACATGCGCCGTTTCTCCTTCGTGGAGAAGGCCGAATACTGGGCGCTGATCTGGGGAACCATCGTGATGGTCATGACCGGAACAGCGATGTGGTTCGAGAAGTACCTGGTCACGTACATCGGCAGGGGATTGATGGAGATCTTCCTGATTGTCCACTACTACGAGGCCTGGCTGGCATTCCTGGCCATCGTGGTCTGGCATATGTACGGCGTGATCTTCAATCCGCATGTCTATCCGATGAATCCGTCCTGGCTCAATGGCAAGATGCCCCGGGAAATGTTCGAGACCGAGCATCCGGCGGCGGTCTCGCCCGGAAACGTGGACAAGGTCAAACGCCTGGGGCTGGAACGCGACGTGTAGCGTTCGTACCTGCTTCTCCATGGGCCCGGACTTCGGTCCGGGCCTTTTCTCATGCCGTCAGAAAAACCGCCCCGATCGCTCAGGATTCCGCCCGTTCTGCCGATACCCGAGAAGATCCGGAATTCCCCGGATTCGCAGCTGATCGGGACGGGAAGAACGATGCTGTCGATAGAGCAACTGGTCTATGGAGCGGATCCGCAGAGTGATTCGCCGAGTCGAACCCTTCTGGGGCTTTCGGCGGGTTTGAGTCGTGAGGTCGCTGCTGAAGTGCAGCGGTTCTGCGATGGCTGGGGGCAGGCGCCGGCCCTGGGCCTGCGGCATCCAGCTCTGTTGTCGTTCCCGTTGGAGGCGTCGGTTCGCGCGATGCGCGGTCGTCTCTATGCCGTGATCCGTGTCGGCACCGGAACCAATCCCGTTTTCCACGCTGCGATCCTCAACGAATCGGCGTTCGCCGCCCTGGAGTACGATCCGTTCCGGCTCAGTGGGACTGGATTTTTCGAACAGGAGTGGGTGCCGGGTACGCCGCTGCCGTGCCGGCGGATATCGCGCGAGCAAATTTCCGGGTCCCCTCGACTGAGGGTTTCGTCCGAGGATGTGGGCGTGGTCGACGAGGGCCTGCACAAGTTGATGGCCGAGGGCTCTCTGCATCTGCCGATCGAACAATCGGTCGGACAAAGCGACCGCATTCTGGCACTGATCCTGGCTGCGCTGCCTCCGGCTGAACGAAAAAATCAACGGATGGCGACCTTTGCCGCGAGTGACTTCAATCGGTACACGCTGGCCGCCCTGGAGACCGAAGGCAGTTCCTGCGCCGGCTGGAAGCGCTGGTTTCTGGCCCAGCCCGATGCGCCCCTGGACACGCCCCGGGCGGCGTACGTTCGATCGGTACGCGAAGCGCTGATCGCAGGTTCGCTCGCGGGTCTGTCCGCTGCGGTTCGGGAACTGGAACGCAGTCCGACGGCGAACCCCGTGGATCCGACCGCTCCGGTGCCGGTCGAGCGCGCCACGATCAACCCCGCCGGGTCCCGCTCGATTCCGCGTCCGGCGCCACTTCGACCGACTCTGTCGGCCACGCCGGAAGCGGCGGCCTCGGCCGGCTCGGTCCGTGGTGGATTGTCTTCGTCGCGGGGGGCTTCTCCTCGCGTTCGCGCTTCGGGACGATCGCGACTGGTCCGGCAACCGGTGCGCATCGCCCAGGTCGGCAATCGACGCCTGCCCAGTTCGATTGCCATGACGGTCATTTTCGTTGCCGCCGCCGTTGCGGCCTACGCCTGGCTCAGTCATGGTGGGGTCAACGGCGGATTCGGTTGGGCGTTGCTGAAGGATCGCTTTGCAACAGCGAGTGCGCCCAAGACCGCCACCCTGCTGGACGTCGTCCAGGTGGGGAAAACATATGATCGTCTGATCCGGAAAGTCACCCGCTCCGGTTTGGCGGGACTGGTCGACTCGGGCGAGCGAAATCGCACCGAAGCATTGGCGACCCTGCAGCTGGAGGCTGCTGCACCCCTGCTGCAACAGGGCGAGGCATTCCGGACTCTGGCCGCCAATGGGATTCAGCAGGGCGATCGACCCGACCGGGAATCCCAGCGTCTGCAATCGCTCAGTGAGCAGGGGCAAGTACTGATGGACGAGATGACGAGGCTCGAATTGGCCTGGTCCTCGATCGCCTCGGGCACGGACTGGCGGGATCTTTCCGATCTTTCCGATACCCAGGTACGCGTGCGCCGGGACTCGCTACAGCGGGCCAATCCACAGCTGTTGCGACAGGCTCGCACCGAGCTGGGAACGGCACAATTCAGGAAGCATCTGCAAACGGCGCAGGGGCACGTCCAGGCCATGCATACACTGCTCGAACTCTTCCATGCCCAGACCCATACACCCGACTGGGAAAAGCAAGTCTACCAGGCGGCGGAGCGGATCAATCCCTCGGCCTCCGGGCTGACACGCGCCTACCGGAACGCAGCTTTTGTCCTGGTGCGTTTGAAGAATGCCGAACGCCTGCCGTCCCACCGGTCACTGCCCTATGAACCCGTGCTGGATACCGCACAATGGCCGAGTGCCGAGGTCAGGGATATCCTACCGAACCTGGCGGCGCAGGCGCGCAAATTCAGCGGCAGCGCCACACCGCCCCTGCTGTCCGGCGCGGTCAGCCTCTATGCGGAACTGAGTTCTCCGGAGGGCCTGCTGAGCTCGTTCGAGTCGGCGCCGGATGCGCTATCGAAACTGGAGCGGAACCCGGCCTACCGCTTCGACCCGGTGGCCTACGATGACTATCTCGATCGGATCCGTTTCGAATCGGCAAGCGCATTGCTGACCGAAGGCGTCGATCCCGAAACGCTTCCGGCCGAATATTTCGTAGATCCGCAGAGGCGATCCGACCTCGAATTCCGGGCAGCTCTGGACCAGCCGCAAAATGCCGAGTATTGGGAAGAACTCGCCCGACACGACGGGCCGGGGTTCTTTACGCGTTGGGCCGGTCACCAGGCTGAACTGGCGCGGGCCGATCAGGCCCGCCAGGCGCAGAGGGCCGAGCTGGCCTACGAGAACAGCCTCGAACTGCTCGGAAATCTGCACCAACGGATCGCTCAGGGGCGCGACTGGACGGCGATCTGGCTGGACCTGCGCGACAGCGCCGAGACAGCGTTGGCCGGCGCCCGGGCGACGGCGGTTCAGGACGCTTCGGGATCTCTGCGAACCTCACGCCTGGAAAATCTGTGCGCGGACCTGGTCCGCGAGCGCCCACTGCCATTCACCGCGGTAACCGTTCGATTGGCCCCGGACGCCTTGTCCGAGCCGGCACAGGTGCGAGTACGCCTGCGCATCGAGCCTCTCGGTGAAGTCTATGAGTCGGAAGCGTTTCGCCTGGGACCGGCAGCGCCGGCCGGGAGCGGCTGGGTAGGTACGGCGGCGGTCGATTGGACGCCGGCCGTGGGTGCCGACAACACCTTCTCCGCCGACGTCATCTCCGTCGCCGACGGCGAGCGCCTACTTCAGGTTGCCTGGGAATCACTGGCCCAGCGCTCGGGGCCGGCGGCGTTGACGCGCCCGCGCGAAGGGGACGCAGGATCGATTCGTTTCCTGCTAGATTCCTCGTGGTGGCAGAGCCTCGAGGTGCCCACCGTCGATTCGATGAAACCTCTGGCGACCAGTAGCGTAGTAGCACCTTCCTTGACGCGCCCGGGCCGGTAGTACTCCGACCCGCCGGTCACCCCTCGCGGAGGTAGATGATGCTGTTGCCGAAGACGATGAGAACAAGCCTGGTCCTGGTTGCCCTGCTGGCCCTGTGGGGCACCGGTGCGGCGGCCGGCGACCGGCCGACCTGCGAGAATAAAGAACATTCCAAGAGTTTCTCGATCGAGGTCGACGATGACGACATCATCGTGACGCGCCAATGCGATGGCACGGAGAAGGTCGTCATGATGAACCTGGACGCGCTCGGCGAGATGGTGGAGGACGCTCTTGGCGGGGCGGTCGCCGCACTCGAGGAGTTGGATGACATGCAGTTGAAAATCCATCTCGGCGAGGATAACCGTCTCAGTTTTGCGGATGCGCAGACGGAGTGGGAGGTCGATCTGGGACAGATCGCCAACCAGGTCTCCGATGCGCTGGAAGTCGGACTGGAAGAGCTCGACACTCAGGACTGGGCGAGTAGCCACGACCGCCACGAGATCCGAATCGAAGCTGAGAGTGACGGAGACCGGCAAGATCTGGAGCGGGAGCTCGATGCGCTGCGCCAGGAGCTGAAAAAGCTGAAGCAGGAACTGAAAGAATCGGCGTCCGATCGCGATTGATCAGCGCGCCGTTCAGCAGACAGGACGATAGGGAACTACTGTCGCCTCTCGATTTCCCGGAAGACCTCGTCGTCGTCCGGGAATCTGTTTTCCGCCTTCTTGGAAAACACCAGAATTCCGTCGACCATGATTTCGAAGACGCCCCCGCTCGAGGCGATCAACTCGGATTCGACTCCGAATCTCTCTTGCAATGTGGCGGCCAGACCGGACGCCCTGGGTTTATAATTTCACTGCGCGCAGTACTCGATCGTGACGTGCATGGGTTCCTCCGTACCTAGAACTGGATCAGCGGCTTCGGCCACGCAGCCAGGGTATCCTCGAAGGATGCGGGATCGAAGTCGTCAATGTGGACCACGGCCTCGTCGCCGCCCCCGAGGATGATGTTGGCGATCCGATCCTGGATGCCATTGGCGCGGTCCTCCAACAGGTTCCTGGTAATATACCAGGTTTCGAAAATCCGGCGACCGATCACTCCATGCAGGTTCAGGCCGTTGACGATCACGCGGTCGAAGGCCTGGATATGGAAGTTACCGTGCTTCAGGCCGAAGAGAATCACCTCTCCGCCGCGACGGGTCGACTGGATCGCGTTGTTCACGCTGGAGTTGAAGCCCGCCATGTCCATGGAGACATCCGCTCCGATGCCGCCGCAGGCAGCACGCACCTGCTGGACGACCTGCTTGTTCGCGGTCCAGGAGTGTGGATGTTCCTTGTCGATTTCCACCGGGATGACCTCGTCGGCGCCGAGCTGGCCCGCCATTTCCTGATTGGCCGGCATCGGTTCGACGCCGATCACGCGGGTGGCGCCCAGTGCGCGCGCGACCATGATCACGAAAAGGCCGATCGTGCCACAGCCGAAGACGGCGACGGTCTTGCCGCGCAGGTCGGCCGTCGTACACGCGTGCACGGCGTTGCCGAAGGGCTCCTGCAGGGCGGCGACCTTCATCTTGATCTTGCGCGGGTCGGTCGGCCACAGCACTTCTGCCGGCAGCTTGATATACTCGGCGAAACAACCGTCCCGGCCGATACCGATGATGACATCCTTCTCGCAGATGTGGGTCTCGCCGATGCGGCACTGATAGCAGGTACCACAGATGATGTGGCTTTCGGTCGAGACGATATCCTTGGGGCGGTACCCGAAGCGAGATTGCACATTCGAGCCCACGGCGACGATCTCGCCGACCATTTCATGTCCGATCACGCGGGTCGTGGCTTTTTCTCGCTTGAGGCTGTCGAAAATCATGCCCTTGAAGGCCATGCGGTTCCAGATGCCCCGGTCGCTACCGCAGAAGCCCGCGTACACGACCTTGACGATCACGTTGCCGGCATCGCGCGAGTCGGCCGACTCGTCCAGGACCGGAGCAGGGACTTCTCGTTTTTCGAAGCCGCGGGATTTTTCCCAGGGCATACTCGACTTGTCGTAAACGAGGGACTTCATGGTTTCGACGGCCATGGCGGAACCTCCGC
>JANTGJ010000150.1 GCA_024762975.1 Candidatus Krumholzibacteriia bacterium
AGCGGAGGGAAAACCTCGCCGAGGGTCGGGGTCTCGACCAGGTGCAGGATGATATCGGCCTGCTCCAGCATGCGACCCGTACGCTCGATTCCTTTTTGTTCGATCGCGTCGGCACGGGACCGCAGTCCGGCAGTATCGTGAAACACAAAGACGCGACCATCCCGGTTCCAGCGCGCCGAGACCACATCACGAGTCGTGCCCGGCTCGTCGTCGACAATGGCGCGGTCTTCTCCGGCCAGTGTATTGAGCAACGAACTCTTGCCGGCGTTCGGTTTGCCCGCCAGCACGACCTGGATTCCATCCCGCAGCAATCGGCCCGCCCGGCCGATCGAAATCAATCGATCGATCGAGTCGGCAGCCCGCTGCAGGGCCCCGAGAATTTCGTCCGGGGCCATCTCGATCGACTCGTCTTCGGCAAACTCGAGTGACCCTTCGAGCTGGGCTAGCAGGCGCAACAACGGCGCCTCGATCTCGTGGAGCTGTTGATCCAATCCGCCGAGAACCTGGCGGACCGCCGTGCGCGCGGCGAGTCGACTTTCGGCGTGGATCAGATCCGCCACAGCCTCGGCCTGATCCAGGCTGAGCTTGCCGTTCAAAAAGGCGCGGCGGGTAAATTCGCCCGCGGCCGCAGGTACAGCCCCTGCGGCCAGACAGGCCTCGACGACCAGCTCTGCAACCACGTTTCCACCATGACAAAAGAACTCTACCGTGTTTTCTCCCGTATAGCTTCGCGGGGCCAACAGGGGCAGGGCAATCACCTGGTCGACAGCTTCAACTTCTTGGTTTTCAACGGATTGAACCGGTAGCGGGTTATGTAGTATACCGTATACAGCTCGATGAGATTCCCATTTCGGAGTCGAATCGCCGGCCCGAAAGACCCTTCCCGCGATCGCGGTCGCATCCGGCCCCGACAGGCGCACGGCAGCCAGCCCCCCGATCCCGGGCGGAGTCGCGACAGCTACGATCGTGGTCTGTGAAGTGGGATCCATCATGCGTTCCGCTCCCTTGATCCAGCGGCACGAGCAAGACATCGGCGGCAGGAAAAAATACCAGAAAACCGGTGGAGTGTGCCGCCCGCGGACCCGATGGATCCACGGGCGGCCGCACAGAAATCAGACCCGGTTTTCCGGATCCTCTTCCTCGTCTTCCGACCCGGTATCCACCATCAGGTCCTCATCGACCGGTTCCATCTCGACGATCTCCACCTCGACATCATCCGACTCTTCGGTCTCGGCCGCCGCGTCGTTGACCGCTACCGAATCCTCGGTCGCGCTCTCGGCCACGTCGACATCCCGGACCTCGGATTCCGCCTGCGGTTCGATGCTGCCGTCGCCTTCGGAATCGTCTCCACGATCCAGCGCGATCACGACATGCTTGTCGCCCGAACGCATCAAGGTGTAGGTGCGAATCCCCTCATACTCCTCGGCCGCCAGGTGAACCAGCCGACGCTCGCGGGCACACATCGGCTCCACATGGTAGTCGCGTTCCGTTTCGCGGACCCGTTCGACCGCCTCGGCAACTCTCTCGCCGAGCGTATCCTCGCGGCGCCGGCGGTAGTTGTTGATGTCCAGATTCATCTTCACCCGATCGCCCGCGGCGACACCCATCATGCGGTCGACAAGATGCTCGACCGCATCGACCGTCGAACCGTGACGCCCGATCAACATGCCGGCACTGTCATCACCGGTGATGACGCGCACCTGCCGGTACTCGTCTTCCTTGACCTCGCAACGGCAGGGAAAACCCGCGCGAATGAGCATGCCGGTCGTAAAGGCGACCAGGGTCTCATCGATCGCATCCTCCCCCACCTCGCGAACGGGCTGGGCGTAGTTGGTCGCTTTCAATCCCGTGGCGATCATGGTATCCGGCTCCGCATTCTCCGCAGGGGCGTTGTTCCGACCGGCGTTCTCATCACGACGGCGAGACCGACCGCGGCCCCGGCGAGGCTCTTCGTCCCGCGGTTGGTCCGGAGCCACGTTGCCATTGATTTCGGCATGGTCATTGTTCCGGGCCGACATTTCGCCTGACTCGTCCCGGGTGCGACGCGAACGCGAACGGCGGCCTCCGCGGGAACCGCGGCCCCGGCGCGAACGGCCCCGGGACGACTCGCTCTCTTCCTTTTCACGGGACTCGCCACCCTGGGCATCGACCTGTTCGGTCTCCACCGGCTGCAGGTCGGCGTCCTCGGCGACCTGCGCAGCCACGGGCCGTTCGTTCTCGGGACGACGGGTACGACGGGAACGCGAGCGACGCGAGCGTCCACCACGCTCTTCCCGTTTTTCCTCGGACGCGGAGCCCGGGTTGCGTTGGTCGTTCCGCGCTCCCTGCGAGGATTGTCCTCCCTGGGCATTCTGCTCGTTCTGAACGTTCTGCTGGTTCGGATCGTTCTGGGCATTCTGGTCCTTGCGGCCACCCCGGCCCCGACCCCGCCCGCCGCGACGGCCCCGGCGCGACCGACCTTCACGACCCTCACGGTTCTCCCCATCCTGGCGATTTTCCCGGTCCGGGCGATCTTCGCGCCGGGCATTCTGCTCGGGCTTCCGGTTGGCCGTCTCCGCATTCTCCCGCTGCGAGCCACCCCGGCCGCGACCTCCGCGGCTACCACGACCGCGGCGGCTGCCCCCGGAACCGGATCCCAAATCGTGCGTGATCTCGTTGCGATCCGCGTCCTGCCGGGATCCGCGACCCCGGCCGCGGCGACGGGCCTTCTTTTCGACCAGAACCTTTGCCTGGCGATTTCCCAGGATACCCAGGAAGCCGGATTTCGGCTCTTCCAGGACGGTGACTTCAACTTCATCCCGGCGCGCGCCCATCTGCAGCAGCGCCTCGGAGACCGCTTCTTTCACGGTCTTGCCACGTGTTTCAATCTTGTTGCTCATGCTGTCTGAGTACCTCCGCTAGGGGTTGCCGTCTGGTGGATCCGCCAGGACTGATACGCCTGCATGATCGTGTTCACGAGCCAGTAGAGAACCAGCCCGGACGGCATGTTGTAGAAAATGAAGACCATGAACAGCGGCATCATCGTGTTCATCATGGCCATTTGGCCACCGCCGGTGCTCGGAGTCAGCTTGGTCTGGAAATACATGGCCACGGACATGAGAATGGGCAGGACGTTGAGGTCCGCACCCAGCATCGGCAAGGCGAACGGCAGGGTAGTCAGTGCGTCCGGCTGCGACAGATCGTTCATCCACAGGACGAAGGGCTGTCCACGCAGCGAAATGGTGTGGCTCAGCGCCTGATACAGCGCAATGAATACCGGCGACTGCAGCATAATCGGCAGGCAACCCGAGAGCGGATTGACCTTTTCGTCCCGATAGAGCTGCATCGTTGCCTGGTTCAGCTTCTCCTTGTCATCCTTGTACTTCTCCTGCAGCGCCTTCATTTTCGGCTGCAGTTCCTGCATCTTCTTCATCGACTGGGTCGAGGTCCGGGTCAGCGGGTAGAACGCCAACTTGGTCAGGACCGAGAAGATAATGATGATGAATCCATAGTTCGGAATGAACTTGTGCATCCACTCGAGGCAGATGAGCACGACAACCGAAAGCGGGCGGATCCACTTCCAGCCCAGATCCATTCCATCTTCGAGCTTGCGGTCGTAGGCCTCGAGCAGTTTCGAGTCCAGCGGGCCAATGAACATCTGCAGGCGGGTTGTTGCCAGTTCCTCGCCGATACCCCGCTGTGCCGGCAGGTCGAGGCTGAACGACTGCTCCAACAGATCCTGGTCACCCCCGAGGCGTACCGCACCCTCTTTCGGGGTTCCGTCCTCGTTCAGGGGCACGATGCCCAGCACGGTGAAGTACCGGGTTTGCAGGCCGGCGTACTGTACGGAACCGCGCGACTGCGCCGAAGCCTTCTCCACGCCCTTCTTCAGATTGTTCCGCTTCTTCTTGATGAATTCCTCGCCGACCAGCGCGATGGCGCGCAAGGAAGGGAGTTCCATCTTCTGCACCCGCTCCGTCGGCAGGACACCCTGGTTCCAGCCGAAGCGGAACTCCTGCGTCTCGCCCAGGATCTCGAGTGACTCGTTCGCCCGCAACGGATCGGTCGCGACCAGAACGTAGTCCACATCGAACCCGTAGGATTCGGAGTTGAAGGTGAATACCTTTCGGATCTCCATCCCTCCGGCGGTGCGGACGAACAGGGTCAGCGAACGCGGTCCCTCCCCGGCGCGGATTTCGATATCTCCCGCCGAATCCGCCGGCTCGGCAAATTCGAAATGGGCCCCGCCCAGCTCGATTTCACCGTGTTGGAACAGCACCGCATCGGTTCCTGCGGGGGGAATCTCCTGAGGAACCAGCTGCACCGGGTCGCCGTTGTGCGACTTGTGTTCGAAGGTTTCCCAGCGAATGATGCGACCGCCGACCGAAGAAATCGACATCCGGTACAGCGGAGTCGAAACCTGGACCGTGGTCTCAGCGCCGGCGCCGATCAGGCGAACCGCGCTCTGGCGAGAAACCGCTTCGTTGCCGGTCGTCGCATCGGGTTGCTCGTCGGGAGCGGCTGAATTCCCGCTCGACGAGTCAGGGGTGTTGAACTCGGCAGCCGGATCGCCCGATGCGGCCATCGGGGTGGATTCGTCCACCAGGGGCTGGTCGACTGCGGTTGAATCGGCCGCGGTCGGCTCGGTTTTCGGATACAACTTCTGCATCAGCGTCTGCGAACCGATCAGGATCAGAAAGATCAGGCCGAAGGCCGCGAACATGCGCCTATCCATGGGCAGAGTCTCCATTGGGAGGGGTGGAAATCGGGTCGGGAGGAACGTCCAGGTCGCCGGGCACGGGGTCGAAACCGCCCGGATTCCAGGGGTGACAGCGCGCTATGCGCTTGATCGTCAACCATCCACCGCGGAACAAGCCATGGCGTTGCAACGCCTCGGCTCCATAGGCGGAGCAGGTTGGGTGAAACCGGCAGGACGATGGCAACAACGGTGACAGCAGTCGCCGATAGACCTGGATCAGAAAATATGGCAATCGCCACATAGAGTCGATTCTCGCTGGCGCCGGGCCTCTGGTACGAATCAAGAGGTCGAGGCCGAGGGCGCCGGTTCGGGAGATTCGATAGAAGTCTCCCCGCGAGGAAGCCAACAGGAGGACGAACAGCCAGGGGGGCCGGGAAAATCGAAGCGTTCAGGAGGGTCGGGACGGCGAGTCAGTCTTCTTCGGGAAACAGATCGCGCAACAGGGAGTCCAGTTCTGTGCGAACATCCTGCGCGCCAGCTTCCAGAATTTTCCGCCGTGCCACCAGTACCATCCAGAGGCCCGCTGTGTCGTCCTGGTCGGGTGCATCCCCGCCAGTGTCATGATGCTGCTCCGAATCCTGACGGAGCGTCCGGGCCGCTAGACCCGCGGAAACAGCCTGGACCCACTCGGGTCGCCCAGGCAATCCGGCAATCATCGCTTCGCGCAACAATCGTTTGCCGCGATTGCGCTGCACCGCGCCGCCAACCTTCCGACTGGCCACGATGCCTCGAGCGTACTCATTTGCCGGCAAAAGGTAAACAACAAGAAGGCGTCCGATTCTTTTGACACCTTCCCGATAGACCTTTTGGAATTGGCTTTGCTTGGTCAGTGACCGCCATCTCATTTTCGATTCGGTTTCCTCTCGGAAATCCGGCGCGTTCTGCCGCATGATCAGCTGCGAACGGCTTCGAGATCGGATCGGCCTGGATCAGCGACCTTGATCAACCTCAAGCAGAAATCCGCTTGCGACCCTTGGCCCGGCGGCGGCGCAATACATTGCGGCCGGCCTTCGTCGACATCCGCTTGCGGAAGCCATGGCGACGGGCACGCTTGAGGTTACTCGGCTGAAATGTCCGTTTCACGGAATTCTCCTTCTGAGATTCTTATCGATTGAGCGCCCGGAAGGGTAGTGAACAGCTCCCGGTGTGTCAAGGAAAACGAGAAGTTATCCACACGGCGATCCTCCCGCTTCGTCCCCGGTCCGGGCTCCTGGAAATCCGGCCCCGTTGCGGGCGCGCCGGTCGGTAAAAACCGGTGATGAGCCTAGCCTTCATGAATTCGGGGAGTTAGAAATTTTGTGAATTTTCCGAGAAGAATTCGCTTGCTGGGGTGATGGGGCCATGATAGCTTCGTCCACAGATGACGATAACGGCCGGGCGGCCGAAAAAAGTTATCCCCGGCTTGACTGGCTTGTGGATAACCTATGTCTTTTCTGCCCGCTGTTTATATAACCAGTTGTCTAACATTTCGTTATTGCGTCGCGGTTTGGGGGATAATTCTGTTTATTCTCCAGCGCGATTGGTTTGGAATCTCTCGCGGGGCACCCTGAATGATGAATTTGGATAACTACTGGCCTGAGATTCTGGACGTAGTTCGCAAGAAGGTTCCGCTACAAACTTTCAACACCTGGTTCTTGCCCCTGGATCCCAAAAACAGTGATAACGGCGACCTGAAAGTCAATTGTCCAAATCATTTTTTCCGGGATTGGTTCAGTGAGCATCACCTCCTGATTCTGAATGAGGCGGGAACGTCCTATTTCAGGAAAAACGTCGAATTTTCGCTATTGGTTGACGAAATCGGGTCTTCCAGGAGCCTGGATTCGTTGCTACCACCGATCTCCGAGTCCGAAATGACCGAACGGGCCGGGGCCGAGGTCATGCCGGGTGAAATCCAGCCGGCGGCAGCGAAAGCGCCGAATGCGGTCGATGCGACCAAAATTCCCCACCAGAACCTCAATTTGGACTACACCTTCGACAATTTCGTAGTCGGTTCAGGGACGGACCTGGCTTTTGCGGCCGCCACGGCAATCTCGAACAACCCGGGCGAGCACTTCAACCCCCTGTTCGTCCACGGGGGTGTTGGGCTGGGAAAAACCCACCTGATGCATGCGATCGGCAATGAGATCGCCCGGAAAAATCCGGATGCGAAGATCTGCTGCGTGACCGCCGAACAGTTCATGAATGACCTGATCGCCTCGATTCGGGACAACCGGACGCCGGACTTCAAACTGAAGTACCGCACCGTGGATGTACTCCTGATGGATGATGTGGCTTTCCTGGCCGGAAAGGAATCCACACAGGAGGAGTTTTTCCACACCTTCAACGCCTTGTACGACATGAAAAAGCAGATCGTGCTGACGTCGGACAGGTCACCGAAGGAGATCACCACGCTCGAGGAACGGCTGCGGTCGCGCTTCGAATGGGGACTGATCACCGATATCCAGCCGCCGAATCTGGAGACCCGGATCGCCATCCTGAAACGGAAGATCAAGGTCAACAAGATCTATATTACCGATGATGTGGTTTCGTATATTGCCGAGAATATTACCGACAATATCCGCCGACTCGAAGGGGCGTTGATTCGCCTCCTGGCTTTCGCGAGCCTGACGGGACGTGAGATTTCATTGGAAATGGCCTCCGAGGTTCTCTCCTCCTTTTTCCAGGGATCCTCCCCCGGACCTGTGAAGATTGCCGACATCATGGACGTTGTCGCTGACAGCCATGACTTGACGGTCGATCAACTAAAGTCCAAACGACGCACCCAGGACCTGGCCCGGGCCCGTCAGATCGCGATGTTCATGGCCAGGGAGATGACCGATGCCTCCTTGAACCAGATTGGTCGTTCGTTTGGCGGGCGGGATCACTCCACGGTCTCCCACGCCTGCCATAAGATTCAGACCGACATGGCTTCCGATCCCCGCTTCCGTGGAGCGGTCAAAAGCCTGCAGGACCGTGTACGCAGCCGCCCCTGAAGGGATTTTCCGCCACCCACTGACCGCACTTGACAGGAGAAGCCGTGCCCCCAGGGAGCGCGGCTTCTTTTTTTGTGTCGGAATGAGGGTCCATCGGGCCCGA
>JANTGJ010000151.1 GCA_024762975.1 Candidatus Krumholzibacteriia bacterium
GAAGCCGTGCGAAACCAGATGCGGGCGCCGCTGGTGCTGGCGATGCTCCTGCCCAAGGGACTATTGGGTGCATTCGCGGCGCTGATGCTCGGCGCCTTCATCAGCACGCACAACACCTACCTGCATTCATGGAGCTCGATCTTCATCCAGGACGTGGTATTGCCGTTCCGCAGAACTCCGCTGTCGCCGAAAGCCCACTTGCTGTTGCTGCGCGGCGGCGTGGTCGGGGTCGCGATCTTCATCTTCTTTTTCAGTCTATTCTACCGGCAGAGCCAGGCCATCCTGCTTTTCTTCGCGCTGACCGGAGCCATTTTCGCAGGTTGGTCCGGGTCGGTGATCATCGGTGGATTGTACACCCGCTGGGGCACGACGGCCGCCGCCTGGTCGGCGACCATCGCCGGGGTCGCTCTGGCCGCAGGCGGCTTCATCCTGGAGCAGGCGCAGCGTTCATGGCGGGAGTCCTCGGTTGCTTTCTGGGGTCTGCTGGACTTTGCCGGACAGGAAAGAGCTGAACTCTGGGCCGGCTGGGTGAACGATCATTTGCCGAACGGCCAGGAGCTGTGGGGCTGGGCGATGTGGATGTGTCTGGCGATCTACCTGTTGGTCTCCGCGGCCCAGCAGCTCCACCGGAAACGCTCGTTCGATCTGGATCGGCTGCTGCATCGCGGCCGGTGGGAATTGGCCGGCGAATCCGAAGCCGGCAGTGACCACACCCCTCGCGGCTGGCGGGCGCTCGGGGTCACAAACGAGTTCGGACGGCGCGACAAGATCCTGTATGCCCTGACCTGGGGTTGGAACCTGGCCTGGGTCGTGGCTTTTGCCGGTGGAACGATCTACTTCCTGACCCGCGACGTGCAGAATGGGGATTGGTCCCAATGGGATTCGCTCTGGCTCGGATTCTGGCACTCCAAGATCTGGATCGAGTTGAGCGTGGCCGTCATCGTCGTGTTCTGGTTCACCTGGGGAGGAATCAGGGACATTCGGCACCTGCTGCGGGACCTCGCCGATCGCAAACCGGATGCCGACGATGACGGGTTTGTCACGGAACCGGAATCCGAATAGAATCCCGGCCCATCGCACCTTCCTGGCACGATCACTTGCGCAGATCGTCGAACTTGTGCCGGAATTTCGTCAGCTTCGGCCGGATCACCGCCTGGCAGTAGCCTTGGCCCGGGTTGCGCCGGAAGTAGTCCTGATGATAGTCCTCGGCCCGGTGGAACTCCTTCAGCCTCGTCACCTCGGTAACGACCGGATTCCGGAAGACCTTCTCCTTCTCCAGTTCAGCGATCACTTTGCGCGCACTCGCTTCCTGCTCTTTCGAATGGGCAAAAACGACGGAGCGATACTGCGTGCCTACATCCGCACCCTGGCGGTTCAGGGTGGTCGGATCGTGGACCGTGAAGAAGACAGCCAGCAACTGTTCGAAGCTGACCTTGCGCGGATCGAAGGTGATCTGCACCACCTCTGCGTGGCCCGTCGTGCCGGTGCAGACTTCCTGGTAGGTCGGATCCGGATCGTGACCTCCGGCATAGCCGGTCTCGACGAAACGCACGCCGTCCATTTCCCGGTAGACGGCGTCCAGACACCAGAAACAGCCTCCACCCAGGGTGGTGACTTCCTCGATTCCAGCTTGGGCTTCATTCATGTCCAGGAATCCTCCGGCGACACCGATCTGGAGGATCACCGCGAGCGCCCAGATCATCGTGTGTCTTTTTTTCATGGTTCTATTCCTTTTCGCGGTACTCTTCGGCACCGATTGCAATCTTTGGCTAGCGACAAAATAGGGCGGCGTCGCGTGGACGGCTACCCGGGCCTGCCTCATTCAACAGGATCCGCGGGGACTCGCGCGATGGCGCGAGAGGTACCCCGGATATACGATGCTGAAGAGGGATCGTGACCGCACGGGCATCGAGGCACCCCCGGGGCGCCGTTGCCGTGCCCGGATTCCTTTCACGACCGGTTCTCCATCACGGTTCGACTCTCCTGCCCGGTTTTGACCGCGAACCACGGGTAGAAAGCGGGAATCACGAGCAGGGTGAGCAGGGTCGATGTAAAGAGGCCCCCCACCACGACAGTCGCCAGCGGCCGCTGCACCTCACTTCCGGTCCCATGCGAGAATAGCAGCGGAAACAGTCCGAGAGCCGTGGTCGTCGCCGTCATCAGTACGGGACGGAGTCGCTGACATGCCCCCTGGATGGAGGCTTCAGCCAGCGGCACGCCGTCACGAAGCAGCTGGTTGAGATAGGTCACCAACACCATGCCGTTCTCGAGCGCGATCCCGAACAGGGCGATGAATCCCACCGAAGCGGGGACGGACAGATTCTGTCCGGTGAGCCAGAGACCGACGACCCCGCCAACCAGGGCCAGGGGGATGTTCAACAGGATCAGCAACGAGTTGCGGATCGATCCGAAACTGCCGAAGAGCAACAGGAAAACGAACAGGAGCGTGACCGGCACGACGACCGCCAAACGCCGGTTGGCCTCCTGTTGGAGCCGGAATTGCCCACCCCAGGTGACGAGATACCCCGGCGGAAGGTCCACCGAGTCGTCGATGGCGTCCTGGGCTTCGGCGACGAAGGAGCCGATATCCCGGCCCACGACATTGCACTGGATGGAAACGAATCGTTGGTTGTCCTCGCGGGTGATCTGGCGCGGGCCGATGATCTCCTCGATGGAGGCCAACTGATCGAGCGGAACCCGCGCCCCCCCCGGCGCCGTGATCAGAACGTGGCGGATGTCCTCGGCCGTACTCCGCGCATCGGGCACGTAACGCACTAGGATGTCAAAGCGGCGAATTCCTTCGTAGATCTGCCCTGCGACCTCACCGCCGATGGCGGCCCGGATCACTTCCTGCACCTCGTCGACGTTGATGCCGTACCGGGCGATCGCTTTCCTGTCGATTCGCAACAGGAGTTGCGGAGTGCCGCTGACCTGATCCACCTGGACATCCGCCGCCCCAGGCACCTGGCCGACGATCGCGGCCACGTTCGCGGCCTGCACCATGAGAACGTCGAGGTCGTCTCCGAAGATCTTGACGGCGAGTTCCGCCCGAACGCCCTCCAGGAGTTCGTCCACCGTCATCTCGATCGGCTGGGTCAGATTGACCAGCACGCCGGGCACGTTGCCGAGTTCCTCGCGGATGAGATCTTCGATTTCCTCCTGTCCGCCCGAAATCCGCCACTCCGATTCGGGAGCGAGAAGTACATACATTTCCGCGCTGTTGATCGGATCGGTGTGCGCGCCGACCTCGCCCCGGCCGATGCGGCTGATGACCTCACGGATCTCGGGAATGGCCAAAAGCCTTCGTTCCACGATCCGGGTCGTCCGCTGACTTTCGGACAGGGAGATGGAAGGAGCCATCGTCAAGCGCACGACGATGGTCCCTTCCCGCAACTTCGGAGTGAACTCCGAGCCGAGGCGGGGCACGATCATGGCGCCGACCACCAGCAAGGCGGCGGCGAGCACCGCGGCGGTCCAGCGGCGACGGACGAAGAAACCGACGACAGGACGGTAGGGCACCTGCAGCCAGCGCACGATTCGCGGTTCTTCTCCTGCTCCGCCTTCCCGACTCTTCCTGCCCGACCGCATCAACAGGCTGCTGAACGTCGGTGCGAGAAAGAGAGCAAAGACCAGGGAGCCCAACATGGCCATGGCCACCGTATAGGCGAGCGGCCGGAAGGTCTTGCCTTCGACCCCCTGCAGGGTGAACAGCGGCACGAACACGAGAATGATGATGGAAATGGCGAAGAGGATCGGTCGCCCGACCTCACCACAGGCCTGGGAAATGACCCTGAGCCTTGACTCGTCCCGGCCTGCGAGCCGCAAGCGCCGGTCGACGTTTTCCACCATCACGATGGTGCCGTCGACCATCATACCGATGGCGATGGCCAGGCCGCCGAGCGACATGAGATTGGCCGAGAGTCCGAAGCGCTCCATCAGCAGGACGGCGAACAGCACGGAAAAAGGCAGGGAGAGCGCCACGACGACGCTGGGGCGCAGCCCCCCCATGAATATCAGCAGGACGACCGCAACCAGGACGATCCCCTGCAGTAGAGCGTTGGTCACGGTCCGAACGGCTGCCTCGACCAGGTCCTTCTGCTGGTAGTAGGGAACAATCCGCACGCCCTCGGGCAGAATCCTGTTGATCTCCTCCAACTTGCTCTCGACATCGCTGATCACGGTCGAGGAGTTCGTCCCGAACAACTTGACGACCTGCCCGGAAACGACCTCTCCCACTCCGTTTCTGGTCTGTAGCCCGCGCCGCACCGCTGCACCGGTGCCGATCTCCGCCAGATCCGACAGGAAGATGGGCGTGCCGTCCTCGGTCTTGATGACAATCGAGCGGAGGTCCTCCGTACCGGTGGCCAATCCCACCGAACGAACGACAAACTCCTCGGCATTCTTCTCGATGAACTGGGCGCCCACATTCAGGTTGTTGGACCGGACCCGATCGATCACCTCGTCGAGGGTGACGTCGTAGCGCAGGAGTTGCTCCGGCCTGATTTCGATGTGAAACTGCTTTTCGTGTCCACCGATCCCCAGGACCTCGGTAACGCCGGGTACCGTCTGCAGGTGGAACTTGACCAACCAGTCCTGGATCGTGCGCATCTCCTCGAGGGAATATTCGCCCGTCGTATCGTCGAGAAAATAGAAGAGTACGAGCCCCATCCCGGTCGAGATCGGGCCCATCTCGGGGTCGCCGAATCCCTCCGGGATCTGCTCTCGCGCCTCCTGCAGGCGTTCGCCAACGATCTGGCGAGCGAAGTAGATGTCCAGACTGTCCTGGAAGTACACGTTCACCACCGAAAGACCGAAATTGGAGATCGATCGGACCTTCTCCACACCGGGGAGCCCGGTCATGGCAGCCTCGACCGGAAAGGTGACGTACTTCTCGATCTCCTCGGGTGCGAGACCTTCCGTGACAGTGAAGACCTGGACCAGGTTGGGCGACACGTCGGGAAAAGCGTCCACCGGCAGTCGCGTATACGCAAAATATCCCGCGCCCATCACCAGCAGCGCGACGACGATCACCAGCAGACGGTTCCCGAGGCTGAATTCCATGAGTCGTTCAAGCATGTCGAATTCTCCGTTCTGCGATCAATGATCGTGGCCGCCGCCAAATGATTCCTTACCCAATTCGGCCTTGAGCGTAAACCCGCCCTGGGAGACATAGAATTCACCCGGCGCCAGGCCGGAAACGATCTCGAGGTGATTCCGGTCCGCCCTGCCGACGACCACCGGCCGCGGCGCGAACCCCTCGTCGGTCTGGACGAAGACGACATCGTGACCCTGGAACATCTGCAGAGCGGTCCTCGGTACGGCCACCGGCACATCGAGGCGATCGACAACGACCTGTGCCGTAATGAACGTTCCCGGCCGCCAGACGCCGCTGTCATTGGGCAGAACGACACGGGCGAGCGCCGTGCGCGTCTTCTCGTTCACGATCGGGGCGACATAGGAAATCCTGCCGGAAGCCCCCGGCAGGTGATCCCCTCCGTCGATCGTTACCCGCTGCCCATCGGAAACCCGGGTAAGATCACGCTGGTAGACCGTGATGTCGGCCCAGACGTTGCTCAGGTCGGCAATGATGAAGCCGGCGTGCTCCCGCGATACGGCCTCGCCGAGCGTGATGTGTTTGTCGATGACGGTCCCGGAGATCAGCGTCTTCATCTCGTACGGGGAGAGACTCTCGTCACTCTCGATCACCGCGAGGATGTCTCTCGCCACGACCCGATCGCCGACCTGGGCGCGAACTTCGGTGACGATGCCCGAAAAGCGCGGGACGATATGTGCGAGCGCGTTGTCGTCGGCCCGGATCTCTCCGGGCAACTCGAGAGTCTGCTCCAGGACCGCAGAACCCGCTTCGGACACCACGACTCCGAACTCCCGCATTTCGTCCTGATCGAGGCGAACCCAATCCTTCTGTTCTTCGCCGTGTCCGTGGCCGTCGTGGTCGTCGTCACCCTCCTGAGCAAGAACCGGATGAGCCAGGATCGCCAGGAAGGCCACGGTCATGATGAGAAGCTCGAAGAGCTTGCAGTTCAGCTGAAATCGTATGCTGGAATTCTTCATTTCAGGGACGCTCCTGTTCCTGCTCGTCTGTAACGACGGATGCAGAGGTGGGCTCAAAGAGGGGGCCGGCGACCAGACGCTCGATGTCCGTCACCGCACCGTGATAGCGGGTCAGGGATTCGAGATATCGGCTGCGGAGTTGGAAATAGGTCGTTCGGACCGCGAGGACGTCGGTATAGGTGAAGAGCCCCTTCGCGTAGGCGTTCTCGGCTGTCGCCATCGCCTGGCGAGCCTCGGGAATGATTTCGTCGCGGAGCATCTGCGCCGATTGGTACGCCGCCGTCAACTGAGCATGGTGAGTCGCCAGGGCGGCGCTGACGGCCAGAACCTCCGCCTGCTTCTCGTTCTCGACCCGAACCAGTTGCAATTCGGCGGCCTTGACGTTGCCCTGATTCCGGTCGCCGAACGGCAACGGCACCGAGAGTGCCGCCACGAAGGCATTCTCTCCCGTCTCCGCGATGCGCCGAAGACCTCCCTCGGCCACCAGGTCGATCTTGCCCAGGGCACGCTCCAGATCGAGCCTCGCGCGGCGCCGAGAGGACTCTGCCAGCCAACGGGCAATCCGCGGAGTGGATTCGAGGCGAACGACGAGGTGGGCCAGCACCGGCGGAGGGGCAATCCGCTCGAGGTCCCCGGCCGCCTCGCCGAATTCGACCGGGCCGCCGCCCCAGGTTGCAACCAGGCTCGCCCACGCCGCTGTCAGGTCCAGCCTCTTCGATTCCCGGTCCATCCTCGCGGTCGCCAGAGCCACCCTCGCGCGGGTCCGTTCAATCGACGATGTCGCCCCCCCGGTCACGCGCCGGTCGACCGCCGTGAGGTCCTGTTGGGCCACCTCGACCAGATTGTCGGCGATGGCCAATCCCTGCTGGGCCGAGATCACGCCGATGAACGCTCGAGTGACCTCACTGAGAACCTCGAGGCGAACGGTTTCGTAGTCCCACGATGCCAGTTCGCCCTCGAGCGCGGCGACCGCCAGTCGATGGGATCGTTTGCCGCCGAGTTCGATCCGTTGAGCCAGGGAGAGCGTATACTCGGCTCCGCCCAATCCGGAAACAGGCCCGGTTCCGGCGAAATTCTCGACTTCGAAAGAAATCTCGGGACTCGGACGCAGCGACGCCTGCAGAGTCAGGGCATCGCGGACCCGTCGTTCCTGGTCGAAGATCGCCAGCCGGGGACTGCCGCCCAGAGCACGGACCAGAGCATCTCCCAGGTCCAGGCGGTCACCCGCCGGGTCTGCGGGGCCCACCGCCTCGGTGCCTGTTTCCGCCGGGAACTCTCCGGCCCGGACCGGCCGGGTACCGACCGCCGCCACCGTGAAAATCAACAGCAACAGGGCCGGTGCGTGCCGCAATCGGCACGACCAAAAAACATTCATGATCGGTTTCCTTGTCAGGGAGTCACGCGGAATCCACCGCAACGTCACGTGTCGGCCGAAGGCTGACGCGCGCTACGAATTACCAGACAGCGCGTGAATTAGCAGATCAGGGGCAGGGCCGCTTCAGCAAGCGGAAGAGTGGGCGTATCCGGGGCACCCACGGTAAACGCCGGAAAGGACGCCCGGTCCAGGAGGTTCAGGAGGCCCGGGACGGGGGTTTCCAGGAGTGCCGGCGGGAAATCCGGGAGATGCGAAGCGATCTCGAAAAACCGGGTCGGAGACGCCGGCAATACCACGACATTGCAGGGATCCGAGGAACACTCCAACTCATGGCCG
>JANTGJ010000152.1 GCA_024762975.1 Candidatus Krumholzibacteriia bacterium
CGCTCAGCCTGGTCTCGGAGAGTTCGTAGCGCAATCCGATCTGGCTGTAGCGGGTACCCGGAATGCGGCGGCCGAGACGCAGACTGAAGCCTCGTACGCGACTCTCGTAGAAATCGTCGTAGTTGAATTGATAGCGGTCAAAGAGATCCGCGCCCACCAGGGTCGGCGTACCCAGGAACCACGGCTCGGTGAAACTGAGGTCGACATACCGCTGCCGCGAGCCGAACTGCCAGGTCACGCCCACGTTCTGTCCCTTGCCCAGGAAGTTCGTCTCGGCAACCTGGATGAATCCGCTGAGCGAGGTTTGGGCACTGTAGGCCATGCCGAACATGAACTGGCCGGTCTGCTTCTCCTTGACCACCAGATCCATATTCACGTCGCCGTTGGGCGCCGGCTGGATGTCCGGCTGGATATCCTCGAAGAAACCGGTCTGGAAGATATCCCTCATCGTGGCCTCGATGCGGGTATTGGAGAATTTGTCCCCCGGGAAGATCCGCATCTCGCGCAGGATTACGTTGTCATACGTCTTGATATTGCCGGAGATCGTGATGTCGTTGATCTTCGCTTGCTGCCCTTCCAGGAATTGGAAATGCACGTTGACCTGGTTGTCGACAATATCCCGCTGCGGCTCGACCGTGATGTAGATGTAACCCTCGTCCGCGTACAACGTCTGCAGATTGTCCAGGGTCGAGAGGTATTCCTCTTCCTGGAACACCTTGCCCTTCTCCAGCCATACCTGGTCGGCAATCTTCAGGTCATCAAAGACCGTATTTCCTTCCCAGTGGATGTCGCCGACAAAGTACTGCGGCCCCTCGGTGAAGTGGATCACCAGGTCGAGTTCCTTCTTGTTCTCCCTGAAATTCAATTCGACGTCATCGACGGTCGCATCCAGGTAGCCGTGATTCCGGCAGTAGGTGACGATGCGCTCACGATCCTCCTCGAACTGGGCCTTCTTGAAGATGCCCCGGCTGAACCAGCCGTCCGTCCCCTGCTCCATGGCGTCGCGCAGATCATCCTGCTTCAATTTCTCGGCGCCGATGAACGTGATGGATTTGACGCGTACCTGCGGCCCCTCGTCGATCGTCACGACCAGATCCTGCAGATTGTTCGCATCCACCACGGTCGAATCCGTATTCATCGCTACGTTGTAGTAGCCCTTCTCGTAGTAGATCTCGCGCAGCGGCTGCAGGTCGCGGCGAATCACGGCCGGATTGGCGAACTGTCCCACCTGAACCGGGAACCCCGTCTTCAGGTCGTTCTCCTTGACCTTCTTGTTCCCCCGGAACTGGATACTGCGGATGCGCGGGAATTCCGACAGATTGACGATCAGCCGGATGCCACCCTCGACGGGCAGTTGATAGACGAAGACGTCGGAGAACTTGCGGGTGTCAAAGAGTCGGCGAATGCCGTCGGCCACGAGGTCCCGCGTCAGCACCTTCCCCTCATCGAATCCGGACCAGGCCTTGACCTGCCGTGAGCCCACGGTCTGGGCACCAACGACCTGGATCTCCATGATCACGGGCGGGCCGTCGGCTTCAGGAACAGATTGGGCCTCGGCAAGAACGGCACCGCCGGCGGTCAGGACCACCAGCAGCAGCAGCGACAGGGCATACTGGGAGAATCTCATACGTAGAAACGGGCTCCCCCGTGAAGGTGGTTGTAGCCAGGAGCGCGGTACCGTAGCAGTGGAGTCGCGCGCAGGCAAATCTAAAACCCGTCTCCGGTCGGAAGTTCCACACCTCGGTCGAGGGTTTTCAGTCCGATGCGGGGACAGGCCATTTCGCGGAGGTAATCTGTCCGGCGCACCGCCTCCGTTGCAATCGTTCGCCGGGGAATCCGTGGAAGAATAGCCAAAGCTCGGCGATTAGGGAAGGCGAAGTTGGCTGTCGTTCGGTTCGGCGACCGGAACGCAAAAGAAACCGCCGCCGGCAAGAAACCGGCGGCGGCGTTCCGTTTCGACAACTCCGGGGCCGCTAGTGCTTGACCTCGGCCAGCGGCTCGGTCATGAACGAGAGCTTGCCGGATTTGACACCGATGATCAGGCGGCTGCGACTGCTGACCTCGCCGCGCAGCAGGCGTTCGCTGAGCGGATCCTCCAGGTGTTTCTGGATCGCTCGGCGCAACGGCCGGGCGCCCATCTGCGGATCATAGCCGACCTTGCACAGGAAATCCTTGCACTCGTCGGTAAATTCGAACTCGATTTCCAGGTTGCGCAGCCGGTCGGTCACGTCGCGCAGCAGGATCTCCACGATCTGCGAGATGTCCTTGCGATCGAGCGAACGGAAGGTCACGACCTCGTCGATCCGGTTGAGGAACTCGGGCGCAAAGGTCTTGCGCAGATCCTGGTCGATATTCGAAGTCACACGCTGCGCATCGGCATCCGCTTCGTCCGAACCGAAGCCCACACCGCGCGTGGCGTGGGTCTTGCGACTGCCGACGTTACTGGTCATGATCACGACCGCGTTGCGGAAGTCGACCGTACGGCCGAAGCTGTCGGTCAGCTGACCATCGTCCAGCACCTGCAGCAGGATGTTGAAAACATCCGGATGCGCCTTCTCGATCTCGTCCAGCAAGATCACGCTGTAGGGCTTGCGACGCACCTTTTCGGTCAGCATGCCGCCCTCGTCGTAGCCCACATAGCCCGGAGGCGCACCGACCAGACGCGATACGCTGTGCTTCTCCATGTACTCGGACATGTCAACGCGAATCAGCGAGTTCTGGTCGCCGAACAGGAATTCCGTCAGGCGACGAGCAACCTCGGTTTTGCCCACGCCGCTGGGGCCCAGAAAAATAAAGGACCCGATCGGACGCTTCGGATCGCGCAAGCCGGCCCGGTTGCGCCGAATGGACTTGGAAACGGCCTCGAGGGCATCTTCCTGGCCGATGACCCACTTGCGCAGTTCGTCCTCCATACGCAACAGCTTCTCGGTCTCTTCCTCCTCCACCTCGGAAACGGGAATTCCGGTGATGTCGGCAATCACACTGCAGATCAGGGACTCGTTGACCGTGGTCTGCGGATCCGTCGAATCGGCGGTCCAGTTCTGCTTCAGGTCCTGGAGCTTCTGCTTCAGCTCCTTTTCCTCGTCGCGGAAAGCCGCCGCCTTCTCGAATTCCTGGGCCTGGATCGAGGATTCCTTCTCGGTGATGACCTCCTCGATGCGTTTTTCCATTTCGCGCAGATCCGGCGGCACCACGGTCATGCTCAGACGCGCGCGGCTGCCCGCCTCATCGATGATGTCGATCGCCTTGTCGGGCAGGGCACGGCCCGACACGTAGCGATTGGAAAGGAATACGGCCGCCTTGAGGGCCTCGTCGTCGAATTGCACGCGGTGGTGCGCTTCGTACTTGTCGCGCAGGCCGAAGAGGATCTCGACGGTCTCTTCTTCGCTGGGCGGATTGACCATCACCGGCTGGAAGCGTCGTTCCAGCGCGCCGTCCTTCTCGATGAACTTGCGGTACTCGTCCATCGTCGTGGCACCGACACATTGGATCTCGCCGCGGCTCAGCGCAGGCTTGAGCATGTTGGAGGCGTCGATGGCGCCCTCGGCGCCACCGGCACCGACGATCGTGTGCAGCTCATCGATGAACAGAATGATATCGGGATTGTCCCGCACCTCGGCCATGATCTGCTTCAGGCGTTCCTCGAACTGGCCGCGGTACTTGGTACCGGCCACCACGCTGGCCAGGTCGAGAGTGACGATTTCCTTGTCACGAAGCAGGGCCGGAACGTTGCCATCGACGATCTTGGTGGCGAAGCCTTCGACAATGGCGGTCTTGCCCACGCCCGGTTCGCCGATCAGTACGGGGTTGTTCTTCTTGCGTCGGCTGAGAATCTGGATGCAGCGGTCGATTTCCAGGGTGCGCCCGATGGTCGGGTCCAGCTTCCCCTCCCGCGCCATGTCGGTCATGTTGCGACCGAACTGCTCCAGAACAGAATTCTCCTTCTTCTCCTTCGGCGCTTTGCGGCCGGCAGCCGGTCCGCCGGGCCGGGAACTGCCGCCCAGCGCCTTCATGACCTCGCGCTTGGCCTTTTCGTGGTCGGCACCCAGATCGGCCAGTACGCGCGCGGCGACCCCCTCGCCCTCGCGGATGAGCGCCAGCAACAGGTGCTCGGTACCCACGTAATTGTGGTTGTGCAGACGAGCCTCGTCGATGGACAGCTCCAGCACCTTTTTCGCCCGCGGCGTGAAGGGAATCTCGCCGATGCTGACGGGACCCATCGGTGCGGAAACCGAGTCCTCGACAGCCTTCTGGACTCGCTCGAAATCGATGCCCATCCGTTGCAGGACATTGGCAGCCACACCGCTGCCTTCGCGGATCACGCCGAGCAGCAGGTGCTCGGTTCCGATGTAGTCGTGTTGCAGACGTCCGGCCTCGTCACGGGCCAGAAAAAGCACCTTACGTACGCGCTGCGTAAAACGGTCATTCATTCCTCTGCGCCTCCATCGAGTCGTGGGTCCGTCGCGGATCCGTTCCTGCGCCGGAACGTGGCGTTGCAAGACGCACGCCACCGTACCCTGAATATACTGGTGCCGGCCATGATTCGCTATTTCGCTCCCCGGGGCCGGTCCCCGGAGATTCTATAATGATCGCCCGGATCCTGCGAGACTTGACTGGGGAAAGAGGAACTTCGTTTTGCGGGACCTTCAAATCCCCTGAACGAGGCCTCTGAGGTAGTCGGCGCGAGCCTGGGAAAGCGCCTTGGAATCGAGTTTCCGATCGGCGAGAGCTTCCAGATGGGCTTTGCGGCTGCGCCGGTAGACCTCGTTCAGACAATCCAGGCCCGGAGCCGCGACCACTCCCAGATCGACCCCCAACCGGACATGTGAAAGGCGGTCAATGGCTTCCTGCGAGGTGATGAGCCGGGCGCTGCGCAATATGGCCAGATTGCGGTGGACCATGTCTTCGACACCGACCGGGTCGCGCGCCAGCAGTTGGTCGCGAGCGTTGCGCTCGTGCTGGATCAGTCTGCCCAGGTGAAATCGAAAATCGCGGGCCATCTCGGTTTCGGACTGCCCCAGGCAGACGAGATTCGAGACCTGAAAGATCGCACCACGAACCGAACGCCCTTTCTGGTACAGACCCTGAACCTTGAACTGCAACTGTCCCAGGGCATTACAGATTTTCTCGATCTCCCCGGCAAGTACCAGCCCCGGTAGGTGCAGCAGCACGGAAAGCCGCAGACCGGTTCCCACTCCGGCCGGACTCGCTGTCAAATAGCCCCATTCCTCGTCGAAAGCGGGATCGATCAGGTCCTCCACCCGGCGATCCAGATCCATGGCCGCGTCCAAAGCCGAATTCGGTGCAAATCCCGATCGCAGGGCGATCAGCTGAAGGTGGTCTTCCTCGTTGACCAGAACAAAACGATCTTCTGAAACTGCGTAGAGCGCACGCGATTGCGGCTGGGACACCAGATCCGCGCCGACCAGACCGCATTCGACCAGCAGACGCAGCTCCCGATCCTCCAACTCACCCAATTCCAGCAGTTGCGCGGCTGCCAGATCGGGGCACTCACCCAGACGACGGCCCAGTTCGCCTCGTACCGTCGCCAATTCCACGGCAGACGCATGGTGGGGAAACGGAAATGCCCTCAGATTGCGGGCCAGCCGAGCACGGGTCGACAGCACGATACCGGCCTCCGGTCCACTGGCGTCCAGCCAGGCCGGCATTCGTTGCACCAGGTCGGCAAAGAATTCCCTCATGATCCCTCCGGCGTTCCGGGAGTCTCATCCCGTCCGCTCGTCCCACGACGCTCGGACTCGAGCCGGCTGATCAGATCGCGCATGCGCGCGGCATCCTCGTACCGTTCCGCCACGATCGCCTTCTCCAGCGCAACGCGGTGCCGTGCAATCTCACCGTCGAGAGACGGTTCTCCCAGGGTACGACGCGGAATCCGTCCCAGATGGGAAGAATGATGATGGATGCGTACCAACAGCGGTCGCAGACGATCGCGAAAAGTCTCGTAGCAGGTGGGGCACCCCAGGCGGTTGGTGGTTCCGAGCTGGACGAGTTCGAAACCACAGGCCGGGCAGAACTCGGGACCTTCGTGGACGGGAGCCTCCGGATCGAAGCCCGGATCGAAGCCCTGGTCCAGGAACGAGCCGAAGGTCTCGCCGCTCCCCACGGATTGGCCCTCGTCCTCGTCCTGCGGAACAAAGCGGTCGTCGTTGCGCGCCTGTGCGCAGATCTCGCACAGCCAGAGATGCCGTCGTTCCGCGCCATCGAATTCCTCGAGATGGACCATCGCCGTCCGCGTGCCGCATACCTGACAGATCATGATTCTCCCGCCATGCGTCCATCCACCAGCGCGCCGTCGACGAGCGCCAGATGGCGGTCGGCCCGGGCTGCCAACTGCGGATCATGCGTTACGATCACGAGTCCGGTGTCCTCAGCGCGCCCCAGTTCGAAGAGGGTCTCCCCGAGCCGGGCCCCGATCTCATGATCGAGATTTCCAAACGGTTCATCCGCCAGTACGATCTGCGGACGATTCATGAACGCTCGCGCCACGGCGATCCGTTGCTGTTCGCCGCCCGAGAGTTCCCCGGGCAGATGATCGGCGCGATCGGTCAAATCCGTCAGGGCCAGAAAACGGTCTGCCCTTTCGAAGTCGCTCCCGGAAACCTTCCGTCGCCCGCGGATCGGCAGCAGCAGATTCTCGCGAGCTGTAAAATCCGGGAGCAGGAAGTGGAACTGAAATATGAACCCGACGACTTCGGCGCGCCAATTCGTCAGTGCGCCCTGATCGGAAAAATCCAGCGCCACGCCTTCGCGCAGCACCTCGCCGGACGAGGGCTCGTCCAGCCCGCCGAGAATGTTCAGCAGAGTGCTCTTACCCGATCCACTGGGCCCGGTAATCGCCACGCTGCCGGCACGCGGTAATTCGAAATGGCAATCCCGCAGCACATCGACCCGTCCGCCGGTGCGCGGAAAGAACTTGTCCAGGGATCGGGTTTCGAGGATCGGCTGCATCTGCGTATAGCTCGCTTTCGACCGGGGCGACTCGGGCTTGATCACGTGTACCGGATGATCTCCATCGGCTTCAGGTTCGAGGCTTCCCAGCTGGGCCACAGTCCGGCCAGCAGCGCCATCGCCTGGGTAATGCCGGCAATCGACAGGAAATCCGTCCACTGCAACAGCACAGGTACCTTCTCGACGAAATAGACATCCCCCGGCAGGGCGATCCCGAACCGGTCGAGGAAGAAGATCCCGGCCAGTCCGAGGATGCTACCGAAAAAGATGCCGACCAGTCCCAGCCAGGCTCCATTGATCAGGAAGATTCCCATCACCTGCCTTCGCTGGGCGCCCATGGCCAGCAGGATACCGATCTCACGTCGCCGCTCGCCGACCATCATCGTCAGGATGCCGATGATGTTGAAGCCGGCGATCAGGATGATCATGCCCAGCAGCAGGACCATAATGATCTTTTCGAGTTTGATCCAGTCGAAGAGGTTCTTGTTCAGGGCCATCCAATCGGTGGCGTAGTAGCCGGGGCCGAACGAATCCTCGAGCAGGACTTCCAGTCGCTCGGCCACCACATCGGCACGCATCAGATCCCGCACCTTCAGCCCCAGCAGGGAGGCACCCTGCGGCGGGTATTCGAAGAATGCGCGGGCCGCTTCCATTCCGATGTAGGCGAAGCGGGAATCGAATTCGTACATCCCGGTCTCGAAATAGCCGCTGACGACGAACCGGCCGCTGGTGGCCTCGATGTCCTGCAAT
>JANTGJ010000153.1 GCA_024762975.1 Candidatus Krumholzibacteriia bacterium
GCGGCGCCCACGGTGATGGTGTCATTGGCGGTAATATACCCGTTGGCCGAGGCCTCGACGCGGTAGTCGCCATAGACCAGGCTGGCCATATAGTCGCCGGCCCCGTCGGTCGGGGTCACGTCGACCAGGGTGCCGATCGGCAGGCTATAGAAGCGCACCGAGGCTTCCAGAGGCGCGCCCAGCACGCTGGCCACGTTGCCGCTCACGTCACCGTGGGCGACGGGATTCAGTACCACATCCTGCACCGTGGGCGAGCCCCAGGTGGTCGAGATGCCGCTGATCGTCTGGGGAATGTATCCGGCGGCCGTCACGGTCATTTCCCAGGTGCCGGTGGGCAGGATCTTGTAGTAGTCGCCGTGGGACGGGTCGGTGTGTACGGTTTTCGAATTGCCGGTGATGGTGATTTCGGCGTCCAGGGGCAGGCCCGTGTCCGAACCGGTCACGACACCGCTGATGCCGTTGTGCACCGCATCGATGAAATTCAGGATGCTCTGCCGGTTGTCGTCCCAGAGACCGTCCAGGGTCGATTCGGCCGGCCATTTCGTGTTCGACAACTCGATCGTTCCGCCGATGCAGTCGGTACTATAGTAGGTCCAGTCCTGCAGGGTCCCGTCGGCGACGTACCAATCGGCGCCGTTGGTGATGCCCTGCGGGAAACTGCCGTTGTACATCGGAAGATTGGTCGTCGAATAGGCCAGCGCCAGCTGTGCGCAGGCGACGTCATCCGGGGCCAGTGTGTAGGTGTAGTCCCACAGGTAGTTGAATACCAGGGCGCCGGTATGCATGTTGGCGCCGATGACGAAATGGTGGCTCGACAGGAGATTCATCATGTGGATGTTTTCGATCTCCTGCGTTGGGTGCGTACCTGCCGGTTCAGGGTAGTTGCGGTTCAGATCCACGTTGTTGGCGTTGTAGCGCTGATCCAACGCGTTCCCGTCGGGATTGTGCATCGGCAGGAACACGATCTCGGTCGAGTTGACCAGATTGGTGACCTCGTCGTAGCCGGGCTGTCCGTAATTTTGCGCCAGATAGTGCGCCATTTCGTACAACAGCACCGTTCCAACCGGTTCGTCGCCATGCATCGTCGAGGATAGCCGCACCTCGGGTTCGGCCTCGGAGTTCTGCACGTCGTCACTGATCACGATTCCCCACAGGTCGCGGCCCTGGACCGATTGGCCCCAGGTAAAGACCCGGCAAATGCTCGGATAGGTGTTGGCCAGCGCCGTCAGACCGGTGCCGATCTCGGCGTTGGTCGGATAGGTCAACTTGGATTTGTCCTGCACGGCCTTGCCCTGGGCCTCGGCCCGCCAACGCGCCTCCGTCAACTCGCGGCCGATCCGGTCCAGATCCGGGATTTCGATCAGCGCATACCCCGCATCCTGCAACGCGGCCTTTTCGGCCTCGGTCACACGGGGTTCGAAGACCAGGTGGAAATGCTTGGCATCGGTGTAGACCAGATCGATCTGGTCCCGGCTGAAACTCTGGATCGGGACACGATCCAGCAGAGTCTCGAGTGCCTCGTGGTTGGGCAGTTCGATCCGCACGGGGGCGTCGGTCCAGGTCGCGTTCTCCCAGAGCGGGAGTCCTTTGGCGTCGCGGTAGATTTCGTCTTCTGCGGCCGCAAGCAGCGGCAGCATCAGCACGAGCGCAACGAGCACCAGAAGGCGCAGGGCGCGGGATGTCACATCAGCGTTGTTCATGTTCAGTCTGCCTTCCAGAGGGCTCTTTCGGTTCGCTGGCTGTAGGGGTGCCTGCGGTCGGGCCGGGTTCTTCGAATCTCAACCATAATTATAACACAAATAGAAGAGGCGACGGCCGAAGCCGTCGCCTCTTCGGGGTCATGCTACTTGATCAGCAGCATCTTGCTCGTCGCAGTCTGGCTGTCCGTCTGCACCTGGTAGTAGTAGACACCGGAGGCGACGCGTGCGCCGCGACCGTTGGTGCCGTCCCACAGGACCGTGTGCGTGGCAGCCGGCCTGACTTCGTCCACCAGGGTCTTCACCAGGCGGCCGGAGACATCGTAGATGTTCAGGCGCACATGGGTCGACTGGGGCAGGTCGAAGCTGATGTTCGTCATCGGATTGAAGGGATTCGGATAGTTCCCGTTCAGGGCGAATACCTTCGGCAGACCCGACTCGAACTTGGCCTGGACTTCCTGGGCGAAGCCGCCTTCGACGCCGCCGCGGACCAGGGTGTAGGTATAGAATACCGTCTCGCCGTTGCTCAGGCCGATGCCCGAGTCGATGAAGCTCAGACGACCGTTACCGACGGGCATCAGCTCGTCGTTCAGGCGCGTCAGGGCCGAATCTTCAGTGCGGCGGTACACATTGTAACCTTCGACGCCGGCCGGGTTGACTTCCCAGGTCAAACCCATGCCGCCGCTGATCGCGTTGACGGCGATCGGCAGGTTGTCGTTGGCCACGATCGGCTCGTCGTAGATGAAGTGCAGGCACCACTCGTTGAGCGTACCGGTGTCGCCACCGGCGTTGTCGGTCACGACCAGGGTCCAGTCACCGACCAGCGCTTCGCCGATCAGCGTGTTCAGGTCGCCGCCCTCGGGTGACAGCTCATCCGGGTACCAGCCCAGGATGTCGTCGGCACTGCTACCGCTGCGGTTGTGCAGCAGGACTTCGGTGCCGGCCGGGCTCAGCAACGAAACCTGAAGATCGCCACGCCACGTGTGCGTGATATCCACGTACACGCGAACTGCGGAAATCGTGCCCTCTTCGGTGACGTTGATCGAGTCACTGATCGTCTCGTTGTCGACGATCGCCAGGCCCGGCGTGCTGCAGGTCGTCATCTCGGTCGTTCCGGTCAAGGCGAAGTTCACGTCGGTCCGCTGTTCACCGTCGGCCAGGGCGACTTCCTCGGCCTGGGTGGCCCAGTTGGTCTTCGAAGCGATGACCGTGTAGGTTCCGGCATACAGGCCGGGCAGGGTGTACGAACCGTCGACGCCGGTCGTCACGCTGCCACCATTCGGAATGGCGGTGATGGTGATGCCGGAGTGGTCGGTCTCACCTACGAGCATGGCCTGGCCACTGATCGAGCTATTGCCGACCTCGGGCGTCATCAGCCACAGGATCGCGTTCTCGAGCAGAGCGTAACGACCCTGGTCGAGGGCCAGGTAGTTGAAGGTGAAGTAGACGATCTGGCCGCCCTCCGGAGCCGGGTTCGGATCATACGTGATCACCGAGGCATCCGTCGGGTAGGTCGACCAGTTCATCGGCATTTCGGCATCCGGCAGCGGTACCATGGCATCGCTGTCGCCATAGCCGGAATACGTGCAGGTCATCGGCACACAGGCCGGGTTCGGATTGTTCAGGATGTACGCCGTGGCGTCGTTCACGGTCACGTCGCCGGACGAGTCATGGTTCCAATCATTCGAGTGCAGGACGTGCGTCGCGAATTCCGCGTCACCGTACTGGTCGTAGCCCAGTTCTCCACCCTCGAGCAGGATGTGTCCACCGGCCTGTGCGAAGTTGACCAGGGCCGACTTCAGGGCTCCGTTGGACAGCGTCGTGGTATTGTCACCACAGGCCAGGATGACCAGGTCGTAGTCGAAGAAGATGTTCACGTCGACCGTCGAGGCGGGCTCGACCTTGACGAAGTAACCCATCTCTTCGAGGTCCGTCGTTATTTGGGTGGCGCTCTTGGCACCGCTGGAGACATAGCCCGGGGAGACGAGTTCGTCGCCGCGCTTGCCGCCGAACTTGTCGACCTTGGCGCCGGCGACGCCGCCGTCGTCGATCAGCAGGATGTCGCCGTTGGTCGCCGTCAGGGCGAAGTTCTTCACGACCTCGGGCTGATCGATGGTCATGACCAGCGTGACCGGCACATGGTGCCAGGCGCGGGCGCGGATCTCGTAGTCGAAGTACGGCAGGTCTCCGGTGGCGAACGATCCGTCGACGTCACAGACGACTTCGTCGTACAGCTCACCCGTGTCCGTGCGGTACACGCGGACCGAACCCTGCAGCGGTTCGAAGGTGTCGGCATCGATCACGACACCGGACAGGACGCCGGCCGGAGCCGCTTCCAGGGCGATGTCGAAAGCGTTCGCGCCGTAGTTCACGAATACCGACTGATCGTAGTGCAGGTAACCGAAGTGATCCACGACGAGCGTGTAGTCATCGACGAGAATTTCCTCGGGTGAGGCATAGGCGCCGGACGCGTCGGTCGTGGCGCTGAAGACATTGCCGCCGAACTCGTCGAGACAGTTGACGACCACGCCGGCCATCGGCGTCCCGTCGTTCGTGACGACACCGGACACGGTGCCGTAAGCCTCGATCACTTCGAAGACCTCGGAATACACGTCATAGCCGGGGACGGCGATGAGGCCCGTGATGTTGGTCAGGCTGGTCGGCGTCACGGCAAGCGCGACGTCGGTCGTGCTCAGCAGAGTACCGTCCAGCAACGCCGCGTACAGCGTGTGGCCCGGCTCGGTTACCGTCGCGTTCAACACGCCCGGCAGATTCAACGCGAACGCGTCGGACAGGCCGATGTCGGTGCTGACCGTCAGGTCCGGCGCCGTCAGGGAGGCGGCATTGACCGTAACCATCTGGCGGAACAGCTCGTAGGGCTCGGCCGGGTCCTGGCCGACGATTCCCAGTGCCGGTCCGTAATCGGCGAACACCGAGATGACCGCGACACCGTTGGCGTCGGTCATGACCGGAGTGGTCGAGTATTCCAGACCCTCGGCCCAGATCTCGATACCCGGTTGCGGCAGCACGCCGTCGGCGTCCATCACCGTCACGGTGATGTCGGTCGGGGTCTGCACGTCGATCACCATCGGGTCGATCGTGACCGTTGCGGGCACGATGACGTTGATGTCGGCCATGTAGGTCTCACGGTTCTGGGCCGTGACGACGATCTTCATCGGCACGCCGGGGGTCAACAGCTCCAGGAACTGGACTTCGAGGCTGCCGCTGGCGTCGACCGTGCCGGCACCCATCAGGACGCCGTTCTGGGTCAATCCGACGTAGCTGCCGGCGTCCGCCCAGACCATCATGCTCGGGTTGCCCACGAAGACGGTCTCGGGGTGCGTGATCGTGTTCGCGACCGGGGCCAGGTAGTTCGACAGGCTCGGATCGCCCAGCAGGTTGTAGATATTCCAGTAGTACTCGGTACGAGCGGAACCGGATTCCATGACGGCCAGGTTTCCGGAGAAAATGACCGCGTCGTTCGTCACATAGTACGAATCGACCGGCTCGCCGTTCTCATGGAAGAGGCCATCGTAGGCGCCCAGGCCCGTCGAGGCGACCGGCCATGCGGTACCGTCGATCTCGCTGGAGGCGTGGTAGCCGACGCCCCACCAGTAGTCCTCGTCCCAGTAGGTCGAGTTCGAGCCGCCGATGTAACCGACGGCGCCCTTGTTGGCGGCGCGCAGGAAGGTTTCACCGAAGCACTCGCCGATGTCGTAGGTCGACGTCAGGCAGCAGTTGCCAACGGCCAGGAAGTACTTTCCGTCGTTGGTCATGCCGTTGATGTCGGACTGGCTCATCGAAGGATCGGCCCACGAAGTGGTCGAGCCGTGCGCCGTGTAGTTCAGATAGCCGATACCGTCGTTGATCGACTGGATGATCTGCCCCTCCACGGGGTCGGCGCTGAGCGGATACAGGAACGTGTTGCTGTAGATCGCGTGCGAAGCATTGAAGTAATGCTCGGTGCCGTAGTTGATCTGGCCGTTGCCGTGCGTCGGTGCAAAGCCCGAGTCCACACCGGCGATCAGCGTCACGTTGCTCATGTAGCTCGGATCCGGCATCGTGAACTGGTCATACATCAGCGTCTTGTCCAGCTGGGCCTGCAGCTCGGCCGGGTTCGTGGCGCTGAAGCGTCCGTAGTACATGTCCGGAACCAGGTCGGCGTCGACCGCGCAGTAGGGACGGTCCGTGGCGTCGCCACCCATCGTCCACGTCGGCATCTGGGCGACATCACCGACGAACAGCACGAAACTCGGAGCCGGCAGCTCGGGCGTCGCGTTGTTGTACAGGTTGTGGAGATAGGCCTGGATCGACGTCGTGGTCGTACCGACGTCCGGCGTACCGGTCACGGCCTTGATCACGTGGAAACCGCGCTCGGTTTTCCAGTCGATGAAGTTCTGCATCTGGGCCTCGAACTCCGGCGGAGTCACGACGACCATGGTCACGACGTTCTGCACCCGGTCGGGATAGTCGTCGTGGAAGCCCTTCGTACCGGCGATGCCGGCGTAGAGGTGCTCGAAGAAGGGGCTGTATGTGGACTCGATGCGGTCGCGAGAGGCAGCCTTGTCGGCGCCGTCGAAGACGACCTGCACGTCCATGCTCTCGACGACTTCCAGCTCACCGGAGCCGGGGTAGTAGGCTACCGGGGAGATCTCCAGGCGGCTGATGTCCATTGCACGCAGTGTGCCCTGGTCGACCAGGCGAACCAGCTCGCGGCGCACTTCGTTCTGACGATACGAGGCCGCATCGTAGATGAACGGAACCGAGGCGGGATCCGCGCTCTTGGACATGCTCGGCTGGGCGGGCATGATCGGCAGCGTGATCCCGTAGTCGGCGAGTTTCACCTTGCGCGTCTGCACGTTGCTGACCTCGACCCGCGCCGTGGCGCCGAAGGGCACCGAGATCAGGCGGTTCATCATCGGCAGCTCGGGCTGGCCTTCGATCATCGAGGTGTGGAAGCCGGGAATGACCAGGCGGGTGAATTGTCCCCCCTTGGTTCCGACGTCCAGAGTCTGCAATTGTCCGACCTCGACCCGCAGATCGAGTCCACCGGCCTTGTCGCTGGTCACTTCCAGCTTGGACTCATCGCCTGCCAGCGGAATCGTCGCTGCGTGGGCCATACCGGCCACGGCGAGAGATACCGCCAAGAACAGGAACAGCAATTTCGTTCGCATCATTCCAGCCTCCCCTAAAAACGTTCTGGTTTGTACGTATGCGATTTGAAGGCGAAAGAGAATCCAGGCGAGCGACAGTGGAATCGGGTGCTGTAGCGCAACTGTGGATCTTCATTTCCCCCGGGACCCTAATACAATAGCAGAACACAAAGATAGATTTCCTCACAAAAGAGTCACATGGTCCTTTTTATCCGAATTAAATTTCAGAATCTACAACCCCATACAGGACAAGAGGACAGGGGATATCAAGAAAGTGTTTCCAGGGGATTGTTTGCGGGACGCCGCGATTCGGAAAATTCGGAGTCGAGATGATGAAACATAAAATTATTTTGGTTGAAATACGCTTTTTCGCCCCTTCAGTCGAGCGACTGGCCTGAATCCTTGGGACGCCATTTTGGCAAGAATCGTGGAACCTGTTCCCGGTAAACCAAATATTTATATCCTAGTTCTTTTGTCAATTTTTTTTCCTCGAGAATGGTACCGATCAAGGTGTAGACAAAGAAAATCGTTCTCCAGATCAAATTCAGATCCGTCCAGGGCAGGCAGAACGCGATCAAAAAGAGGGTTGCCGTGTACCACGGATGTCTCACTCGCCCCAATATTCCGTCGGTTTGCAACTCGATGTCGGCTGATTTCAGGTTGTGGTTCCGGTCGCGCCAGGTTTTCCATCCCAGAAAGGCGCGACCATCATGGGCCCGGGCCCCAAGTATCAGGAAGGCGGCACCGATCAACAATCCAGCTCCCCGGACCGCCTGCCAGGGGCCATTCCAATCC
>JANTGJ010000154.1 GCA_024762975.1 Candidatus Krumholzibacteriia bacterium
GGAACACGACAATACTATATGTCTGATGTCATGTTTTTTCCATTCCGACCGGCTGATCCCTCAGTCGACTCCGCGGAGGTGCCCCGTGTCTCGACATTTTCACCTGCCTTTCCGTGCCAATTTCCTGTCAATTTCACTCATTGTATTGTGCAGCGTTGCTCGATTCGCCATGCCCGCGCACGCCCAGACGCCGATTGGAGGGTCAATTTCAGGCGATCTGATTGCGGCCGACAGTCCTTACATCGCCAATACTCCCCTGACGATCTCGAGCGGCAATACGGTGACCATCGAGGCCGGTGTCACCGTTCTGTTTCCGCTCAATTCGAGCCTGACGGTCAACGGCACGCTGATCTGCCAGGGCACCCCGGGCTCGGAAGTGGTTTTCACCAGCTCGCTACCGGTCGGAGCGCCCGGCGATTGGCTTAGCGTCTTTGCCCAGCACGGCGCGATATTGGACCTGAGCCATACACTGATCGAATACGCTGGACGCCTGGGATACGCCGGTCTGCAGACCACCAGTGGAATCGCAACGCAGATTCTCTGGGATGGGGGTGGTGCGCGCCACTGCCTCGCCGAGGGAACAGAGATCTACGCCGGTTTGACCGATCTGCGGAATCTCGTGTTTTCGGACAACGGCACCGACGGCCTGGTGATCCGATCAAGCGTCCCGCCTACACTCGACGCGATCAACTGCCTGGACAATGGCAACTACGCGATCAAGATCAACCTGAATCCGGGGCATCTTCCGTCCAACTTGAGCGGTTCGGGCAATGGCCGAAATGGCATCTATGTGACAGGAACGCTGGGCGGAGCGGAACCGGACGGCACCTGGAACTGGGGAGCGAATTCCGGCCTGCCGGTCATCGTCGGGGCGTTGACGATCCCGGCCGGCGACCACTTGCAGATCGACCCCGGATCGGTCGTGAAATTCGATGGAGTCAATTCCACCATCACCGTCAACGGCCACCTCGAGACCTTGCCGGATCCCGGATCGCTGGGGGATAGCTGGTTCACCTCGATCCACGACGATCTCCATGGCGGTGATACGAATGCGGACGGCAGCGCGACTTCGCCGGCCGGCGGCGACTGGCGGTCCATCTTCGTTCAGAACGGCGCAACACTGACCTTCCGCGATACCCGGACCGCCTATGGAGGCTCTTCCAACTACGCGAACGTCACGACAACCAGCGGTATCGCGGCATCGATCGACTGGCTCGGTGGCGGGTGCAACGATTCTGCCAACGACGGCATCCGTTCGACGGCAGATCTGGTATCTCTGAACGGCGTCCATTTTCAGGGCAATGCGGTGGACGGTTTCGAGATCTGGCCGACCTCGCCCCCCGTCCTGACCGCATTGCAGCTGGATGGCAACGGTGCCTATGGCGGCAAAGTGAATCAGAATCCGGGTGACATGGACGGCACGATCATCGGTGCCAACAATGGCACAAACGCCGTATACCTGAACGGAACCATCGGCGGTGCGGCAACAGACCGGATCTGGTCATGGGCCACGACCCCCGCCTTCCCCATCGCTCTGGGAACGGTGTATCTGGCCGGCGCCGATACGTTGGACATCGCCGCGGGCACGTTCGTGAAGTTCGGCTTTACGACAGCCAGTCTCAATGTCAACAGTGGCGGGCTCCTGCGCTCGGCTCCCGGCGCCGATACCTGGTTCACGTCACTTGCCGACGATGCGCACGGTGGCGACACCAACGGCGACGGCAACGCCACTACGCCGGTCGGGGGCGCCGGCTATGGAATCTTCCTGCAGAACGGCGGCAGTGCCCGATTGAACGATTTCCATGTCGCCTATGCCGGTGCTTCCAACTATGGAGGCATGACGACCACGAGCGGCGTCGCGGCCGAGTTGAGCTGGAATGGCGGCGGTTGCCACGGCAACGCCCACGACGGTGCGCGCGTCGTGGTCCTGGTATCCGATCTGCGCAACCTGTCCTGTACGAACAACGGTCAGGATGGATTCGAGATCAGCCCCACCGTTCCGCCGGTGTTGGACATGCTTCACCTTGCGGACAATGGTGGATACGGCATGCGTATCAACCAGAATCCCGGCAATCTGCCGGGCAACACTACGGGTTCGGGCAATGGCACGAATGGAATCTACGTCAGCGGCATGCTCGGCGGGACCCAGCCGTCGCAGCTCTGGACCTGGGCCAGTGGTCCCTCGATGCCGATTATCCTGGGAACGGTCAGCGTGACCGCCGATACGCTGGAGTGCGCTCCGGGGACTGTCTCCAAATGGGGGTTCAATTCAGCCAGCCTGTCGGTCAATCTCGATGGCGTCCTGCAGTCGCCGGGCGGAGCCGATGTGTGGTTCACTTCGCTGACCGACGACGCTCACGGCGGTGATACGAACAATGACGGAGCGGGCACCGTCCCGACCGGCGCGGAGGGATATGGCATCTTCCTCCAGAACGGTTCGCGTGCCGATCTGAATAATTTCCAGGTCGCCTACGGTGGAAGCTCCAACTACGGTTCGGTCACGACCACCAGCGGCACCGCAGCGGAGCTGTACTGGAATGGAGGCGGCATCCACGGTAGCGGCAACGACGGTGGCCGGGTGCGGTGCGTCGACTCGAATCTGGACAACCTGACCTTTTCAAACAACGCGACGGACGGCTTCGAACTCACGCCCACCAACCCGCCGGTTCTGGGCACAATCGATTGTGTCAACAACGGCGCCTACGGCTTCCGAATCCAGCAGAATCCGGGCAACCTGACCAGTGCGATTACCGGTTCGGGCAACGGCACCAACGGGATCCTGGTCACCGGCTCGATCGGCGGAGCCGGTCCCGCCGGCGAACATTGGTTCTGGGGTTCATCCGCCGAGTTCCCGATCCTGCTCAGTGCCCCGAGTGTAGTGGCCGGAGACACCTTGTCACTCGGTTCCGGCTCAATATTCAAGGGATCCACGACATCCGCGTCTTTGACGGTCCACGGCACGTTGCTGGCCGCCAGCGGACAACCGATCTGGTTCACCTCACTGATGGACGACAGCCATGGCGGCGATACCAACGGCGACGGCAACGCGACCGCTCCAGCACCGGGTGACTGGTATGGCCTGTTCTTCCAGAACAACAGCGTGGTCGACATTCATGGCGTCTGGTTCGCCTACGGAGGCAATTCCGGATACGGAAACATCACGACGACCAGCGGAACGATGGATCGCTTCACCTGGAATCGCGGCGGCAGTTCCCAGTCCGGCAATGATGGTGTCCGGGTTCGCGTCGATGATCTGGATTTCGTGAAGATCCGCCTGGTCGACAACGTCCAGGACGGCTTGGATGTCAATCCGACCATCTCCGCCGACATCACGGATGCGGATATCACCGGCAACGGCAACTTTGGTATGCGGAATCTGACTTCGGCAGTGACGGTGAATGCGCTCAACAACTGGTGGGGCGATGCGTCGGGCCCATGGGACTCTGTCGACGGGACCATTGACTACAACCCGTCCGGCACTGGAGACGCCGTCAGCGACTATATCAACTACCGGCCTTGGCATGCGGCTCCCGTGAACAATCCGCCGGGCGCTTTCCAGGCCCTGCTGCCGGCAGCCGGTGAGATCTTCGACACCGGAATGGCCTTGTTCACCTGGTCGGCATCGATCGATTCCGATGGGGAAGGCGTACTGTATCGACTGGAGATCTCACGAACGGCCGAGTTCGATGACATCTATATCAGCAAGCCCGGCATCCCCTTCCTTTCCACTTCGATCGATGTCCTGGAGTTGGAACCGGATCACACCAGTTGGTGGCGCGTCGTGGCCGACGACGGATACTTTGGCCAGACGATCGCCGATCCGGGACTGCGCGCAATCGTGCGGGGCGTCAGTCCATCGCCGGTCGAAGAAGGCGAAACCCGGTTCTCGTTCCGAGTCGGAAACAGCTGGCCCAACCCGGCGAGTTCCACCAGCACCTTGGCCTTTGCTCTTCCCCACGACCAGCGGGTCAGTCTGCAGGTCTTCGACCTGCGCGGGCGCCTGGTCCGGACCGTAGCCGATCGCGTTCTCGGTCAGGGACAGCATCGCCTGCAATGGGACGGCAGGTCCCAATCCGGTGGTCGGGCCGCGGACGGCCTGTATTTCTACCGGCTGCGCGCCGAAAGTGGCGAGCGAGTGCGCAGGGTGATACTGATTCGCTGATCATGGTACCCATCCGACAAGAGGGGCTCCGGAGGATTCCGGGGCCCCTTTTTCTACCACTCACACTCAGCTCCGCCCTGCGAAACACGAGGTCAAAGCGATCGAATTTTCCTCAAGTTCGATTCCAATGGACCGAGAATACGCGCAGCACAATACGGATTTTCCGTATTTTTCGTACAGACTCACCATAGACAACCCGCAAAAGGGGACAGAAATGAAGAAGACTGTTTTGGCCCTCACTTTGGTGGCTCTGGCCGCCATGGGCGCCAACGCCTGGGCCGAAGAGATCGAAGTCGGCGTTGCCTGGTTCGCCAAATCCGGCATGTCGAATCGTGTCGTTTCCGGCATGGAAGCACGCCTTGCCGAGATCGCTCCGCAGATCAAACTGGAATATCGCAAGGCTCTTCCTGACGCCGACGCCCTGAGCGCTACCATGGCCGAATTCCAGCAGACGAAGGCGGGCATGGTCATCATGCGCTCGAGCGGCACGAAGACGGCCGGCAAATTCGGTCCTTCGATCCCGACCTTCGTCGGTGCAAGCAACCACCCCGGCCACCTGGGCGTGATCGGGAACCTCGAGCATCCCGAAGGCAACATCACCGGTGTGTCCTATGCGCTGTCGGCCGAATCGCAATTCTCGACATTTACTGCGGTCGTCCCGGGTATGACCTCCGTGTATCTGCTCCTGGAGAAGGGACACCCCAGTTCGGCGATCAACGATGCGGACACCAAAGCCGTCTGCGCCAAGCTGGGGTTGGACTACCAGGCCAAGTACCTGACCAGTGTGGAAGAGCTCGAAGCGACCGTCGCCGCGGAGGCCGGCAAGCATTCGATCTTCCTGATCGGCTCGCAATCCCTGGTCATGGACAACACGGCCAAGATCGTTGCCCTCGCCGGCAAGACTCCAGTTCTGGCCTACGCCCAGAAACCGGTCAAGGACGGCGCGCTCTGTGGCCTGGCAGCTGACGATCTGAAACTGGGAGCCTACCTGGCTGACTCGTTGGTGGATGTTCTGGTCGACGGAAAGAATGTTTCGGACGTTCCGGTCAAGTTCGACACCAAACCCAAGCTGTACATCAACGCGGCGGCTGCCGAGAGACTCGGCCTGGATATCTCCTATGACATCCTGAGTCTGGCGGAAATCGTCGAATAGAAACCTGCCGGTCGGAAAGACCCCGACCTGAACGGTCCGGTCGAGGTCTTTCCCCGCTGGCGACCGGCAACGCCCCGAATCCATCGGACCCCAAGGGTCGCCCGTCGGTTTGCAGAACGGGAGCGAAAGGACATGAATGTGAAGCTCAATACCAAGATCCTGCTGCCGTCATTGAGTATGATCCTGCTCGGACTGGTAGTCGTGGCAGCCAGCAACTTCTTCGTAGCCCGCGGCGCGCTGGAGCACGACCTGAACGAACAACTGGCCAGTAAAGCGACGGTTTTCGCGGACTTCACTTCGTCCTGGTTCACCCGGGAGCGAACGCGGGAAATCACCGGTTGGAGTAAGCAGGATGTCTATTCCCGTGCGCTGGAGGACTCGTTCATCGGCCGTTCCAGTCGGAAGGCCGCATCGGAGAATCTGGCGGCACAACTGGATGAGTACCGTCACTACTCGAGACTGATGCTCGCTGATCCACAGGGCAACGTGGTCGCTGCCAGCGCTCCGGAACTGATCGAGAACCCCGCGGCCACGGACCAGGAATGCATCGCGGAGTTGGCCACCGGCCAGGTTGCAATCTCCGATCCGAAACCCGACCCCAATGGAGTCGCATCGATCGGCATTGCCGCTCCCATACTCAAGGATGACCAGATCGTCGGTTTGCTCGTCGGAGTCATCGACCTGAACTACTTCGCCACGGCGCATGTCGCTCCGCTGTCGATCGGTCAGAACGGCTATGCCTGCCTCGTCCGCGGAGATGGCTCCTTGATCGCCGGACGCGAAATGGACGGTTTCCTGAAGGACCGCGAGTTGGATCTTACGAAGCGTGAGCCGGGGGATTCGGGATTTCTCGAGTACGAAAAGGATGATACCACCCGGCTGATGGCGTACCGGGAAGTACCTGGCACGGATTGGTATGCAATCGTCAGCGCCGATCTGGACGAGTTGATGGCCCCCGTCCATACCCTGGCAAGAACCAGCGCGACCATCACCGTCGTCATGCTGCTGTTGGCGGGCGCACTGATGTGGATGACCGCGCGATTGGTGACTCGCCCCCTGCTGCGTGCCGTCGAATTCGCCGACACGGTTGCGCGCGGCGATCTGGGCCAACGCCTGGAGACGTCCAGTCGCGACGAAGTAGGCGATCTCGGCTCCGCCCTGAACCGAATGGCCGAGAGTCTGCAAACGAAGGTCGATGTGGCTCGAGCCATCGCCGACGGGGATCTCACACGCGAGGTGGAAATCGCTTCGGAACACGATGAACTGGGTCGTGCACTGCGGGATATGTCGAACAGTCTGAATCGGGTAATCCATGAAGTGACCGCTACAGCGGACCGCGTGCAGGGCGGATCGCGTCAGATCTCCGAATCGACCGATTCCATGTCGCAGGGCGCCACGGTACAAGCCGCCTCTCTGGAGGAGATTTCCGCTTCCATGACCGAGATCAGATCCCAGGTCCAAGCCAATGCCGAGCACGCGGACAAAGCGAGTCGATTGACCGTCGCCGCACGCGAAGATACCGTTGAGGGCTCACGGAAAATGGAAGTGATGGTCGAAGCGATCGGTGAAATCAGCGATTCGAGCCATCGGATCAGCAGTATCATCGGCGTGATCGACGACATCGCCTTCCAGACGAATCTGCTCGCACTCAACGCTGCTGTCGAGGCGGCCCGCGCCGGCAGTCACGGCAAAGGCTTCGCCGTCGTGGCCGAAGAAGTGCGGCAATTGGCGGGCCGTTGCGCCAAGGCCGCCCGGGAGACGACGACATTGATCGGCAGTTCGGTCGATTCGGTGAAAAACGGATCCGACGTCGCGGTCGAAACCCAGGAAGCCCTTCAGAAAATCGTCGAGGGCATCGCTCAGAGCGCCGAATTGATCGACGCGATCGCCACCGCCTCACGTGAGCAGGCGGAAGGAATCTCGCAGATCAGCGAAGGCATCACACAGGTCGACGAGGTGACCCAGCAGAACACGGCGACCTCCGAGGAAACCGCTTCGGCGACGGCCGACCTGACTCAGCAGGCCTCCAACCTGCATCGGCTATTGCAGGGATTCCGGGTCCGCGGCAACCCGGTGGCGACCGGCACCACCACCTTGGACGACCAATCTCTGGCAGAAGATCCGGCCCGGGAGTGGATCCTCGTCTAGTGTGTTAGTTGTGCCTCAACAAATGTGTCCGGTCTGCTGCTTGCAGTGGACCGGACATGTTTATCTGCCCCACTACACGCCCAGAATGGCGGCCGCCCCACTGCCCCAACCCCAACTGCCGATTCCACAGGCAGTTC
>JANTGJ010000155.1 GCA_024762975.1 Candidatus Krumholzibacteriia bacterium
ATTTGCCCGGAGTCGGTTTTGCCTCCGCCGCCCCTCCCCTGGATCCCGCACGAAAAAGCCCCCGCCGGACGAACCGGCGGGGGCTGCAGGACCCTCGTGCCGCTGACTAGCGAACCAGCAACGGAGCGATCACCACACTGATGACGGACATCAGCTTGATCAGGATGTTCAGACTCGGTCCCGAGGTATCCTTGAACGGATCGCCCACGGTATCGCCGACGACAGCAGCCTTGTGCGCTTCGCTGCCCTTGCCGCCGAAGTGCCCGACTTCGATGTGCTTCTTGGCATTGTCCCAGGCGCCCCCGGCGTTGGACTGGAACAGGGCCAGCAGCACGCCCGTGGCGGTCACGCCGGCCAGCATACCACCCAGCATCTCCGGTCCGCCCAGGAAACCGACAGCGACTGGGGCCAATACGGCGATCATTCCCGGCAGGATCATTTCCTTGATGGCCGCACTGGTCGAAATGTCGACGCAGCGACGGAAGTCCGCGGTTGCGGTGCCTTCCATCAGGCCGGGGATCTCCTTGAACTGTCGGCGCACCTCCTCGATCATCGAGAAGGCGGCGCGGCCGACGGCGTCCATGGCGAAGCTGGAGAACAGGAACGGCAGCATCGAACCGAAGAGCAGGCCCACCAGAACCGTGGGCACGAGCAGATCGATTTTTTCGAGGCCAACGATGTGCTGATAGGCGCTGAACATGGCCAAGGCCGTCAACGCGGCCGAACCGATCGCAAAGCCCTTGCCGATCGCAGCGGTCGTATTGCCCACGGCGTCCAGTTTGTCGGTACGCTCGCGGACCTCGGCGCCCAGTCCGGCCATCTCGCTGATGCCACCGGCGTTGTCGGCAATCGGACCGTAGGCGTCCACCGCCAGCTGGATGCCGGTCGTCGAGAGCATCCCCAGGGCCGCGATTGCAATGCCGTACAGACCGGCGTAGTGATGGGCGACCAGGATCACGACACCCAGTACGATGATCGGCAACGCGGTCGATTGCATTCCCAACCCCAGGCCGCCGATGATATTCGTGGCCGAGCCCGTCTCGCTGGCTTTGGCGATGCCCTGCGCGGGTTTCTTGTCCTCGGCGGTGTAGAATTCAGTGATGACACCAATGGCAATGCCACCGGCCAGGCCGACCACCGTGGCGATGAAGACACCCAGGGAGACGTCCGCCGGAAGCATCCGCTGGATGACGAAGAACGAAGCGACGACCATGAGCGCGCCCGCCCCGAAAGTTCCGATGTTCAGCGCGGCCTGCGGATTGCCACCTTCCTTCGTGCGGACGAAGAAGGTTCCGATGATCGAGACGACGATCCCGACGGCGGCCAGTACCAGCGGCAGAATCACGGCGTTCAGATTGCCGGGAACGAAAGCCACGCCCAGAATCATCGAACCGACGATCGAGCCGACGTAGGACTCGAAGAGGTCGGCGCCCATGCCGGCCACATCGCCCACGTTGTCACCGACGTTGTCGGCGATCACCGCGGGGTTGCGCGGATCATCCTCGGGGATGCCGGCCTCGACCTTGCCCACCAGATCGGCTCCCACGTCAGCAGCCTTGGTATAGATACCGCCACCGACACGCGCAAACAGGGCGATCGAGCTGGCGCCCAGCGAGAAGCCGGAAATCACCTGCAGGATCCGGGTCGTGCCCCAGGCGTCGCCGTAGAGATTGGAGTAGAGGATGTACAGCGCGCTCAGGCCGATCACGCCCAGGCCGACGACGACCATGCCCATGACGGCGCCGCCACTGAAAGCGACATCCAGCGCCTTGTTCAGGCTGGTACGTGCCGCACTGGTCGTACGGACGTTGGCCAGCGTGGCGATGCGCATGCCGAAGAAGCCGGCCAGGCCGGAGGCGACAGCACCCAATACGAAGGAGACACCGATCAGCCAGGAACTGCTCTCGAGACTGGCGTTCCCGAAAGCCAGCAACACGGCCACGACGACCACGAAGATCGCCAAGACCCTGTACTCGCGGCTGAGAAAGGCCATGGCGCCTTCCTGAATGTGGCCGGCGATGGTCTGCATCTTCTCATCGCCAGCATCCTGGCCCTTGACCCAGTTCGACTTGAACAGGGCAAACAAGAGAGCCAGCACTCCGGCGGCGGGGATGAGCAATAGGCTCAAATTCACGTTTCTCCTCCTGCGGGGCGTCGGACCGCGCCCTGAGCCGCGCACGAAACGAGGCGCGTACCTGCCGGGCAAAATCGGTCCTGTATTCTGGGAAATACCAGAGCAGGTGCCGTCTGCGAAGGCGGCACCCGCTCATGAAAGCGACGGAATTCTAGCAGAACTCCGGTTTTGGCGCAAGCGATTCCCTGCAATCCGTTCTCAAAATGATCGAGAACACCGGGATTGCGCCGCCACATCCGCTACTTGCCAACGATCTCGACCAATTCGACCTCGAAGCACAAGGTCGCCCCGCCCGGAATCTTCGGGGGGCTGCCCTGCGGGCCGTAGCCCAGTTCCGGCGGAATGATCAGGCGGGCCTGCTCGCCGACCTGCATTCCCTCCAGGGCGATATCCCAGCCCGGAATGACCCGGCCCTGGCCCAGCGGGAACTGGAACGGGTTGCCGCGCGTGCGAGAGGAATCGAATTGATCTCCTTTCTTGCCATCGACCCACAACCAGCCCGTGTAATGAACCTTCAACTGATCGCCGATCTCCGCTTCGGGGCCCTCACCGGTGGCCAGGGTCTCGATCTCCACGCGGGGAACGTCCACGACCTCGACGTCGAAAATCAGCGTGGCGCTGGGCGGAATGACCGGCGGACGGCCCTGTTCCCCGTAGGCCATCGCCGGATCGATCAGCAGCGTCCGCTTGCCACCGACCTTCATGCCCGGCACGCCCTTCTCCCAGCCGGGGATCACGAAACTGCGGCCCAGCGGAAAAGAGATGGGTTCGCCGCGGGTGACCGAGCTGTCGAACGGTTTGTCGGCCTTGACGCCGTCGGTGTAGACCCAGCCGGTGTAGTGAACGACGACGAAGTCGTTGGGACCGACTTCGGTGCCGGTACCGACGACACTGTCGACGTAGCTCAGGCCCGGCATGATTTCCTGAAATTCCTTCGCGGCACCGTTCTCGTTCTCACCCTGGCAACCCAGCAGCAAGAACATTCCCAGCACGCAGATCATGGCGAACAGGGTCGCCCGCATTGGTGTGCGCATTCGATTCCTCTCTGACATGGTCGAGTTCCTCTCGACTCTTGATATGGCAACCCGCGCAAAGTCTCACAGTCGGGCCAAGAATTCAAATCAAAACGGGGTCGCCTTGACGCTGGTGCCAGCCGCCCCGTAGACTGCCGCTGATCCTGCGTCCCCGAGGGGCGCCTCACTCGACCTCCAGCGCGGGAACTGGTATGCGGGCGCGATCCGGACTCCTACAGAATCTCGGTTTTCTGACGGCGGGGCAGGTCGCTTCGCAATTGTTGAATCTGGGAGTGCTGGTGTTCCTGGCCGAGCGGCTCGGTCCTCGCGACTTCGGAATCGTACAAATCGGTGTTACGGTCATGGCCTACGGCCTGATCATCGCCGAGTGGGGCTTGATGTCACTGGGCGTGCGCGACATCGCACGACTCGATTCGCGGGAAGCGGTTCGGCACTACGCAGGCGAGCTGACCACCCTGTTGACGATCCAGGCTCTGGTGATCCTGCTGGTCGGCTGGATCCTTCTGCCCCGGTTGCCACTCGGCAGTCAGGACCTCTGGGTCCTGCGAATCTACCTGCTGGCAGTCATCCCCCAGATCTTTCACTACGCCTGGGTGGCGACCGGCCTGGAACGCATGGCCTGGGTCGGAGGTACGCGCGTCCTGCTGAGCCTGTTGTACGCGGCGTTCCTTATCGCGGCGCTGGCCGGGCGCGACGGTCTTTCGGGGTCGATCGCCCGGCGCTGGGTACCGGTCTGCTATGTGGCTGCATTTGCGATCAGCAATCTGGTGTTGATGCTCCCGCTGCGACGATGGCTGGGCGCCTGGATCATTCCGCGGATCCCCGATCGCGCCACGTGGTGGCGACACTGGCGTCAGACGGCACCGATCGGCGGTGGATTGCTTGTGCTGCGCGTGCTGCTGAACATCGACCTGTTGCTGCTTGGATTGCTGGCTGACCCCGCGATCGCGGGGCAGTACGCGGCCGCCTCGCGAATTGCATTTCTGCTCGTGGTCGCGATCGAGGTGTTATGGGGCGCTTTGCTGCCCCGATTGTCGAGACTGGCAGCGCGATCGCCGCGCGCTTTCTCTGCCGAACTGAGCCGCCTGCTGGCACTGGCGCTGGCCGGAGTCCTGCCGGTCGCCCTGGGCGGCATCCTGCTGGGCCCGGCACTGATGGGTGAATTGCTGGATTCGGACTACGGGCTGTCCGGGCCGGTGCTGCGGATCCTGTCGGCATCGTATGCCCTGCTGGCCATCGGCACGTTCCTGGGCCGCGCGCTGATCGCCGAGGACCGGCAGGATGAGCACTTTCGCCCGATCGCCGTCGGAGCGCTGGTCGCTCTCGTCACGGCCGCCTGGGCGATTCCGCGTTGGGGCGCTCCCGGCGCCGCGTGGGCGATGCTGCTGGCCCACGGCCTGCTGGCCCTCTGGCTCCTGTACCTGCACCGCCGGAGCCTGGGTTTCCGACCACTGCGCGACGCCCTGGCGCTGTTGCCGGCCCTGGGCGCATTGGCCGGTGCGGGACTGCTGTTCGAGGGGGTGGGTTTCCCACTACGACTGGCTGCCGCAGCCGGTGCCTACGCGGTACTGGCGTTCTGGCCGGTGCGGCGATGGTTGACCGCCGCACCCGATACGCCGAACCACTAGCGGGCGAGGATCGCCTCTCGATTGCGCAGGAAATACTCCCGCACGAGGACCAGGCCCAGTGACGCGAAGAACGCCAGTCCGCCCAGGATCACCACGGCGCGCATCCTGCGCGGCCGGACGGGCTTGTTCGTCACCTGGATCGGGCTGATCTGTTCGAGAGCCTCCAGTTTCGAAATCTTCATTTCCTCTTCGGCTACCAGATGGCCCAGCCGGGCACGCTCATGCGGCAGATCCCGCTTGAGTTGGATCTCCAGCAGCGCGATCTCGTCCAGGATGCGCTCGCGCTGTTGGACCAGATCGACCCTCTCCTGAAGCGAGACATCTTCCAACGCGATGTCGAGGGTACCGATCCGGGTATTCAGCGTGTCGATCTTGACCTGACCATCGAAGATGTACTTCTCGAGCCGACCGATCGAATCGAGCAACTGGACGACGCGACCCGCCTGTTCGCGCCGGGCGGAACTGAGCAGGATGTCCGTGACCGGATTCTCGTCGCTGCCGCGGGCAGGTCCGCCGGCGCTCTCCAACTCCTCGGCCTCCAGGGCTACCGAAAGCATCTGCTGAGCCTGCTCCAACCGCGTTCGAGCCGAGACGAGATCCGACGTCGCGCCCGAGATCGCCTTGACACGCCAGGCTTTCTGCTTCTCGAGCCGTTCCCGCGCAAATTGCAACCGTTGCGCACGCGCTTCGACCAGTTCCAGATCACCGCGTTTGCTCTTGATGTCCACCAGCGCGCGTTCCTCGTCTCCGTTGACCTGCTCCACATCGTTGCGATAGTCCTGGATCTTCAGTCGGGACCGCCCGATCGCCAGAGCGATATCCGAGTCGTTGGTATCGGCCATCGCCTGGGCATTGAACGACTCGACCGCGTTGCGGAGAATCAGCTCGCAGTTCGCGGGGTCACGCGAAAGGTTGCTCAGTGTGATGATGTTCCCGCCGGGTGTCCACTGCAACCCGCTGGGGATGAATTCGGCACGAATGACCGGCGCCCCATCCCAGTCGGAAAACTCCGGGCTCTGCTTCATCTCGCCCCAGAAGCGCTGCGAGTCGAACCACTGGACGACATCCTTCAGCGCCCACCCGCGGATCGGATCGCCCGACGCGGAGAAGGTCACGATGCCCGGCCGCACCTGCACCGTTCCCAGGTACAGAGGCTTCACGATCCAGCCGTAGGCCAGGCCCGCCAGCACGCCCAGCAAGGTGACGCCGACGACCAGCCAGCGTCCCCGGACAAAGATGTTCAGAAACTCGGGCAGCGAGATGGCGATGACCTCGCCTTCGCCGTTGCCCGCGGGTTTCGTTTCGTTCAAAACGGATGGCTCCTTGCGGTATCCGCCACTGCGGCGACGGGTTCCTGATTCAATCGAGCAGGTTTTCGAGATTCTTCGTCGAAACCGCCAGCACATCCTCGTGCAGCGACTTGCCGTGCGAATCCATCGTCACGACGACCGGGAAACGTTCGACGTGGAACTCCCAGATCGCTTCGGGCGAGCCCAATTCCTCGGCCATGTGGACGCCCGACACTTCGACGACCCGTTCGGCCAGGACCTGGGCCGCGCCCCCGACGGCGTGAAAATATACCGCGCCGACCTTCTTGCAGTACTCCAGCGTCTTGGGCCCCATCCCCCCCTTGCCGATGACAGCGCGGATTCCGAACTGCTCCATCAGCGGGCCCTGGTAGGGCTCTTCGCGGATACTCGTGGTCGGTCCCGCTGCCTTGACGACCCATTTCCCTTTTTCCTTCACCACGACCGGTCCGCAGTGATAGATGATACTGTCCTTCAGATTCACCGGCGGTTTTCCGCCATCGTGCAGGTATTTGTGCACGGCGTCGCGGCCGGTGTAGATCAGCCCGCTGATCTCGACCTTGTCCCCCACATGCAGCGAGCGGATCTTTTTCTCGGTGAACGGAGCTTCGAGCAACATGATCCAGCCTCCTACGATTCGTAGAGCCAGCGAGTGATCTTGCCGGCCGGTGAGATGACAATGCCGTTGCGTCGGAAGGCCCAGCACATGTAGGCCACCGAGACGAAATACGAGGCGGGCACACGGTTCCGGTGCGTGATCTTCACACCCAGCAACGTGGTCTTGCCACCGAATCCCATCGGACCGATGCCCAGTCCGTTGGCTTCCTTCAGAATCTGCTTTTCCAGCTTCGCCAGACGCTGGTCGTCGTTCACATCATCGAGCGTGCGGAACAACGTTTCCTTGGCCGCAACGTAACTCGATCCGCGATCGCCGCCGATACACACCCCCAGGATGCCCGGGCCGCAGCCCTTGCCCTGCGCCTGCAGCGTGGCATCCAGCAGGCATTTGCGAACGCCCGCCAGGTCGCGGCCGGCACCGAGTCGGTTGTCCGGCAAGCTGTACTGCGTACTCATGTTTTCCGAGCCGCCGCCCTTGAGCATCATCCGTACGGTCAGCGAACCGGCTTTCGTCGGATGGAAGTGGAAAGCCGGATTGCCGGGTCCCAGATTCGTGCCCGAGTTTTCGCCGGTGATCGAATCGACCGAATTCTGGCGCAGATAGCCGATCTTCGTCGCCTGTACCACGGCTTTCTCGTAGGCCTTGCGGAACATCGTCTCGGGGCACCACGCGGGCAGGTCGGCGTAGCAGATGATCGTACCGGTGTCCTGGCACAGAGGC
>JANTGJ010000156.1 GCA_024762975.1 Candidatus Krumholzibacteriia bacterium
GTCGCATCTCTTCGATGGGGCAGGCCTACTATCTGGCGATGGCTGAATTGGGTGGAGATATTCCGGGCTACCTGGAGGCCTTCACGGCCCCGCTCGAAGTGCAGTTGGATGATCTGGTCACCGTTGCCGGCAAGTACCTGACCCCGATGAAGCGAGTCGAAGTGGTGGTGGACTAGGAAACGCGCGGCAGGTTATTCGCGGTCGCCCGGCGTACCGGAATCGGGCTCGCCGGGCCGCTCGCAGGTACACGAGAGTATGTGCTCTTCCATGCGCTCGATCTGGTCGGATCCCGCCTCCCGCTCACCGGCCAGGTCCCGGCTGCCTCGTCCGATGGCTCGGATCTGCTGGAGGTAACGGCGGCAGTGCCCGCACATCAGCAGGTGCATCCGGATCTCCATGCGCCGCATCCAGCCGACGTTTTCCAATTCGTCGGTCGCCACCAGTGTGCTCAGTTCCCTGCATTTCAACATGATGCGACTCTCAGTCCGGATGCGTGGGCCCGAGGTTCCGGTCCTCGAGGCATTCGCGCAGGCTGTTGCGTCCGCGGAACAGCAATACGCCCAGGTTCGAGCGTTCGATGTTCATCGTCTGACAGATTTCTCCGCTGTCCAGGCCTTCGACCTCACGCAGCACGAATGCCATGCGCTGATCGGTGGTTACGCCCTCGAGACATTCCTCGAGATGGCGCCGGATCTCCGCATCGAACATGTCCGAGTCCGTGGTGCGCGGCGGCCGGGCCCAGAAGCCGTTCGTCTTGAATCGGCTCTCGATGACATCCTCGATGTCCTGCGTCCGCTCCCGCTTCTGCACGGTGCGTCGGCTTTCAGAAATCTTATGATAGAGAATCCCGAACAGCCAGGTCCGAATGTGAGATCGTCCTTCGAACTCGTGCACCTTCTCCATGAACGTAACGAAGGTGTCCTGGGCCGCATCCTCGGCGTCATGTTCGTCCAGGCCGGCTCCGCGAGCCGCTCGATAGACTTGGGGCAAATAGGTGTCCATCAGCCGGCGCAACGCCTCGGCATCCCTGCGTCGCAGCAGATCGAGGAAGTCCTGGCTGGTGAATTCGTCGGTTGGAACGGTCCAAAAGAACACGGTTTCGCTTCCCTCCCAAAAAAACCGTAACAAAACCCGCCGGGACCGCACTCACCTGCAGTGAGTCGAGAAATCCCCTTCAGCGCCGACAGGCGATGGAGTGACAATAAAAGGAGAGGTGCCATGAATGCAACCCGAGTGAAATATGGAATCGTCGGCGGACTGGTCGGCGGAGTGGTTTTCGGAATGATGATGTGGCAGATGGGGGTACTGCCCATGATCGGCAAGATGGTGGGCGCCCCCAACGCAGTGGTCGGTTTCCTGGTACACCTGGCGATCAGTGCGGGCATCGGCGGCAGTTTCGGATTCCTGTTGGGTGGCGTTGCGACCTCGGGCTTGCGGAGCGCGGTGCTGGGCATGGTCTATGGCGGTGTCTGGTGGATTCTCGGGCCCCTGACCCTGATGCCCCTGTTCCTGGGGATGGGCCTGGGAGTGAACTGGAATGCGGGCACGGCGCAGGCGATGTTGCCGAGTCTGATGGGACACGCCGTTTTCGGGCTGGTGATGGGGTACGTCTACCATCGGGGCGAGAACTGCCTGCTGACGAAGCTGCGCTGCTCCGACCGGGACCCGGCCGTGGACGCGGTCTAGGTTCAAGGGTTCAGGGAAGTCGCACGGACAGGATTTCCCCGACAGGAGGGCTGCCCCCGGGACAGGCAGCTCTCCTTTTTCACGTTCCCTCGGACCGGGTATCGAGCTTGATCATGACTCGTTTCGCCGCTATCCTGACCCGTGTAGCTTGCGATTTCGTTCACCGTCAGGCTCTTGCCCCCTCCACCCCAGAAATGTGGGAGAATCCGATGTTCCGGCCCGCGTCCCTGTTCCGTGCCCGTTTGGTCCTGGCCCTGCTGCTGTGTCTCGCTCCGCTACACGCCGGTGCCGCAGAGCCGCAGCCCGTGATCGCGCACCGCGTCGAGGCGTCCTTCGATCTGGATGCGCACTCGGTCATGCTGACCGACCATCTGACGCTGCCGCCGGGACTCGAAAAGCTGAATCTGGGGTCGGGGTTCGAGATCACGGGGTTGCAGGGTGCCGAGGGTACGGACATCGATCCCGCGGCGGCAGTGGTGACGGTCGACGACGAGGCAGAGCCTCATCAGGTGATTGATCTGGTGGCGTTGGGTGCTGGAGGCGGGGGCGGGATTGTCCTGCGCTATCGTGGAGTTTTCCACCAGTCCACCGAGGAGATGACGTTCTCGCGCGAGAAGGTGGGCGGCGAAATTACTGCCACGATCAGCGACGAAGGAATCTACCTGTCCTCGATGAGCGGTTGGCTGGCCTGGAGCGAAGGCGCGATGGCCGTATACGATCTCAGCTTCGATACTCCGGCCGGTTTCGAGACTGTAACCCAGGGCGAACGCCTGCGCCACGAGACTGCGGATGGCCGCCTGTTGACCCGCTGGAAAGCGGTACATCCGTCCGATGGCCTGACCCTGGTCGCCAATCGCTATTTCGTGCACGAAGAGCAACTGGCGGACGGCGTCACGAGTTACACTTTTTTCCTGCAGGACGACGCACGTCTGCGCGGCGTCTACATGGAACGTACGGCTGCCTACCTCGAGATGTACGAGCAGATGATCGGTCCGTACCCGTACGCCAAGTTCGCCACGGTCGAGAACTGGTTCCCTACGGGCTACGGGATGCCCAGTTACACCCTGCTGGGAGGTCAGGTGATCCGCCTGCCCTTCATCCCCTATACCAGTTTCGGCCACGAAATCGCACACAATTGGTGGGGCAATTCGGTCTTCGTCGACGTGTCGGAGGGCAATTGGTGCGAGGGACTGACCGTCTACTGCGCCGACTACCAATACAAGGTGCAGGAGTCGGAGGAAGCAGCGTTGCGCTATCGGCGTCGCCTGCTGAAGGACTATGCTGCCTACGTGAAGGATCCGGAGCAGGATTTCCCGCTTACGCAGTTTCTCAGCCGCCACAGTGGCGCCTCGCGGGCCGTGGGTTACGGCAAGTCGATGATGGTTTTCCATATGCTCGACCGGCTGATCGGTCGCGAGAATTTCGAGGAGGGGATGCGCCGGGTTGCGGCGGAGCACCAGTTCCGGAAGACCACGTGGAGCGATTTTCTGGCCGTGTTCGCCGACCTGTCGGGCCTCGATCTGGATGTTTTCCAGGAGCAGTGGCTGACGCAGACCGGTGCGCCGCACCTGGTTCTCTCGGATGTGGATTTCTCCGCCGACGCGGTGAGTTTCCGGATCGAACAGAGTGAGCCGCCCTACCAATTGGATATCCCGGTGGTGGTGACGGATGCTGCCGGCGATCACGAAGAGATTCTGCACCTGGATACGGTGTCGGGAAAATTCGATCTCCCGGCCGAGGGGCCGACGCAAGTGGCAGTCGATCCGGCATGCCACCTTTTTCGACGACTGGATATTGAGGAGATCGAGCCGACACTCAGTCAGGTCCTGGGCGATGCGGCGCCCACTTTCATCATGGACTCCCCGTCACCCGAACTGAAGACGGCTGTCAACGAGTTTGCCGGCGGTTTCATGGACATGCCCCTGTTCTCGATGATCTCCAACGGCACGTTGCCGTCGGACCTGCCCCCGGAAGCGCTGCATACGAATATCGTGTTCAATCCCGGAACCGAGTTGAGCGGAAAGTACCACGTACCGGGCCTGACGGTCGTCGGCAGTACCGCGATCCTGGAAGGAAAACGCTACAACCTGAACCAGTACGATCTGGTCTACGCCGCGCAGAATCCGAACTACCGGTCCGTGACCGATCTGATCATCCGCTGCGGATCCCCAGACCGTCTGGCGAGCCTGGCCCGCCGGATCGGCCACTACGGGAAATACTCGTGGCTGCTGCTGCCGACCGGATCGGGCCCGGTCCTGAAGGGAAACTGGCCGACAGAACAAACTCCATTGACTGTCGCGAAATGATACGCTGCCGCATCCGAATTCAGGGCACGGCACGGAGCCGATCTGTGGTACAATTCCGGGCCTGGAATAGGTACGACAACTGCCCTGTGGAGATCGAATCAATCCGATGACTCACCCGTGGACATCAATCCCGAGGCCGAGGGCCGCTACCGGGAGTGCAAGCGCACCGCGATGGCTGGTCCTGGCCGGCCTGGCGTTGGCGGTCCTGCCGCTTCTGGTGGCCGGTTGCAGTGACGACGACCCGGTCGACCCGGTCATTGAGCGCTCGTGGTCCTATGCCCTGGAGCCCGAGTACACGCAACGCGCGGTCTGGGGTGTCACGCCGTTCCACTTCTTCACCGCCAGCGAGCATGGCGTCATCCGTCGCTACTATGACGGCGAATGGCAGACCTGGCGCTTCGACTACACGAAACATCTGTACGGAGTATGGGGCGTGGACGATGAACACGTGCTGGTCGTGGGCGAGAACGGCACCTGCTACCAGTACGACGGCACGAGCTGGCGCGCACGGTGGGCCGGAACCTACGAGGACCTGTTGGGTATCTGGGGCTCGTCCTGGAACGATGTCTATGCCGTGGGCGTGCACGGCGCCATGGTCCACTTCGACGGCGAGCGCTGGGGCGAGGTCGACAGCGGGGTCGAGGATACGCTCTACAGTGTCTGGGGCAGCGGACCGGAGAATGTCTATGCCGTGGGCTCGGGCGGATTGATCCTGCATTGGGACGGCGAGACATGGACCCCGCAGGAGAGTGGAACGCCTCAGGCCCTGCGCTCGGTTTGGGGTTTCGGCGCGAACGAGATCTATGCGGTGGGAACGCTCGGCGCGATCGTGCGCGGTGATGGCGGGACCTGGGCGGTGGAAACGACCGACACCCAGGAACGTCTCTGGTCCGTTCGCGGTCTGCCCGGTTCGCCGCCGGTGGCTGTGGGGATCAACGGAGCCTACCTTGTGCGCGGCGAGTCCGGCTGGACCTCCGAGACGATCGCCCTGGGTGACAACCTGTACAGCCTGTGGGATGACGGTGACAGCGCATTGCTGCTGGTGGGATACAACGGGCTGACGATGCGTCTGACCGAGGCGGCCTGGCAGACGGTCAACGCCGGACGCTCGAAGTGGCTGCAGGATGTCTGGGCCGCCGAACCGGGGGTCGTACTGGCGGTCGGCAAGCAGGATGCGGTCCTGCAATCGGCCGGTGATGGATGGCTGAACATCGCTCCGCATCTGGAGGGAGTCGACTACTCCGCCCTTTGGGGTACGAGTCCTGACGATTTTTTCGTGGTCGGTTCGCGCGGCGTGATTGCGCGTTACCAGTCGGGCCGGGCCTGGACCGTGTGGCATCTGCAGAACGAGGCGAATCTCGAGGACGTTTGGGGCACCGACCTGTCGAATATCTACGCGGTGGGTCAGGGGGGCACGATCGCCCGCTTTGACGGTGACGCCTGGGAAGCGATCGACAGTCCGACTGCGATTTCCCTGAACGCCGTCCACGGACGCGCCAAGGACGACATCTACGCCGTGGGCCTCGAGGGAACGATGATCTACTTCGATGGTGTCCGCTGGCGCTCGATCGATACCGGCTACGATTTCGACCTCAACGACGTCTGGTGTGCTCCCGATGGCGAGACGATCTGCGTCGGGTCGGCAGGACACGCGTTGCACAGCGACGGGGGGCACGGCCTGTCGGCGCTCTGGACCGAACAGGCCACCGGAACGCAGTTCACGCTATTCGGGCTGAACGGCGACCATGACGGAAACGCATACGCAGTCGGCTACAACGGACTTGTCGTGCACTACGCCGACGATCAATGGGAGTCCTGGGTGACCGGGACCCACGACCGCTTGGATGCAATCTCTCCCAGCCCTGATGGAGACCTGTTCACCGTGGGGCAGTGGGGACTCATCCTGCAATATGGAGAAACCGAGGAGTGACCATGGGCAAACTGGATCAGCTGAAACCTGCCGCCGTCTGGAAGATTTTCGAAGCGATGACCGCGATTCCCCACGGCTCCGGCAACGAAACCGCGATCCAGTCCATGTTCAAGGGCTGGGCTGACGAACGCGACCTGGATTGGAGCGAGGACGCGGTCGGCAACCTGCTGATCCGTATCCCGGCGACCCCCGGTCTGGAGGCGGTGGATCCCCTCCTGATCCAGGGCCACGTAGACATGGTCTGCGAGAAGAATGCCGCCACGAAGCATGACTTTGCGACGGACCCGCTGAAGTTGAAAATCGAGGGCGATTGGGTCACCGCGGACGGCACCACGCTGGGCGCGGACAACGGGATCGGTGTGGCGATGGGCTTAGCCCTGGCCGACGATCGCAGCGTGCCGCACGGCCCGGTCGAGGTCCTGCTGACCGTGGATGAGGAACGCGGACTGACCGGTGCCGCAGGTGTGCAGGCGGGTTTCTTCGCCTCACGCAAGATGATCAATCTCGACTCCGAAGAGGATGACGCCATCTTTGTCGGCTGCGCCGGCGGACGCGATACGCAATTCACGATGAAGAATCGCTCGACGCGTTCGCCCAAGGAAAGCGCCGGTCGCAAGGTCACGATCATGGGCCTGAAGGGAGGGCACTCGGGGCTGGACATCCACCAGCATCGCGGCAATGCGATCAAGATCCTGACCCGCGCCCTGCAGGCGGCCTCGTCGGAAATGGAGTTGCGCCTGGTCGAGATCAACGGTGGCAGCATGCGCAACGCCATCCCGCGCGAAGCGGAGGCCAAGGTCGTCGTTCCCAAGGCGCTCGGTCGCCGCTTCAAGCAGATCGTTGACGGTGAGTTGCAGCGTGTGCTGAATGAGGAATTGGCCGACACCGATCCGGGGATGATTTGGAAAACTTCCACTGTACAGGCGCCGCGCTGCCTGGGGCTGGCCGGCAGTCGCAAGACCCTGGACCTGCTTTCGGCGATCCCCAATGGCGTCACCTCCATGAGCGGCGAGATCGAGGGGCTGGTCGAATCGAGCACCAATCTGGGTGTGGTCAAGACGGTGGGCTCGCGAGTCGATGTGGTCTGCTGCAGCCGTTCGTCCGTAATGGCCTCGTTGTCGGAGCTGGTCGTCCAGCACCGCGCAATCGGGGTTCTGGCGGGCGCCGAGGTCGAACAGCCCGAAGGCTATCCCGGATGGAAGCCGAATCTGAAGTCTCCGCTCTTGGCTGTGACCCGCGAGAGCTACAAGAAGACCTTCAAGAAGGACGCCGAATTGCTGGCAATCCATGCCGGATTGGAGTGTGGCCTGCTGACCGAGAAGTACCCGGATCTGGATATCGTCTCGTTTGGTCCGAATATCACCGGAGCGCATTCGCCGGACGAAAAGGTGCAGATCAGCTCGGTGCAGAAGGTTTGGAAGCTCTTTGCCTCGACTCTCAAGGGGGTAGCCGGGAGCTGATCCCGGGAAGCCCGGAAATCGAAGGCGGCGGCATCGACACGATGCCGTCGCTGTTTTT
>JANTGJ010000157.1 GCA_024762975.1 Candidatus Krumholzibacteriia bacterium
AGACACTCACTGCAAACAAGGAAACACCAAATGCCCCACCACACCACCCCCCCCAACCAACAAGCCTTCCACGAATCCATCTGGACCCTACTGACCGAGATTCCCACCGGAAAAGTCATCACCTACGGCCGCCTCGCCCACCTGGCCGGTCCTCCGGCCAACATGGATCTCCGCACCTTCAACGCCTTCGCCGCCCGCTGGGCCGGTGGTGCGCTGGCTCATTGTCCCGAGGGGCTTCCCTGGTGGCGGGTCATCAACGCTCAGGGCAGGATCAGTCCGCGCGAGAGCGCCGGCCGGCAACGCGAACTCCTCGAATCCGAAGGCGTCGAATTCGACACCCGGGGCCGCATCGATCTCGACCGCTACCTCTGGAATCCCTGATCCGCCGGGTACTTCCGCCCAGGCGGGCGCCCGGTCGGTGGCGGCCCGGCGCGCGGTCAGCCCGCCTCAATCCGGGCCGGGCCCAGAAACTCGCAGATCCGGCGCACGGTCGCCTCGTCCCGCACGATCTTGCCGTGCCCCAGTCCCTGGGAGACGATCAACTCGGCGCCGGGCCAAGACTCGGCCAGGTCGCGCGCTTCGGACAGGGGCACGTCCGGATCGTCCTCGTCGTGCAGGATCAGCAGCGGTTCGGTGCGCGCGGGGGCGAGGTTGCGTCCGCGGACATCCTCGAGCGTGGTGGCGTAGCGACGTTCCAGGAGTGCGAGTGATCGCGGCGCGATGCCCGGCGCAAAGCGAAGGTACTTGCCCAGGTAGGTCAGGTACCGAGCCAGATTTTCGGGCGGTGCGAGGTAGACGATTCGCTCGGCCTGCAGGCCCTTCGACAGTGCGAAGGTAACGGCAGCGGCTCCCAGCGAATGGGCGACGATGCCGTAGACCGGACCGAACTCGTCGGCGACCTTTTGAATCGCGCGCGCAAAATAGGGCAGCGCCGAGGTCTTGCCGCCCGCGTCACCGTGGCCGGGCATATCCCACGCAACGACCCGGCAGCCGGCCTCGACCAGCGGTCGCGCGTGCACCGCCAACTGGCTGCCGCGACCGGACCAGCCGTGGACCAGCAACACGGTCGGGCCGTCGCCCCAGCTCCAGACCGGCAGATCAATGTCGTCGTCGTACTTCAGGTTCGTGCGGGTCGAACCCTCCATCCATTTCTGCTCGCGGCGCACGAAGGGGCGCGGCTGCGGAGTGACGAACAGGCGCAGCAGCCAGCGCGCAGCCAGGGGAGGTGCCAGTCGCGAGACGATCGGTGCGGTGCTGCGGATCGCGGTGAGGATCGGATGCGTCTTTGCCATGGCTTCTCTCTAGCGGGTCGGGTGGGCGGCGCGCGCCACGAGACTCTCGAAGGCGCGCCGGGTGCGATCCTCCGTATCCTCGTTCCGCAGCAGGCGGCAGTAGTGCTGGTGTGCCAGCAGTAGCGCCCAGTACTCGTAGGCGAACTGATCCGGGTCCAGCGCGGGGTGGAAATGGCCCTCGTCCACGGCGAAACGGGCCGCGCGGGCCATCATCTCCAACATGCGGCCGATGTGCTCGGTCAGGACATCGCGCACCACGCCCGGACGGTCATCGAATTCGGCCGCGGCGGCGATGAAGGGGCAGCCACCGGGGAACTCCTGCTCGCCCCAGGCCAGCCAGCCATCGAACATCGTGCGGATGCGCGGCAGGCCTCGCGGCTGCGAAAATGCCCGGGTCAGCACGACTTTCGTGAACCGGTCGGCCGCGGCGTTCAGCACCTGGCATTGCAGTTCTTCCTTGGAGCCGAAGTGCGCGTACAGGCCGCTCTTCGACATTCCCGCCTGCCGGGCCAATCGGCCGATGGTCAGGCCCTCGAGGCCGACTTCGCTGGACAGATCCAGAGCCTGATTCAGGATGGAGGTTCGGGTTTTGGTGCCCTTGGGCATCGACGCTCCTGTTGTAACGTGTTGCAATGCATTCTATAGAAAAATAGCACGAACGTTCGTTTCGTCAAGGCTCGGGAATCCATCCCAGCAACAGCCGATTCTTCGGCGTGATATCTTTCGGGATCTCGGACGTATACACCTGATACCCGGCGGCACGCAATCGCGCGGCCCGCGTCGCATCGATCGCCAACGGACCGTCCATCCATCCGTCCAGATCCCCGGTATCACACGCGCGCAGGTCATGGCAACAGGGCAGCACCGCAACCCGGTGCCCTCCGGCGATCGCCAAGTCCAGCACCTGATCGGTCAGCAGTCCACAGGCGTGAACCGAGGCGAGCAACGAGCCTGGGGGAATCTCGGCATCCTCGAGTCGTTGTTCCCGAAATCGAACCCGTCCACGCAACCGGGGCCAATGCGAAGCCAGCACCTCCATCAGACGGGCATGGCTGGGCGGGCGCTTCACATCGACACACCAGGCGGTCTGGCTGGAATCATCGAGCAACAACAGGATCGCGGCCAACAGACCGTGGCCGGCCGCCAACTCGACCACCGGCCCGCCGCGCATCCGCCGCCGAATCCGCCGCGCCGATTCCCAGGCCTCGTACAGCTCCTTGCGCGGCAGGCAGTCGGCCTCGCACACGGCGCGTGCAATGCGCTCAAAGAGAGTATCTCCGGCGAACTGGCTTTGGTTGCCCGGAAAGAGCACATTACGAGAAGATTTCGACATCTCTGGCATCTGGCGGCACTCCTCAGTCTCGGGGTGGGGGCGATGTTCCCGGCCGATCTTCTGGCGATCCTCCGCCGGAGCGGATATCATTGCAGGCACGGAATCCGGTGTCCAACATCGCATCCGCCGGTTCGTCCGGCCACCCCGCAAAGGCACGAAGCCGTCCTGTGGATGTGCAAGTACGGGATGACGTTTCTCTCCTTCGAACAGTATCGCGAGACCTGATGATTCGAAGTGTCCTGTTCCTGTTGATTGCCTTGGCCTGCCTGCTGCCCGCCGTGGGCGCGGGGCCTGCCCTGGCCGTCGGCATTGCCTTCGCGTTGATCGCCGGAAATCCGTGGCCGAAACGCACCACCCGGGTCAGCAAGTTGCTGCTGCAGGTCTCGGTGGTCGGACTCGGCTTCGGGTTGGGGATCGGCCAGGTCTGGCAGGCCGGCCGCTCGGGCATCCTGTACACGATGGTCGGAATCACCGCCACGCTGCTGATGGGCTGGGGACTGGGACGCCTGATGCGGATCCGGCCGGGGACAGCCCAGTTGATCAGCTTCGGGACTGCCATCTGTGGCGGCAGCGCGATTGCGGCGCTGGCGCCGGTACTCGAAGCCGAAGACGAAGAAATCGCCGTCTCCCTGGCTACCGTATTCACGCTGAATGCGGTGGCGCTTTTCCTGTTTCCCCTGATTGGGCACGCGCTGGATCTGTCCCAGTCGCAATTCGGATTGTGGGCCGCGTTGGCGATCCACGACACCAGCAGTGTGGTGGGGGCGGGGGCGGCCTACGGAGCTGCCGCGTTGACGATCGCCACGACGGTCAAGCTCGCGCGCGCGGCCTGGATCGCGCCGGTGACACTGGCCTTCAGCTGGGCGCGGCGTTCGAAACGGAAAGTCGCCGTCCCCTGGTTCATTTTCGGATTCCTGGCCGCAGCCTCCCTGCGCACGCTCCTGCCGGCGGCCGACACGGCCTGGGACGGGCTGTACACCCTGGCGCGACGTGTGCTGGTCCTGACGCTCTTTTTGATCGGAGCCGGACTCAGTCGAGCCGTGCTGCGCAATGTCGGGATCCGGGCTCTGGCCATGGCTACCTCCCTGTGGATCCTGGTCGGAGGGCTGACGCTGCTGTTGATCCGCAACGACTGGATCGGTTGACACCGATCGGGATCGCCGGGCCCCGTCCGGCGGCAGTCGACGCGCTACCCCTGGGGGGCGCCGCTCCCCGGGAACGGCACACGCCCCGCGAATCGGAGGAGTCACTTGCGCCTCGTCGATACCCACTGCCATCTGTTCATGGAACCGCTGCTGTCGGACGTGGCCGGCGTTCTGGCCCGGGCCGCCGCCCGGGGCGTTGATCGCGCGGTCGTGCCCGCTTACGATCCACCATCCTGGCTGGCCCTGGGCGAACTGGCGCAGCGGCCCGAAATCTCGGTTGCCGTCGGCCTTCATCCCTGGGTGGCCGATGCCCAGTGGGGCGCCGCGGCGCGCAACGACGGCACGGGTATCGAATCGGCGATGGATTCCGCCGCACGGTGTTCCGCCCTGAAACATGCCCTGGGTGGGCTCTTTCATGCCGGAAGGGCCTGCGCCGTGGGGGAGATCGGGTTGGATACGAAAATCGGCGACGAGGGTCCGGCGCTGGATCTGCAGATCGAGATCCTGCGGGTTCAGCTGGAACTGGCCGTGGATCTGGACCGGCCCGTGATCCTGCACTGCCGTGGCGCTTTCGCCGAATTGTTGGAGCAGGTGCAGCGCTTCGACGGCCGGCTGCGCGGCGTGCTGCACGCCTATTCCCGGGGCCCGGATCCGGCGAATTCGTTTCTCGCCGCCGGCCTGCACATCGGCTTCGGCGGAGCGATCACGCGGGACCGTGCGCGTCGTGCGCTCCGGGCCGCAACGGATCTGCCACTGGACAAAATCGTGTTGGAAACGGATGCTCCCTCGATCGGCCTCGATGGTGTCGAACCCGTCGACACGGAACCGCAGCATGTGCGCGACGTCGCCGAGGCCCTGGCCGTTCTGCGCGGCGAACCCCTCGAGACGATCGCCGAGGTAACGACCGGCAATGCCTGTGAACTCTTCCGACTTCCCTCCTGAGCCCCGGGACGATGGTATCCCGGAAAGTGCGCAGGACCGCCACCATCGCACCGCGTTGTTCTATGGCGAGCCCGGATTCGGCCGGATCCGCGGCGCGAGCGTTCTGGTCGTCGGTTTGGGCGGCGTGGGAGGGCACGCGGCGGTGAATCTGGCGCGCTCGGGAATCGGCAGGTTGCACCTGGTCGATTTCGACACGGTGACCGCTTCCTCACTCAATCGCAGCGCGTACGCCATGCCCGACGATATCGGCCGCCCCAAAACCGAGGTTCTTTCCGCCTACCTGAGCACCGCCTGCCCCGGAGTGTCCCTCTCCCAGGAAGCGGCGCGGTGTGATGCGTCCAACGTGGTGGACCTGGTCCGGCCGGGCGGGAAGAGTTCGTGGTCACTGGTGATCGATGCCATCGACAGCGTACAGGACAAGATGGACCTGCTGGAGGCCTGCCGGATCCACCAGATCCCCGTGTTTTCCAGTATGGGAGCGGCGGCCAAGAACGACATTTCGTTGGTCCAGACGGGCACCCTGGCCGAGACCCGGGTCTGTCCGCTGGCCAGGCAGATGCGCTTCGGTCTCCGCAAACGCAAGGTCCCGCTGGATATCCCGTGCGTCTGGTCCACCGAGAAAGTGCGCCCCGATCTGACGCGACCCCTGCCCAGCCAGATGTCCCTGCCGGGCATGTTCGGCTATGCCCTGGCGTCATTGGCGCTGGAATTTTTGGCTCACAAGGAGAACGGATGAAGCGAATCGTGTGGACGCTGATGGCGCTGGCGGCATGGACGCTGGCCGGATGTTCGGATGACAACCCGACGGAACCGATCGAGGGAGCGGATCCGTTGAGTCGACTGGGGCAAATCCATGTCTTGTCGGATGGGGCGATTCACGCGGTCGGCGTCGAGGGCTCGGACGGAATGATCTACGTCGGGACCGGCGAGACGTGGCAGCCGGCGGATCCGCCCTTGGCCTCCTCGGTCCTGCCGACGGGCGTGCTCTCGCTCGGCGCAGGCGATACCTATGTTTACGACGCTCGCGCCCGCCAGGTGCTGCACCGGGAAGAGGACCAATGGGTCACGCAACCGGTGCTGGATCCACCGTCCGGCGGTGCCCAACTCAAGCGGACTCCTGCCGGTCTCTGGCTGCTGGCCCTCGACGAATCCTGGCTGGGAGCCGAAGACCAGGGGGCCTGGTCCGGGTTCTTCGTGCCGACCGAGCCGGGTGATTTTCTTGCCGACCTGGCGGAGGACCCACAAGGCAGCTTGTTTGTCACCGAACGAGGCCCGGTTTCCCGTGTACACCGGATCGACACGACGGGGCACATCACCACGACCGTGCTGGACGCGACGGTGCATGCTGCCGCCGCGGACGACGAAGGCTCGGTGTGGCTTGCGGGTCGGCGCCTGTGGCAACTCAACGGCGCGGCCTGGGACACGCTCTGTTCGATTCCGGACAGCAACCTGGTCACGACGATCGCCCGTCTCGAATCCGGTGGCCTGACGCTCGTGTGCAGCAATGGAGTTATCTACCGGTGGCAGGACGATCAGCTGAATCCGGTGCAGGAAGACGCCCTGATCGGGGATCTGCAGTCGGTCGGGAGCGATGCGACACGAATCGTCGGTACCCTCAACATCACGGATCGGAACACGGGGCACGAAACGGGCCTGGTCGTTCGCTTCGACGGCACGCAATGGGTCACGGATTACCTGGCACCACCGGCCACGCCCGAATAGGATACGGCCGGCGCGGGTACCGGTCCCGCAACGAGGAGTTCACCTCTGCTCTGCCGCGGGGTAGAGTGGCGGCATACGATCGGATCGCGAGGACGAGAAACACACTTGGCAAGGGAGAGATATCGCATGAGCAATGATCAGCAATTCGGCGGCGGAGGCGGCCAGGGCCCGCAGATCCCGGAAGTGAAGCTGCCCAAGCTGAACCCCCGGATCCTGCGCGGCGTCGTTGGCGCACTCCTGGTGCTGGTGCTGGTGGTGACCAGCTTCTACACCATCGAACCGGAAGAGGTCGGATTGGTGCTTCGCTTCGGCAAGTACACCCGAACCTCCGAACCCGGTTTGCATTTCAAGGTCCCCTTTGGCGTGGAGCAGGTGATGAAGGTCCCGATCCAGCGTCAGCTGAAAGAGGAATTCGGCTTTCGTACGGTACGGGCAGGTGTCCAGAGCCAGTATGCGACCAAGCCGTACGAGGACGAATCCAACATGCTCACCGGCGATCTGAACGCCGCGTCGGTCGAGTGGGTCGTCCAGTACCGGATCGTCGATCCCTACAAGTACCTCTTCCAGGTGCGTAACGTGGAGGAGACGTTCCAGGACATGAGCGAAGCGGTGATGCGCCGCATCGTCGGGGACCGTACCGTGAACGAAGTGCTCACCGTCGGCCGCGCCGAAGTCGCGCTCGAGGTCAACACCCAGTTGCAGGAACTGTGCAACAAGTACGAGACCGGCATCAGCGTCGACCAGGTCGTACTGCAGGATGTCAACCCGCCCGATCCGGTGAAGCCGTCGTTCAACGAAGTGAACGAGGCCGAGCAGGAAATGGAGAAGCTGATCAACCAGGCGCAGTCCGAGTACAACCGGGAGATCCCGAAGGCCGAAGGCGCCGCGTTGCAGGCCATCCAGGAAGCCGAGGGCTACGCACTCGATCGCGTCAACCGGTCCCAGGGCGATGCCAAGCTTTTCAATGCGCTGTACGA
>JANTGJ010000158.1 GCA_024762975.1 Candidatus Krumholzibacteriia bacterium
CCCCACTGGTGTCCCCCCTGGTTTGGCTGACGGATTTGCCGACGATACCCGTTCCCGGATGTGGGATGCCTTTATCACCAGGAACGGGCTCGATGCCGGAGGAGCATCCCTTGTCGATGTCGTACGGGAGTTGCGCTCCCACTACTGGCCTTTGCTCCAGGCGGCAGGACATGCCGAATGAACGATCTCTGTCGTTTTAGCGATACTTGCCAACAAACGCTGGTGATTCTATCCAGACGATTCAGATACCCCGAAACCAGAACCGATCGGGCCCCAGGTGGCCTCTACCCCACTCCCTCCAACACCAACCCCGTCCCCTCCGCCACGAACCGCAGCGGAATCACCTCGATCTCCCGCGCCCGATCTGTCTGTTGGACTTCGTATCGGGTCCCCGCTACCACTTTGAAAGAGTCCCTGATGCTAAAAGCGTCGGGGATTCTATTTGTTCTCAACTCGATGTGACTTGCCCCACCACCAACCGCGGGTAACTCGACACAGACACGCGGGTCGATGGCAACGGTATTCGCGGTAGCTCTACAGGGAGGACGCCCCGGCCGACCAGGGCGCCAATCGTCCCGGTCGACCTATATAAGCTATGGTCCGCAGTCTACAGGTTCGGCGTTCTGCTCTTCGGCCAAATTTACTTTCCCGGTGGAGACCGTGAGATCCACTCCCAGCGGCTCGACCCGTAAGGAGACCCAATCTGGACCACCAACGGTCCCTCCGGCATGGAGGCGGACCACGGCCAACGCTTCTGAGGGTGACGCCGATCGGAATGGTCTGCTGATTTCCCGAGGTCTTTGCCTACGTCACCTGCGGCGGACACGACGCAAAGGCCCGGCCGCAATCGGCGCTGCGGCATCGGAGGGGCGGCGTCAGGTGAGACGTTTCGTCACACCCGTTGTGTTTCGGCCCGGGTCGATCAAACGCCATTCGACGACGATGACATCATTCCGGTCCTTCTTTCGAACTTCTGAGGCCCGGTTCGAGCCTGCCTCTCTTTCGGCACCGCACAATATATTATACGGCATGAGAATTGCCGGGAACGGGAGTAGCCGCATGCGGAAACGGGCATTTATGACTATGGAGCTATGGTATGATTCGCAACCTCACCTTCTTCCTTCTCACCGCATCCTTCCTGACCGGTTGCGGCGACCCTTCGCCTTCCGAGCCGGGCAATACGTACCGCGGGCAAGTCGTGGTTCCCGAAGAAGGGCGGGTCTACGCCGGTTGGTACACCCACGACGTACTCGGTGAGATCGACGACTACGTGGTCGTCACCGGCGCCGTCCCGGCAATCGTCTTCACATTTCACGACTGGAACTCCGCCGGTCCCGCGGTGGACACTCCCATTTTGCAGACGTTCGAAGACCCCTCGGAGGGGTCGACCGGGCGGAGCCTGCTCGATACGATCTCGGCACTTGCCGCACGCGGAGCCACTCCGGCCGTGGCTTGGAGTTCCATCGGCTATCCGACCGAGGATCCGGCTTACTTCACCGGCGACCCTCACGTGCCAATATCCTTCGACGAAATCCTGGCCGGTACCTATGACGCATACATACGGGCCTGCGCCCGACAGATTCGGGCACTCGGCAGTCCGGTCATGCTGTCCCCCTTCGCCGAGATCAACAGCACGGCATGGTTCACGTTCGGAGCGGACGAGCGAACCCCCCTCGAATCCGTCGACGACACCCGGTCACATTACGGTGACCCTGACGTCCCCGACGGGCCCGAGAGGGTGTGCGACGTATTCCGGTACGTGGTTGACCGCTTCGATGAAGAAAACGTCGAGAACGTCACTTGGTTCATGTACACGAGCACCGCGTTCATGAACCCCGCAGCCCTGGATTCGAATGAAGTGGCGCGGATGGATGAAATGCACCCCAGGTACTTCTATCCGGGAGACGAGTACGTCGATTGGGTGGGCACCAGTGTCTACATTGAGACGAGCGGAACCGAGAATCTCTCCTTCGCATTGAGCCACGCCATGGCCGCGTACCGCGAAGTCACCCAGCGCGCCTTCTTCGTTCCGGAGTTCGGAGTTCTCGCGGGACAAGGAATCAGCCGCGTACAAGTGTTGAGCTCCCTGCTCTCCTCGGAGATCCCCGCATCCGGCATCGACGCATTCTGCTTCGCGGACTCGGATCTATACGCTCAGGTTTTCGGGATCCCCAGGCTGGCCGAACGTCCCGACGAGGCCGCGATATGGAGGACCATTCCCGAAAATGATGGCACGTATTCGTTGAGCGTACGGACAGAGGAGCGAGAGGATAAGAGGGACTGAACGTCGTGAGCACTACTGTCCGGATCGATTCTCAATGAAGAAAAAGGGATCGTCCTCACCGCGTAGACGGCCAATCGCGGTGGGGATGCGCGGAACCCCGAGAAAAATCGACCGCTCTGGGACAGTGAACACAGTGGCCCCGATTCAAACTCCATTCTCGACCATCTGCGTCCGCTTCGGGCCACGCGGTTACGTCGACAGCCTGAACAGGAATCGCTTCATGGCGAAGTACTGGAAAAGATCATCGAACAGTGACCGGATTCGCGGGCGGCATTGAGCAGGCGCTGCCGTACCGCGGCAGAGACATTCTTCAGATCCCGGCGTTTCAAAGCAGGGCCGCCACGTGCGGGCGGATCGCTTTCTCAACCCGGCAGACGCGGGCGAAACGCACCAATTCGTTGACGGACCCCGCCCGTCGCTGCAGATAGAGCTTCAGCGCCTCGAGGGCGACATCGAGACCGAGCTTGTTCCTGTACTTGAAGCAGTCGGCCACGGTCTTAGCCGCGCCGTACACACGGACGCCGACGTCATCCAGATCGCGGGTCTCGATTCCTCGTCGAAGGCTTTCCCGGTGAACCGGAACACGCGGACCGGCGAATGCTCCAGCCGTGGGGTTGCGGCACCCCGCCTGAGAGCGATGTGGACCTCGTGAGGAATCTGGGTCGTGATCTCATGGACCGCCAGGGCCGAGAGCAGGCAGATGACACTCTCGGGAACGCAGAGACCGACCGAGACCAGGTCGGGGCTTCCGAGCGGAGGGAGGTCCGCGAGACGGTAGAGCCCGCGCCCGAGTTGCTCCAGCATCCCGCCGTGGTTCCGCAAGATGGCCGTCGCCTTGGCAAAAGCGCTTTCTCGTCTCGAGTCGAATTTGACTGTCATGGATAGAACCCCAGCAACTAATCATACCTGCTGGTACTTCTATCCATAGTTCCCAGGCTCGCAAAGCTTGGATCTCTACCCCACCCCCACCAAAACCAACCCCGTCCCCTCCGCCACAAACCGCAAAGGAATCACCTCGATCTCTCGCGCCCGCTCCGTCATTTGGACTTCACAACGGATCCCCGCACCCCTTTGAAAGAATCCCTGATGCTGGTGGCGTCAGGGATTTTTTCATGCGGAGCTTGCCGTGACCTGATTCTCCATGGATGCTGAGACCCGGTCAGGGGATGGACAAACGGCGCCTCCTGGACCACCTTCGGAACGACCCTCAGGACGATTGCGGCTACGGCTGGATCGATTCGATAGGCATCGCCGCCGCCATCTCCAACCCCACCAGACCCTTTTTCATACCTTTGTCCAGACCCTGGCGGGCGTGGCCCAGGCCGAACAGGATTGGGCTCAATGCGACGGCAAGCCAGAGACCGGCCCTTTTGCAGCAACCCCACGTGGTGGTACAGCGAACCTACCGTCCAGGCCAGCCGGCGGGATAGATCAGAAATGACCATCGGTGCCGGATCAGCGAAAACCTGGGATTTCCAGTCTCAGCGGCGACCCGCGGGCGGATCGCGGGGCTGTTTCGGTGACCCGCATGGTATTTCCCGGATCTTTCTTCCTGGGAACCAGCATGGTTTGGTATTTCATGGTGTTTAAATCAAAAAACTAAACGTCATGGCACTTAATCTGTTATTCAACTGCTAGTTAGCTATCCCACCTCAACACGCCGGTTACCAAACTTTCGGAAATATGGTATGATCATTCATGGTTCCCTCGTGTCCCTACTTCATCAGAGTGCCCTGAAAACTGTAGCCCCATAAGTTTGGAGATTCCGTGCGACAGTGGGCAATAATTTGCGGTTTAGCCGCCTGGCTGGTTTGCTCTGCGGGGAATGCGGCACCGGTGACATTTCAGGTCAACCTGCAGCCCTACCTGGTCGCGGGCTACTTTGATGCTTCCACCGACCGGCTCGAATTGCGGGGGGATTTCAACGGTTGGGCCGCGGATGGGTATCCGCTGCTGGCTACCGGTTCGGTGGCGGCTCAAGCCGTAACGGTGGATCTGCCGCCTGGCCCTGTCGCCTACAAATTCGTGATCCGGCGCGGCGCCGGCGCGCTCGTCTGGGAGGATCATATCGCCAATCGCCAGTGGTCCGTTCCGGTCGCGGGCGGCGCCATTCCCCCGGTGTACTTTGACGACATGGCCCCGGCGCCGAACGCACCGGCCCCGTTGATCGGAGCCGATCTTTCCCATGTGCCGAGACTGGAATCCCTGGGAGCCACATATCGCCAAAACGACCAGTCCACCCCCCTGTTGACGGTGGTCCGGTCGTCCGGGTTCAATCTGGTACGGTTGCGTTTGTGGCACACCCCCGATGAACCCTGGCAGGGGCTGGACGCCACGGTAGCCTACGCCCATCGCGTGCAGGACGCGGGCCTGGACCTGATGCTCGACCTGCACTACTCGGATACCTGGGCGGACCCCGGCCAGCAGACGGTGCCCTCAGCCTGGTCGGGGGTGCCGCTGCCGGCGTTGGCCGATTCGGTGGCCACCTACACCCGTCAGGTCATGGCGCGCTTTCAGGCCGAAGGCCTGGCCCTGAAATACATTCAGTTGGGAAATGAAATCGGTAGCGGAATTCTGTGGGACACTGGTCGCGTCGGCTCGCCCGGCAGCGCCTGGGACACGTCGGTGCAGTGGGCGGCTTTTACCACCCTGCTGCAAGCTGCAGCGACGGCCGTTCGGGCATCAGCACCTGCGGGCGAGGGACCGGAGATTGTGCTCCACGTCGCCGAGGGGGGTGACAATGAACGTTGCCGCTGGTTCTTCGACGGGGTGACTACCGCCGGCATCGACTTCGATGTGATCGGGCTTTCATTCTACCCCTGGTGGCACGGCACCCTGTGGGATCTGGAGACCAATCTCCGTGATCTGGGCCCGCGTTACGACAAGCCTGTTGTGGTGGCCGAAACCGCCTATCCCTGGTCCCTGGCGACCGCGGATGCCACGGCAAATTTTGTCACCGAAAGCACATCCCTGATGGCAGGATACCCGGCCACACCCCAGGGTCAGCTCGATTTTTTGCGGGATCTGCGCCGGGTGGTCGAGCCGGCCGGCGGGCTGGGTGTGATCTACTGGGAGCCGGCCTATGTACCGGTCAATACCGGCCCCGGCAGCCCCTACGAAAATCTCACCTTGTTTGATTTTAGTGGGAGCGCGTTACCAGGTCTGCTCTTTGGACTCTCGCTGGGGTCCGTGACGGCGGTGGAATCGTCGTTGCCCGGTTTGTTGTTGTCCCAGAACCGTCCCAACCCCTTCAATCCCGCGACGACGATCCGCTATCGCAATGTGGAGTCGGGTCGGGTCAGCCTGAAAATTTACGATCTGGACGGGGCCCTGGTGCGCACGCTGGTCGATGCCCAACGAGCCTCCGGTACATACCAGGTGCGTTGGCTGGGCCGTGATGACCGGGGCCGGGCTGTGGCCACGGGCGTCTATCTTTATCAATTGACGACGCCGTCGGGTACCGAGCGTCGCAAGATGGTGTTGGTCCGTTAGCCGGATCAGGACCTGGGGGCTACGTTCTCAGCGGAATACTTCCCCGGTTCCGCCCCTACCCTCTCCCTCTGTTCGACTTCACAACAGAGCCCCGCCACCTCTTTGAAAGACTCGCGAAAAGTCGAAATGAATGTTTGGCGGATCTACTATTCCCGGCTATGTTAGTTACCGATAACTACGCACAGCGCCAATCCAAACGAAAGTCCCTTACCGTGAAAAGATTCACCGTTGACAGCAAGACTGGAGGCTCTCCGTTGCCGGAGTTTACCCCGCGGCAAACCGAGGTCCTGAACCAGTCCCTTTCCCTGATCCAGGAAAACGGGCTCGCTGGTCTGACCATGCGCAAGGTCGCCGAGCGAATGGGTTTTTCCGAGCCGGCGATGTACCGGCACTTCAGCACCAAGCAGGATCTCGTTCTGGGAATTATCAGCCGCCTCGAAGCCAGCCTGATCCACCCGATGCGGGCCATCGTTGCCAAAGAAGAGTTGGCAGTCATCGAACGGATCGCAGCCGTGGTCAACCACCACCTGGATCTGATCGCCGAGAAAAACGGCCTTCCCATTCTGCTTTTTGCCGAAGCAGCCGCTTCCGCCGACGAGCGCCTGACCCTGGCCATGCGCGGCGTGTTTTCTGCGTACGAGAACCTGCTGATCCAGCTGCTGCAGGAAGGCCAGGCCCACGGCGAAATCGATCCGAACCTGAACCCCGCTGACGGCGCCATTCTCCTGATGGGTGCGCCGACCGCCTGTGCCTTGCGCATGCGCCTATTCAGCGAGACATCGAAGAAATCCAGGCGGCAACGTCTGGTGCAATACATCAAGTCCGGCATTCTCCAACCCGTGGAGGCACTCTGATGGCTCATTCATTCTCGGCGGCAAGCACTTGGCTGATGCTCGCTTTGCTCAGCCTGACACTCGCCCCGGTCGCAGGTGCCGGGATGGCGGCCCAGGACGTCAGCCCCTTGACGCTAAAACTCGAACAGGCTGTCACCATGGCTCTGGATCGGAGTCCGGCCATCCAGGCCGCCACCTATCAGGCGTTGTCGGCGAAGGACAAAGCCAGTGCCGTCGGTCGCACGCACTGGGGGGAGTTGGACGCGGTAGCTTCGGCCTCACGCTTCGACGCCGACCGTTTGTTGGTGCCGATGTCCAGCCAACTGCTGGCCGGTGGACTATCCAGTGCTCCTTTTGATCGCAACCAACTCCACTACGGTCTGACCTATCAGATCCCCCTGTATCTGGGCGGAAAACTTTCGGCGGGTATCGAGACGGCCCGGCTGGAAGCAGCCAAGACCGCCGCCCTGCGCGATGGAACGACCTGGCAGGTGCGGTTCAATGTGGTTTCTCTCTATGCAGGGTTGCAAACGCTCGACGGGGCGCTCCGCGCTTCCGACGGATTGCTCCAGACCCTGAGCGCGGTGCACCACCGCCTTGAATTGATGGTCGAGCAAGGCAAGCGACCCGAGTTGGATCTACTCAAGGTACAGGACGAGCTGGCTGAGGCGCAGGCAAACCGGGCCGGTCTGCAGGCGCGAAGGGTCCGCGTGGCCGGGACGCTGATGGCATTGTTGGGGCAGTCACCCGACCGGTCCCTGGCCGTAGCTCCCCTGGCCGCCTTTGAGCCTGAGTTGAC
>JANTGJ010000159.1 GCA_024762975.1 Candidatus Krumholzibacteriia bacterium
GGTCAGGCCCGGGGAAGTCGATTTTCGATGCAGTATCGGTCGAGCAGTTCGACCAGACGCGCGAACTGGGGTTTCGACAGATAGGCTTCGGCTCCCACATCGTTGCATTTCTGGGCAATCTGCTCGTTGATCAACGAGGAGAACATGATGACGGGCACATCCGTGATCGTCAGCAACTCCTTGACGTTGCGGCACAGGGTCAATCCATCCATGGCCGGCATCTCGATGTCGGTAATGATCGCAGACAGCGACTCGCCCAGCGGCTGATTCTCGCTGATTGCGGCTTCCTGCATCTCGACGACTCGATCGAAGCACTCCTGCCCATTGGGGAACGAGATGACTCGCGTGTAGTTGGCCGAGGCGAGTTCCTGCTCGACCCGTGTGCGGATCACCGAGGAATCTTCGGCCAGGAAGACGGTCAGTTCTTCCCGGAGGTGGAAATTCGGATGCGAGGGGTCGGCATAGGCCGAGAGGGATGCCTGCTCCGTGGGCAGGATCTCGGACAGGATCCTTTCCATATCCACGATCAGTACTTCTCGTCCGTCGATCTGGACCGATCCGGTGAATTTGCTGCCGGCGCGATCGAGGTAGGGGCTCAGTGGGCTGATATCCTCCCACGAGACGCGGTGGATCCGGGTGACACCGTCGACCAGGAATGCGGTCTTCCTGTCGTTGAACTCCATGATCAGCACGAGTCGGTTCTCGGCAGACTCGCCACCGGGTTCCGTACTGTCGGGGGTCTGCTGCGCTCCCTGCACGGCGTTGGCCACCTCGTCGATGATCGCGGGGGCCAACTCATCGGCCGACGGGAGCACCGGGGTGTGCAGATGCTGCGTAAGGTCGACCATCGTGATGCATTGGTCGCGGAACAGCAGGGTGCCCACAACACAGGGGTCGGCCAGTTGGATGTGTGTGATCCGCTCCGGGTCGTATTGTTCGATCGCCTGGATCTTCAGGACGTTCACCCCGAGTGACTGTCCGTCCAGCAGGAATTCCAGCAGCTCGACCTCGTTGGTCCCCGATTCGAGCAGGATGCCGTCCTTCGCCATGATTTCCGTCCTGTCTGGAGGCCTCAGCCAACGAGGTTGAATTTTTGCATGACGTCTTCCAGCAGGAAGCCGTCATCGCCCGACAGATTCGTGAATTGGAAACCGACCTTGTAGTACTGCGGATTGCTGTCCCGCTTGCACCAGACGGCTTTCGCTTCGACGTGGACGTCGGTACGGGCCTGGACCATCACGGGCAGGATCACCCGCACCGAGATCGTGGACCCGATTTCGAAGTTGTTTTCCGAGACGAGCATCATGCCGTCCGCGGTGATGTCCACGACACGTCCCAGCGGCTTGCCGTTCGAGACGTCGAGCACCTTGACCAGGTGGGGCGTGTTCTTGCGTGGCCTGCGGCGATGTTTCTTCATTGCGGACCTTTCCTGGGTTGAGAGTTTGTCCCAGAATCGGCCTTCGGCGGGGAAACTTGAGCGGGATTTGGCGGCTACTCGAGCAATTCGCGCACCGCCTGCAGCATAGCGTCATTCGTAAACGGCTTCTTGAGCGTCCTGCTGGCGCCGATGAGTTTCGCGGAGTGCAGATAATTCTCGGGCTCGGCTCTGCCGCCGCCGGAGATCGCGATGATCTTCAGTCCGGGGTTCTGACGTTTCAGGTCCATGATCGTCTCGATCCCGTCCTTTTCGGGCATGATGATGTCCGTGATCACCAGGTCGGCCGGGGTCTGCTGGAACAGCGCCACACCCTCCTTGCCATTCGCGGCCCCGATGACTTCGAAGCCATCCCGGGACAGTACGCGTTCGAGATAGTCGCGCACTTCATTGTCGTCTTCGATGATCAGAATCCTGGCCACGATTTCCGCCTTTCCTTCGGCTCGGCTCTCATGCCGTATCGCCGGCCAACAGCTCGTCCACGGCCGCCAGCAGTTCCTGGTTGTCGAATGGTTTGCTGAAGATCCGCGCGGCGCCACAGAGTTCAGCCGTGCGTAGATAGCTTTGCCGATTGCCCCGCGATCCGCCGGAAATGGCGATGATCAGAAGGTCGGGGAATTCGCCGCGCAAATCAATGATCGTCTCCAGGCCCTCTTTCCGGGGCATGATCAGATCGGTAATGACCAGGTCGCACGGGTCGGTCCGGAATGCATGGATCCCTTCCTGTCCGTCACCGGCCTGCCGAACCTCGTGTCCCTTGCGGGACAGCAAGGTCGCCAGCAACGAGCGAACTTCTCGGTCGTCTTCGATAATCAGGATCCGAGCCATGCTATTCCGGTTCATTCGCCGCGCCCGCCGCGCGGAGCAATCGCTCCACGGTATCGCAAAGCGCCGCCTGGTTGAAGGGTTTGTGCAGGACCGCACTGACGATCTGATGCGGGCCGAGTTTCCAGTCGGGCTTGTCATTCACTCCGGTAATCAGGATCACCGGGAGGTCCGGGCGCAGGCTAGTAATTTCTGAGGCAAGTTGCAAGCCGGTCAGGTGCGGCATCGTCAGGTCCGTGATGACCAGATCCACCTCGTCCGGAGCTTCCCGCAGTCGCGAGAGGGCCTGCATCCCGTCCTGGAACGTCAGGACTTCGTGCCCGAGCCTCGACAGTACGGCTTCCCCGAAGTCGCAGATGTCCTGCTCGTCATCGACGAACAGGATGCGTGCACGCTCGATCGATACTCCACGATCCGGCGCCATCGCCACGTCGGATCCACCGGTTGCTGCCTGGGGCAGGTAAATGTTGACCACCGTCCCGCAGCCCGGTTCGCTGCTGATCCGGATCTCTCCCTGATGGGCTACGACGATGCCGTGAACGACAGACAGGCCCAGCCCCGTGCCCTTGCCGACTTCCTTGGTGGTAAAGAACGGATCGAAGAGGCGATCCATGACCTGGGGGGACATGCCGCAACCCGTGTCGCTGACGGTCAGCGATACCAGGTCCACCCCGCGCAGCTTGGGTGGTACCTCGGGGTCGAGCGAATGCCGGGGAATCAAACCGAGGTCGATGCGCAGGATGCCGCCCATCTCTTCCATTGCATGGAATGCGTTGGTCGCCAGATTCAGAACAATCTGGCTGATCTGCGAGGGGTCGGCGAGGATTTCCGCCGTGCCACTGCTCAGATTGGCCTGGATCTCGATGGTGGAAGGAATGGTCGGTTTCAGGAGATCGACCGCCTCGCGGACGAGGGGTTCGACCTTGATCGACCGCCTTTCGTGCTCTTCGCGACGGCTGAACAGCAGGATACTCTTGACCAGGTCGGAACCGCGGTCGGCGGCCTTCAGTACTCGCGAAAGATCACCGGCCAGGGGGCCGCTCTGGTCTGCTTGTTCCCGGGCCAGGGTGGTGAATCCGATGATGGCCTGCAGGATATTGTTGAAGTCGTGTGCGATACCGCCGGCCAGAGCACCGAGCGCTTCCATCTTCTGGGCCTGACGCAGCTGCGTTTCCTTGGCCTGGTCCGACAAATGGGACTGGAGGATGGGGGCCAGGTATTCGGCGAGGGACTCGACCAGAACCGCATCGGAAATCACATATCCACCGTCACGATTGGCGACCATGATCAAGCCCACGATCTCGTCCCCGCTGAGGATCGGAATCGCCATGGCATCGATCAACTCCTTGAATCCCTCGAAGGGAACGATCGGCCGGTTCTGGATCACCGGTTCGCGACGGTCCATGACTTCCTGAAAGAAGGCCGGGAGCGAATCGGTCTGGAAAATCGTCTTCGGCGGTTCCTGGGCATGCAAACGGCCGTCGTGGGTCCTGCAGGCGGCGCGAATGCGGAATTGACCCGCCCTCTCCACGAGTCCGATCATTCCGGCTCCGCTGCCGGTCACTTCGCAGAGCAGATTCGCGATGGCGGGGTAGACCTCTCCCGGCATTTCGGTCAGGAATATGCGTGCGATGCGGTTGCGGATCTCGAGTGCGAGTTCGGTTTCCTTGCGGCGTTGAATGTTTCGATGGGTACCGGCCATTCGTGTGGGATTTCCCTCCTCGTCCCGCGCCACGATCCGTCCCCGGTCGAGCACCCATAGGTAGTGCCCCTTGCCGTGACGCAGTCGGACCTCGGCCTGGTACGCGGTGGTTCGACCTTCGAGATGGTCGTTCAGGGCGCGACGCGCACGATCGCGATCCGACGGATGGAGCAGGGCTTCCCAGGTCGCGAAGCCGGGTTCGATTTCCTCCAACCGATAGCCCAGCATGCGGGCCCATGCCTCGTTGTAGACGACCGTGCCGGCCCGGATATCCCAATCCCACACACCGTCCTGCGCCGCGTCGAGCGCCAATTGCAACCGCTCCTGGCTGACCATCAGGTCCCGGTTGGCGGAGCGAACTTCGGTCACATCCAGTAGGAAGGTCACCAGGACCTGTCGGTCATCCAGGTGGAGCGAAGCCGAAGTGATGTTTACCTCGCGGGAAGATCCATCCAGCATCAGGATCCGTGCATCAAGCAGCGGTGAGGACTCGCCCGTAGCATAGATCGCGGCCATCCGCTGCGTGATCGTGTCCCGGTCGTCCGGATGCACGAACACCAGGACCGATTGTCCCTGGTATGGGCGAAAATCCGAGATGCCGAACAATTCGAGCGTGGCCCGATTGGTAAAAATGATGCCCTCGCGGTCGTGAACGACAATGCAGGCCGGAGAGACATCGAACAGCGTTTTGTAGCGCCGTTCACTGGCCGCTTCCCTCCGGCGGGCCTTGCGTTCGCGGTCCAGGGCGATACTTCCGGCGAAGGCAAGTGCCCCGATTGGGGCAATCAGCAACAGGTGCTGGAAACGTTCGTGGGCTCCGGGGCGCAGGAAATTATCCCAAAAAGTGTTGTCGTTGAAAAAAAGCGTGTCGATCAGCGCGTGCAGCAAAAGGATCCCGATGATCATCGGGATCGACCAAAGCAACAGTGCACGGCGAGAACTCACGGGAAGACCTCGGTGGGGCCGGGACGCCGGTCACGAAAGAACGCGGCCAGCGGGACGGACGAACTCCAACACCGGAATCGTAACCGACTGCCAGTGAACGGTCAACCGCGTCGGCAATTGGGACTGGCCATCCGGTGCCACCGCAGCGATAATTCACGGATGAATCTTGAACTATCCATCGACAATCCGCTGTTCATCCTCTCGGTTCTTTTGGCCGCGGGGGGGATTTGCGGCGATCTGGCGCGCCGTCTGCATCTGCCGTCGGTGACCGGGCAAATCGTAGCGGGCATCTTGTTGGGGCCGGCGGTGCTGGGCGTTTTCCAGCACGACGCGGCCCATCATCTGACGCCGATCGTCCACTTCGCCTTGGGCCTGATCGCCGTGGATATCGGCACGCACCTGCACCTGCGCAGGCTGCGTAACCATTTTCGGCGATTGGGCTTCCTGCTGATGCTGGAGGCAACGGTCACGCCCCTGTTGGTCTATCTGGCACTGGTGCTGGGAGCGCGTACCGACTGGACCATCGGCGTGTTGTTCGGAACGCTGGCGATCGCCACGGCGCCGGCCACCGTGCTGGCCATCGTCAAGGAAACGCGATCGCGAGGTGTGTATGTACGCACGCTCGTTGCGGCCGTTGCCCTGAACAACATCGCCTGCATTACCCTCTTCGAGCTGGCGTTTGTCGCTGTGCGCCTGACCTTCGATCCGGAAGGGCAGACGGACGGGCTGCAACTCGTGCTGCGGCCGATGCTACAGCTGGGCAGCGCGGTGTTGCTGGGCGGGGCGGTCGGCGGCGGGTTGATTCTCGCCTCGCGACACATGCACCGTACCGAGCAGTTGACGACGGTCTCGATCATCGCCCTGTTCCTGACGACCGGACTGGCGGGTGCTCTGGGAATCTCCTCGCTGCTGTCCTGTCTGGTACTGGGCGTGACGATGGTCAATCTGGCGCCGGAGAAGGAAGAGATCGGGCACCGCGTTTTTACCAGCTTCGAGCCGGCGGTACTGACGGTTTTCTTCACGCTCGCGGGCCTGGACCTGGATTTCACGTACCTGGCTCAGGGCTGGTTCCTGGTCGCGTTGTTCGTAGGTGCGCGGGTCGCCGGCAAACTGACGGCCGGGTTCCTGGCCATGCGTATGGCCGGTGCGACGACGCGCGTGCGACGCTATCTGGGATGGGGGCTGATTCCGCAGGCCGGTGTTGCGGTCGGCCTGTTGCTGCGGGTACGCGAGGACCCCCTGTTGGGTCCGATCAGTCAGATGGTGCTGGCCGTGGGCGTGACTGCCGTCGCCGTCAACGAGGTGATCGGCCCCCTGACAACGCGCCTGGGGCTGCAGCGTGCCGGAGACATGGGCAAGGACCGGGCTCGATTGATCGACTTCATTCACGAGGAGAATATTTCCACCGAGTTTCGGGTCAGTTCCATGCAGGATGCGATCGCCCGGTTGGTTGACCTGCTCGTCAGCAGCCATGGCTTGTCGGACGATCGTGAGCAATTGCTGGCCGATGCTCTCGAACACGAGGCCCACATGTCCAGTTGTATCGGACGGGGGCTGGCCCTGCCGCGTCTGACGTTGCCTGCCGGGCGCGAGTTCGCCGGTGTCATGGCGGTTTGCCGACGCGGCATGGAGATCGAGACTCCCGACGGCGAACCGTTGCGATGCCTGGTGCTGGTGGCCGCGCCCGAAGACCAAAACGATCGCGAAAAGGAAGTCCTCTCGGCTCTCGCGCGTTCGATCGCCGACGACTGGAGTTTGCAGGTCCAGCTCTACCAGGCCAAGAGCCCGGCACATGTCTACGAGATACTGCACGCCGAGGAATTCGAGGATTTCAACTATTTCCTGGGCTCGGAACCAGCGGCGCCGGCACCCTGATTTGGGAACCGATGCAACAATTCGTGCGACGGTGCGTCTATCGGCGGACCGAAAGACGCGAAGCCATCAGCGGGAAGGAATTGCCATCCGACCGAATATTGCTCATCCCCGGATCCAGGTGAAAAACCTGAATTTCGCCTACTTGCGAGATCCCGTACTGAATGCGGTGGATTTCGAGCTCGAGCCGGGTGCCGTGGGGCTGCTCGGTCCCAACGGCTCCGGGAAGACGACATTGCTTCGCTGCCTGCTGGGGCAGGTGCCCCTGAAGCCGGGGCAGGTGAAAGTGCTGGGTTTCGACATGGCCCATCACGCCCGCCGGGCCCGTGCCGGCCTGGGCTGGATGCCCGAACGAGGCGGAATTATCCCGGGAATGAGCGGTGTGGGACTGGTGGCCTACCTCGGCGAGTTGTCGGGTATGCCCGCCCGTGACGCGATGCAGCGGGCGCACGAGGTGCTGCACTACGTGGGGCTGGCTGACGAGCGCTACCGCAAGTGCGATGACTACTCGCAGGGCATGAAGCAGCGGCTGAAGCTGGCGCAGGCCCTGGTGCACGATCCGGCCTGGCTGTTCCTGGATGAACCGACCAGTGGCCTGGATCCGCAGGG
>JANTGJ010000160.1 GCA_024762975.1 Candidatus Krumholzibacteriia bacterium
TTTGATCCGATCCGGTCACCGAAAATGATGTGGAGGACCCAAATGCGGAACCGAGACAGGGCCGAATTCGACCCGCGGAATTCCGAGGTCCTGCTGCACGCCAACGATGCGTTCCACGAAGTTGGGACCTGGGCCGCCACAGACGATGACGAGAAGATGATGCGAACGCTGGTGGATCTCGTCGAGGAGCGCCGGGATACCTTGCCTGCCGACCGGCGCAAGCTCCTGGACCTGATCGAGGCCTGCCTGTCCGGGATCTATGCCCGCCGGCTCGGGCATCGCGATGTTCCAATACATCCATCGCCAGGGACGGGATTGGCACCGCCTGCTGGCCGGCCGGAAAATCACCCGGAAGTACGATGTCCTCCAAATCCATCCTCGCAGGAGCTTCCTGAAGCGATTGCAGGGTCTCACCGGCAGATCCTGCCGACTCGATCCAACCCGAGCCGGACGTCGTGCCGCGGCTACCGGATGATACCATCACAGCAGTACTTCTTCGACCTCGTCACGCGTCCGATATGGCCTCGAAACTTCACGATTCTAGAACAATTGTATTGATCCGGAGTTGGACCCGAGACACTATCGGTCATCGAGGGGAAAACCATTAAAGGAGAGTGAGTTAATATGGTTTTGAGACGCTTCACCCCGATCGTGCTGGTGGTCCTTGTCGCCAGTTTCAGTGCCGGTGTGAGGACACTGGCTGCAACCGTTGGCGATGCCGCACACGGTACGCGCAGCTACGACGACTACGAGCGACCCACGACCTGTCGCAGCTGTCACGACGATCTGTACGAACAATGGACGCAGTCCATGATGAGCCAGGCCTTCACCCATCACTGGGACGAGATCGAGTACTTCGAACTGGCCGTCCCCCACTCGGAAAAAGACGAGACCTACGCCGATGCCCAGCACGGCTGCAATGGTTGCCACGCACCGACGGCGTATCTGGCCGGCGACACCCCGCCGCAACGTCCCGAGGCCGGCACGCGCGCTAACGAGTCGGTACACTGCGATCACTGCCATACGGTCACCGGCTTCGAGGGCGACGTGCCCCACAACTTCAACTGGGTCAGCGACCCAGGCCGCCTGAAGACCGGTCCCAAGCCGGGCGTTGTCTCGCCCCACCACGACACGATCGAGAACGAGTTCATCAAGACGGGTGACTTCTGCGGCACCTGCCACAACGAGATGAGCCCGCACGGAGTGTGGGTCAAGTCCACTCACCTGGAGTGGAAGGAAGGGCCATACTACGAACAGGGCGTCCAGTGCCAGGCCTGCCACATGCCCCAGGCCAAGGGCCGCAGCGCCAAGATGGGTGCCGAGGGCATGATCGCCCAGCACCTGTTCCACGGCGCACACGATCCCGGCAAGCTGAATGGTGCGATCGAGATGCGCGCCAACCCCCTCGAGCGCGAACTGCCCTACGACGCGACCGCCGTGATCAACGTGCAGCTTTTCAACGGCAAGTGCGGGCACAAGGTGCCCTCAGGATCGGTTGAGGACCGCATCATGTGGCTGCACGTGACGGCCACCGACAGCGAGGGCAAGACCTGGCATCTGCCGGTCGACGCCAAGGGATTCGAGGGCGAGGAATACACCATCGCCGCCGACGTGCTGGCGTACCAGGACATGGGCATCGCCAAGGACATCCCGAACTTCGAGGGCGTGCAGCGCGATGGGGTCGCAATGGACGAGATGGACATCGGCGACCGCGTCTTTCGCATGGCATACTTCGACCCGCAGGGCCACATGACTATGCAACAGTGGAATACATCCTCGTTGGGATACGACTACCGCATCGGCCCGCGCGAGACGAAGGTCGAATCATTCACCTGGGAGCTGCCCGAGGACATCGCCGTGGGTAAGGTACGCATCAACGCCCTGCTGAACTACCAGCGCCTGGTGCAGCCGGTGGCCGACTTCCTGAACGTGCCGGCCGACGAATCCGAGATCCAGATCATCAACACCGCTTCGACCTGGTTCGAGGTGTACGAATAGGACGCGAACCGAATCCGAGGAGCTGGATATGAACCGCAAAAAAATCATACTCGCATTGCTGCTGGCCACGATTGCCGTGGTCATCCTGGCCCCGCTGACGGCCGATGCCATTCCGGCGTTCGCAAGACAGTACAAATTGAGCTGTACGACCTGCCACGCGCCGTTCCCGCGCCTGAAGGAATTCGGAAACGAATTTGCAGCCAACGGGTTCACGATTCCCGAGCAGGAGAGGGATCGCGACTTCGTCACCGCCGGCGACGACCTGCTGAAGCTGAACCGCACGTTCCCCGTGGGTGTGCGCTTCGACGCTTACACGCTGATCGAGAGCGACAGCGATGTGACCACCGATCTGCAGTCGCCCTGGGCGCTGAAGCTTCTCTCAGGAGGTGCCCTGGCTAAGGACGTGGGCTACTACTTCTACTTCTTCATGGACGAGCGCGGCGAGGTGGCCGGCGTCGAGGATGCCTACATCCACTTCAACAACATCAAGGGCTCGACCTTCGACCTGATGGTCGGACAGTTCCAGACCTCGGATCCGCTGATGAAGCGCGAGCTGCGTCTGACTTACGAGGACTACATGGCCTACAAGGTCAACGTGGGTCTGTCGCACACCAACCTGACCTACGACCGCGGCATGATGATGACCTACGACATCGAGAAGACCGGCACCGGTCTGGTCGGCCTGATCTGCAACGGCAACGGCAAGCCGGACGCCGAGGACACCGAGCAGGGCACGAAGAAGTACGACACCGACAAGTACAAAAATTTCGCGGTGAAGGTGAACCAGAACCTGGGCCCGTACGCGGGTGCGGGCTACTTCTTCTACTACGGCAAGGAGAAGGGCTTCGATCCGGACACTCCGGACAACTTCTACAACAACCAGATCATCTACCACGGCATCGACTGCGCGCTGGGCAACGGCATGTTCGACCTGACAGTTCAGTACCTGATGCGCACTGACGACAATCCCGGCTTCGTCGCCAATCCGGTGGACGTGGACACGCAGGGCCTGATTGCCGAACTGGTCATCTCGCCGAAGAAGGACCGGTCGCGGCACTACTTTACTCTGCTGTACAACCAGGTCGATAGCGACTGGAACAACCATGATTACGAGACAATGACAGCCGGGGCCACGTATCTGCTCGCCCGCAACCTGCGTGCGACACTGGAGTACACGAACAACCTCGAGTTGAAAACGCACCGCGGAGTGATCGGGCTGGTCAGCGGCTTCTGATCCGCCTTCCTCGCGCGCGACAAGAAACGGCCCCGGACAATCGTCCGGAGCCGTTTTATCTGCCCCGCGCGGCCCGCCTGCCGAGGACGTCCCGTCCGCGAGTGGCAGATCGCGAGGCAACCGCTGCGGGGAATGACCGGGCATCTGCGCAAAGGTTCCCGATCAGGCGACCTACTTCAGTAACACCATCTTCTGAGTCTGCTCGCCCTCGTTCGTGATCATGTGGGCGAAATAGATGCCCGCCGCCGCCATGGCGTTCGCTTCGTCCCGGCCATCCCAGCGCACGCTGTGAGCGCCGGCCTCGCGCATCTGGCCGGCGACCAGGACGCGAACCAGGCGTCCCTTCACGTCGTGGATCTGCAGCGTGACCGGGCCGGCCTGAGCCAGCTCGAACGACAGCGTCGTGACCGGATTGAACGGATTGGGATAGTTGCCCTGCAACCGGTCGAAAGCGACAACATTCGGAGCATCATCCACTCCCGTGACACCGTAGCAGCCCACGCCGAAGACGCCGATCTGCGTGGCCAGGATGTTGTTCTCCGGGTTGCAGATCGAAACCTCGTTCACCGGCAGGTAGCGGTCATCCAAGGAGCAGTAGTAGGGGATCTCGGAGTAGTTGCCTTCCTGTGCAAGCAGCGGCTGTGCCTGGCCGGCGTAGTTGCCGCCGCGGTTACCGCGGATGTTGCAGCCGGTCACGCTCAGATACTCGATGTCGTTGGCGTCGATTCCCTTGCCCTCGTTGCTGTTGGTGATCAATGTGTATTCCACGCTCAATGAGATTCTGGCCGGCGCCCAAATCCAGGCTTCCTGCGCCTCGACCTGGGCGCGTCCCTGCGTCGATTCGTTGTGGTGGAAGGTGCATTGGCGCAGGGTCGCATCCACGTGAATATCGCTTGATGTCCCGCCGGGTTCCACTGCGTTCCGAGCCTGGGCAGAGAATCCTGATCCGTCCCGGGCGCTCCGGTTTTCGAGGAACAGGCAGCGGTCGAACTCCACGACAGTTTGGGGCGCCGTTTCAGGCCAGGCGTCGGCGAAAGCGCCGCCGCCCGAAAATTGAGAGATGTTCTCGAAAAAGTTGCACTGCCGCAGGACCAGATCGCCACCTCGGACGGCCACACCGCCGCCGGAAGTCAACGTCTCGTTGGCCTCGAACGTCACATTCTCCAGCAGACCGATGCAGTCGCCGAGCAGGAGGTTGCCCGAAGCCTTGCAGATGTTGTTCGAAAACTGGGAATTGCGCAGATCGACGTCGCAAGAGCTCAGCATCGCGGTGTTGCCATCGCCGAACACATCCAGCAGTCCCGCGCTATTCCCGTCGAACAGGCAGTCGTCGATCAGCACGGTTCGCGACTCGATGGACATAACCGACCCGCTGCGGACCGACGTGTTGTTGAGAAAACTGCAGGTCGTGATCGTGACCGGATCGGTCCGTGTCGTTTCGTCGCCGCGTACCACGATCAGGCCCTCGCTCATGGAGTAGTCGCTGAAATTGCCGACGAACTCGCAGTCAATCAGGCTGAAGTCCCCGCCGTTCTCTACGAGGATCACGCCACTGTCATCGAACTCGCTGTCCACGAAGCGACAGTTCTCGATCAGCAGATCCTGGGCCGACCAACGGTGGACGATCTCGGTCGGAAAATTCTGCTCGGGTTGGCTATGAAAGGTCAGGCCGCGTAGGACGCTCAATCCACCCTCGGAATAGTAGGTCAGGAATTGCGCACCATACTCGTCCGACGGGTCGATCACGCAGGCCTCTGGATTGTCCGAGCGCGAGCGGATCGTGATGGAATGCTCGTAGGCGAACAACCTGCGCACCCCCAAACCCGTGTACGTGCCGTCCTCCAGCACGATCTCACTGCCGGCCGGCAGGTCGGCCAGGGCGTCGCTCACGGTCGCATACATCCCGGTGCCCGCGGCGTCGATGCCGTGGATCGCCTGGGGCGAGTACACCCTCATGAGGGCGCCGATCCGGCCGCAACTGTTGGCCGCCTCGGAAATGGGAGAGTTTTGGCTGAGGTACAGGCTGTCCGATCCTGCCATCGGATCGAGCAGGAGCGGATCCACATTCAGGTTGCCGGTCCCGCTGGCCATGCTCGCGCCCTCGACCCAGTCGCCGCCGCGATTGCCGTACAGGTCGCAGCACGTGAAAACAAAGCCGCCGGAGTAGTAGTCCCGCACGGCTGAGCCGGCGTAACTCCAGGCCAGCAGGCTGTTGGCGGCCACCACCGTGGCGCCGTCCGTGGCGTATACGCAGGCTCCGCTGGCAGCCCCGTTCAGAACCATCGAGCAACGGTCCAGGGTAATCGTCGAGTTCAGGGTCGCATGGACCGCGCCGCCGCCTCCGTCACTGTGGTTGCGGTAGAAGACACAATCGGTGAATGTCACGTTGGCGCCATCAGCTGCGCTGAGCACGCCGCCGCCATCAGTAGCGGTATTGTACTCGAAGCGGCAGCTCTCGAAGCGGTACTCGCCCCAACCGGTATGGGCAACCGCGCCCCGGGTCCACCAGGCGCCCCGGACGGTCAGGTTACGGATCGTTCCTCCGGTCTCCTCGGTCAGCGCGAATCCATACTGCGGGTCGCCCGAACTGCCTCCGCAATCGATGACACAGTGGGAATAGGTGCTGTACCCGCTCAGAGTCACGTCGGCGTAGAACTGCAACCGCCGGTTGCCTGAGCCCGTGTAGACGCCGTCAGCCAGGACGATCTCGTCGCCACTTGCGGCGGCGTCCAACGCGTCCTGGATGGTAGCGTACTGGGCCGTTCCTTCGCTATTGACGAAAAGCTGAGCGGCCGAAAGCGGCGAGGCAGCCAACGGCAGGGCAAGAAGCATCATGAACAGAATTCGGCGCAGCATCGGTGTCCCCCTTGAGATGGAGTGATCCTGGCGGTCCGGGTGGTCCCGCAATCCAGAGAACACCCGATCGGTGGCGGGAAAGTTGCACCCGGCGGATCACTTTTTGCGAAAATTTGCACCATGCTGCGCCTGCATTTCGGTGGCGCTTCGAGCCATCCCGTCGGCGACCGGTCCCGGCGAATCCGCCCCGCTAGGATCATTTCAAAAGCACCAACCTTACCACCGCCTGATCTCGTCCCGCCCGCAATCGCGCGAAGTAGACCCCGGATGCTTCGGCCCCGGCTCGCCAGACCACGCTGTGGCGCCCAGCCAGAAGGTCCGCATCGACCAGGGTGGCTACCTTGCGTCCCGAGACATCGAAGATTTCCATCCGCACATGCCGGCCAGCGGGCAGGTCGAACGACAGGGTCGTGGTCGGGTTGAACGGGTTGGGATAGGCTCTGTTCAGGGCGAACGAAGCCGGGACGTCGCCCACCCCGCTGGAATTGACGACCGTGATGTAGTCCACCCGGGTCAGTGTGTCGCTGCTGCAGGGGGCGAACACCATCAAGGTCACGGTGTAGCTGCCGGGCTCTCCGTCATAGAGATGAATCGGATTCGCCGTGGTGTCCGGCGGTGAGCCGTCGCCGAAGTCCCACAGGTGGTACATCCCCTCGAATCCGGAACTGCTGTCGTGGAAGGCCACCGCCAAAGGCCCCGGCCCCGCCGTGGGCGTCGCGCTGAAGGCCGCCTGCACGGGCACCGGCTGAACCACGTTGACGTATTGCGTGCGCGTCAAGGTGTCGGCTGCGCAGGGCCCGGTGGCGATCAGTGTCACGTCATACAGACCGGGCTGTTCGTAGATGTGCATGGGGTTCTGCGTGGCGTCGGTGGGGCTGCCGTCGCCGAAATCCCAGAGCCAGCCCATGACCGGACCGGCGGTGGAATCGGCGAAGCCCACCATCAGGGGAGCGCACCCGATCGCCGGCGTGTAGGGCTGCTGGCGCGGGTCCTCCGGCAGGACATAGCCCGTGAAATCCGCATGCAAACCCGTTGTGCCGATCATGTCGGGGTTCGTCAGCGTGTCGGTTCCGCCGGGACCCGCCACGGTCAGCGCGACGGTGAACATTCCCTCG
>JANTGJ010000161.1 GCA_024762975.1 Candidatus Krumholzibacteriia bacterium
TACGCCCGGCTGGTGACGGGCATGCCGCTCAAGGATTCCACGGGCGGGTTCAAGTGTTTCCGCCGCAGCACACTGGAGGTGCTGCCGCTGGATCGTATCAAGAGCGACGGCTACTCGTTCCAGATCGAGATGAACTACCACTGCTGGCGCCGCGGACTGGACATCAAGGAGATTTCGATCATGTTCGAGGATCGCCGTGTCGGGGTCTCGAAGATGTCCCGGAAGATCATCTGGGAAGCCATGTGGATGGTTTGGGCGCTGCGGCTGCGAAGGATTCCCTGATGAGCCACGAAGCGGTCAAACTGGGCATCGTGATTGTGCACTACAACTCGAGTGCCGACCTGGACCGTTGTCTGGACTCGTTGACCGCCTATCCGGCTTCGAGCTCGCAGAGAATCGTGATCATTGACAACGCATCGCGCGAGGAAGGGCTGGCCGAAGTCCACCGCCGCTATCCGGATTTCGACTGGGTGTTCAACACCGACAACGCCGGCTACGCGAAAGGCTGCAACCAGGGCATGGCGCGCCTGGACGCCGAGTACTTCCTGATCCTGAATCCGGATATCGTGGTCAAACCCGGGGCGCTGGACTGCCTGTTGGAATTTGCCGACAGCCAACCGCGGGCGGGTCTGATCGGACCGCAGCTGCTGAACGAGGATGGCACGATCCAGGATTCCTGCCGTCGTTTCTACACCTTCAGGACACTGCTGCTGCGGCGAACTTTCCTGGGCAGGATCTTCCCCGGCAGTGAAACCGTACGCCGGCACCTGATGGGTGACTTCGATCACCGCTCGAGCCGCCCGGTGGATTGGGTGTTGGGCGGGTGCATTCTGGTTCGCCGCTCGGCGCTGGAACGTACCGGTCCGATGGACGAGCGCTTTTTCCTGTATTTCGAGGATGTGGATTGGTGTTACCGGATGTGGCAGGCGGGCTTCGAGGTCGTCTATGCGCCGGATGCGCGGTTCGTGCACCGGCATCGTCGCGACAGTGCCCAGGGCCGGTTCAATCGTAGTTTCTGGTTGCATCTGGGCAGCCTGATTTCCTTCTACGAAAAGTGGGGGATCGTGGTCTGGCTGCTGAAGAAATGGCGGGGCCCTCTGCTGGTTTTTCTGCTGTGGGCGCTGGACATGGCCGGCTTGGCCGCCGCTTTCGGATTGGCCTACGGGGTGCGCGATGCCGCAGGGCGCTTTTTTTCGGAGCCGTTGTACCCTTTCGCGGAGTACCAACCCATTCTGATGTTCTCGCTGGTGCTGGCGAGTTCGACCTTCCTGCTTACCGGGCGCTACCGTCCGGTGTGGCTGCGCCGGCCACCGGGGATTGCGGTCCATCTGCAACAGATCGGGATCCTGGCCGTGCTACTGCTGGCGGCGACCTACCTGGGCCACCTGGATGTGGTCAGTCGTGCGGTGTTGCTGATGTTCATTCCCCTGCTGGCGCTGATCACCGGGCTGGCCGGGCGATTCTTCCACCGGCTGCTGCGCAGGCTCGAACGGGGCAATCTGGTACTCGAACGGACCCTTCTGTGCGGGGGGGCGCAGGCCGTGCAGGAGTGGCTCGAGTCGGCCGCCGATCCGGCTTCCGAGGGCATCGATGTGGCGGGCTATGTAGCTGACCCCTCCGCTGCCGGGGGAGCCCAGCCGGCTCTGGGCGGTGGCTCGATCCCGTGGCTGGGCGCGGTCGAAAATACGCTCGAAGTGGTTCGGCGCTACCGCATCAGTCAGGTCGTTTTCTGGCAGCGACCGGCGGTCGGCGATCGCAGCTGGTCGCTGATCGCGGCGTTGCGGCGCCAGCGCGTCAAGTTACGTTGGCAGCTCGAGGATGTCTGGCTGTTGGCGGCGGCCGATCGCACCGATCTGTTCGGCGGCCAGCCCAGTGCGATCCAGGAAGTGGACGGGGAAGCGGCCATGCGTGGGCTGGGGCGGCGTGCCCTGGCAGTGGGCGCGGGCCTGCTGTTGGGAATCCTCGGCGTCGTGCCCTGGTTGTGGTTGCGCCTGATTCGATTCCGCAGCAACGCAGGCGGACGTTTTGCCCGGATTCCGGTGGATGATCGCTGGGGCGGCAGCTTTGACCTCACCTTGGCCGTGGACGGCAACCATCGGGTCCTGCCCCTGATCTGGCAGTGGCCACTGACAGGAGCGCTCCTGCGCGGACGTCTCGGAGTTGCCGGGCCGCGCCCGTTGCCGGTCGGCCAGACCCGCTCGCCGGCCAGTGCGGCCGAGATTCTTGCTTTTTGGCGCAACCGCCCCGCGGCGCCGGGCCTGACCGGTTCCGGAGCGGAGTGGGAGGCAGCTGCGTTGTCCGCCGGCGGACGGCGCGCTCGATGGAACGAACTCTGGCGAAATCCAGGGGGTTTTGGTTTGATCCCTGAAGATCCGCGGGATGACTCGGAGGCGGATCCCAAACGACTTCCCAATGAAAAAGAGGCCGGGGACCGATGAGAATTTCTTTCAGAGAACTGAAGTCATGTGCGATACCGGATCGCCGTACCTGTGGGCTGTTGATTCTGCTGTCGCTGGTTGCTCCCCAGATGGTGATCGCCCAGGCGGTGGATGTGGAGACGCTGCTTTCGGCAAAATCGACCACGGATATCATATCCGTCGGTGACCGGATCTTTGCCGGTACCGAGAATGGCGGTCTGCTGGTGATGGATCGTGCCGATCCGGTCGTGATGCAGCGTTGGGTCAGCGGCTCCCGCCTGAGCGGAAATCAAGTCACCCAGTTGGCCTGGACCGGCCGCTTCCTGTGGGTATCCACCCTGGACAACGGACTGACCCGAATCGACCGACCCGAGTCGGCCGCGCCCACGTTCCGCCAGTACCTGGACAATGTCGGCAGCAGGAATGTCACGGGTGTGACCGGCGCGATGGTCGATGGCGACGAACTGGTCTACTACGCGATGCAGGAGGCGGGTGTCGGCAAGATTACCAATGGTGTCTCCGGCCTGCTCTATTCCGCGGACCAGGACAATCTGCTCTCGGACGATGTGAACGATCTGCAGATGTTGGGGGATGAGCTGTTCGTCGCGACGGACCTGGGTGTTTCGCGGTTGAAGAACAACATCTTTTCGGATGTGAACGAGGGCCTGACCCATCTGGTCGTCAATGACCTGGCGCTCGATTGTGACGGCAACCTGTTGGCCGGCGGCCGCGGGGGCGTATACCGCTGGGACGCGGCGCAGGAGAACTGGACCTTCCTGGGAGGGATCGGTTCCTGGGTCGTCAGCGTTACCTGCCGGCAGGACGGTACGCTGTGGGCTCTGGGTATCAACTCCTCGAACAATGGTGTGCTGGCTTATCGGGACGGATCCAGTTGGCAGGACGTAGCGGTTCCCTATCTGAAAACCGGCACGATCTACGGGGACGAATCCTTGTGGATCGGAGGCCGGGTCCTGCCGAACGGCATGGCGGCCGGAACGGGCCGCGCCTTCGTTTCCCGTTACCTCGATACGGCCGTGTTCGAGAATTTCGAATCCAATTTTTCGCTGGTGCGCAATGCCGAGGGAATTGCCTTCGGCAACGATGGCTCGGCCTGGATCGGGTCGTGGCTGGCCGATGCCATCTCGACCCGGGACACCGAGGGCAACTGGCGGCACATCTACGAAGTGGCCTCGGACGAAAACGGCAACAATGGACTTTTCAACCAGGGCGCCAATGTGCTCTGCATGGCCGGGGATGCCGCCGGGTACATGTGGGCCGGTCAGTTCAGTTCCGGTGCGTTGCGGATCGATCCGGAAGACCTGACGACGGACCACCTCACGGCAAGCAATTCGGGCCTGGACGGTCAGTTGCTGCTGAACATCGTCGCCCATCCGGACGGCCCGGTGTTCTTCCTGCATGATCTGGACGGCGGCATGGTGGATGTTCTGACCGATCCGGAGAACTGGGATCAGTCCGCGAGCTGGGTCAACCTCCCTCAAACCGACGATGCTCTCGGATCAGAATTGAAGGTCTGGGAGGCGCTCGTCGAGCGGCGGGACCTGATCTGGTTTGCGGTCGAGGGGCGCGGCCTCGTTCGCTGGGATGTCAACGGCGCCGGCGCCGGACCGGATGACGAATTGACCTGGGATGACGCTTCGGACGATCTCTGGTATGAGCCGATCAGCGCTTTCGAGGATACGAATGGTTTCGAAGTCAGCGATCCGCGTCGCGTCCGCGGCATGAGTCTCGCGCCTGACGGAAGTATCTGGGCCGGCGGCGACGAACTGGTTCGATTCGTACTGGACCGGGCCACTGGTGCTGCGATTGCTGTCGAACACTGGTCGGAGAAGACGGCCTCGTTTGAAAACGGCCTGATCAGCGGATCCGTGCTGGATGTCGGCGTGGATATCAACGGGGATCTGTGGGCCGCCACGGCGGCCGGAGTCAACCGGCTGCGCTGGCGTGATGGACGACCGGGATTCGACCCGTGGATCGATCTGAGAAATTACCTGCTCTTCCCGGATTTCCGGGACCTCTACTCGCCGAGTATCGTGGCTGAATTGCCGGGTCTGACCTACCGGCGACTCGAAGTCGACCGTGAAGGAAAACGGGTCCTGCTGGCCTCGGATCTGGGGGCGGTCATGTTCCACGTCGCCGAGGGTCATGACACCGGCGGGACGTCGGAATCCTCGATCGACCAGTTGTACCTGTACCCGAATCCCTGGAGCCCGGATCAGGGGGATGGTCAGCTCCGACTCGGCGGATTCGTGGACGGGGACAGCGGTGACGAACCGGCGTCCGTGGAGATCTTGACGCTGGAAGGACAGCCGGTTTACCGCGATCGCTCGGTCGAGGCCGATCGCGCCTTCTGGTCCGGTCACAATCGGCCGGGTGAGGAAGTTGCCACGGGGCTGTATCTCGTACGAATCGTGTGGAATGGCGCAACGATCACCCGGACGCTGGCCGTGGTCCGCTGAAAGCGGCGTACCGATGATCGGCGTCCCACACCATCACGAACCTGATCTCCAGCTCGGACTGGCCGGTGAAGCGCCCGGTGACTGGTCCGAGCTGGTGGCGTCCGACCGGGACGCCGACTATTTCCATACCCGCCACTGGACCGAGTCCGTTGCCGCGGCGGATCAGAATCGGTCGGCCCTGTGGCTGACCGTGCGTACCGGCGAACGTCTGGTGGCCGGCCTGGCCGCACTGCAGTACACGGGGGGCCGCGTCGAACGGGTCGACAGCAGTCTCGAAGGCACCTCCGGTGGGCCGGTGGTCGCCTCGGATCTGCCCACGCAGTTCGCCGCATCTCTGGCCTCGCTGCTGATCGATCGATTCTTCGATCTGCGCTCGAGTCCGCTCGGTGCGCTTTCGCTCTCCCTGAATCCGGGTCATGAGGCCCGCTTCGGCGAACTGCTGGTCGGCGACGGGCGTTGGCGCCGGAATGAGCACCCCACGGCGGTCGTGCCGCTCGACGGCGGACTCGAATTCGTGGAATCCAAGTGTCTGAACAAGAACAAGCGAAACGAGCGCAATCGAGCACTGCGGCGCGGTGTCGAGATCGAGATTACCCACGACCCACAGCGCGTCGCGGAATATTACCGCATCTACCTGGAGGCCACCCGTCGTTGGAAGGTCGCGCCGGCGCCGTTGGATCTGCTCCAGTCGCTGGTCACGGCTCCCGACCGGGGAAAACCCGGCCAGGGCGACGCATTCTTTACGTCGGTTTCCTGCGAGGGTGAGCTGCTGGGCGGGCATCTGAACCTTCACTACGGAGATCGCGTCGTGGCCTGGAACGGAGTGACGGATCCACAGTTTTCCCGGAGCCATTTTCCGGCGACCGCGGCCATCTGGGGGGATCTCGAAGAGTCGTGTCAGCGAGGCGCGCGCTGGCTCGACCTGGGCGGCAGCGGGGGGCTCTACAGCCTCGATACATTCAAGAAATCGTTCGGCGCCCAGACCCAGGTCCGTGGCTGGTACACCAGTGAGACACCGCTGCTGCGCTTCCTGCGCGGAGTGCGCGGACTGGGCCGGAGATGGACCGGGCGTAAAGCATGAGACTTCTGAAGGCCGGTTCCCGCATCCTCTTCAGCCGCATCTGGCAAGTAATGGCCAATGCCGTGGCGGTGCTTCTGATCGCCAAAACCCTGGGCCCTGCAGGCCAGGGATATTTCAGTCTTACCGTGGCTGTGGCGATGCTGCTGGGAGCCACGCTCGGCGGTGGAATGGGATTGGCTGCCGTACCGCCGTTGCGTCAGCGACAGGTGCCGGTCGTCCGCATGCTGACCGCGCAGTTGTTGTGGGCCACGCTGATGGCCGCAGTGATGGGAGTGCTCGCTGCGCAGGCCGGTGGCGGCCGGGTTGCTGCGTTCATGGCCGCCTACCTGGGCTGGGGTCCGGGATTTGCGTGGCTGGCGGCGCTGGCCGGCCTGGGGCTGCTCAGTTTCGATATCTTCGCCTACGACCTGCTGGCCCGGGGCCGGCTGATCGTGGGCAGTGCCGTCAACGGATACCGAGCGTCATTCTACCTGGCCCTGGTCGGAATCCTGTGGTGGGCCGGATATTTGACCCTGGGGCGTGCCGTGGCCGCTTTCGCGGTTTCGCAGGCCGCGGGTGCGGTGGCGATGGCCGTGATCCTGGCTCGCGAAATTCGGAAACCACGCTATGGAGAGGATGTGCCGCCGCCCGATCCCCTGGCCAATCCCGCTGGGGTCGCACCGCTGCCCCGGGACGAGGATTTTCGACTGGCGGATCGTTCCTGGATCGGCCTGATCGTTTTCAACCTGCGCCACGGCTGGATCGGACAACTGTCGGCGGTGGCCTATTTCCTGCTGCTGCGTCTGGACCAGGGGCTGGTGGCGCACTTCCGTGACGCCGCCGAAGTGGGCATCTATTCGTTGGCCGTGTACGTCGGCGAGATGCTGTGGCTGCTGCCCGGTGCCCTGACGCCCATCCTGGTGCATACCTCGGCCACCGGGTCCAGCGATGCCGGCCGGGATGTGACGGCGTGGCAGGCCGTACGGCTGGGAATTGTCATCACGTTCGCGGTGGCCGTGCCCCTGTGGCTGTTGGCCGAGCCCCTGCTGTCTTTCCTGGCCGGTGGCCAATACGCGGCTTCCGGTGCGGCTCTCAAGGCGCTGCTGCCGGGCATTGTGGCATTCGCTCCCGGTGCCGTGCTGGCCGGCGACTTTATCGGTCGCGGAAAACCCCATTGGAATACCCAGGCCAGCGTGTTGACGCTCGTGGTGAACATCGCCGTC
>JANTGJ010000162.1 GCA_024762975.1 Candidatus Krumholzibacteriia bacterium
GTGTATGCCTGGGAGCGGGTCGATTTCGGCCGGCACGTGGGGTATCTGCCGCAGGACGTCGAGCTGTTCGAGGGCACGGTGGCGGATAACATCGCCCGCCTGGATGAAGTCGATGCTGAGGCAGTGGTGGATGCGGCCGGGCGTGCCGGCGTGCACGATATGATCCTGCAGTTGCCGAATGGTTACAGCACGGAGATCGGCGAGGGCGGCATGGTTCTGTCCGCCGGCCAGCGACAGCGTATCGGGCTCGCGCGTGCCATGTTCGGACAGCCGAAACTGATCGTGCTCGACGAGCCGAATGCCAACCTCGACGCCGAAGGCGAGAACGCACTGGTCAAGGCCATGGTGGCGGCCAAACAGGCCGGGGCGCTGGTTATTTTCATTTCCCACCGGCCGAGCCTGGTGTCCTGTGCCGACAAGATGCTGGTGCTGCGTGAAGGCGCGGTGGACCAGTTCGGGCCGCGCGACGAGGTCATGGCGAAGCTGCAGCCGGCCAAGCCGCCCCAGGGTGCGGGACAGAAAACAGGCGTCGTCGAGTTGGCGCAGGGTACCGATAAATGAGCGATTTCGAGAACAATCCCGCCAACGACAGTGCGTCGCTGAACGTCGGGAATCACCCGCCTGTTCGCAAGATCCTGACGCTGGCCTTCGCCGTCATCCTGGTATTCATCTTCGGCCTGGGAACCTGGGCGGCATTGGCCCCGTTGGACAGCGCGGCGGTCGCGTCGGCACGGGTGACCGTCGCGGGTAACCGCAAGACGGTGCAGCACCTCGAGGGGGGTATCGTCGAATCGCTCCGGGTCAAGGAGGGCGATCGTGTTCAGGCCAACGATCTCCTGGTGAAACTGGATGCGACCCAGGCCGAGGCCACGCTGGCCCAGTTGCGTTCGCGCTACGACAATCTCCTGGCCCGCGAGGCGCGCCTGCTCGCCGAACGCGCCGGAAGCAAGGAGCCCCTGGAATTCCCGCAGGAACTGCTCGATCGTGCCGATGACCCGGATGTGGCGGAGGCCATGGCGGGCGAACGATCGATCTACCTGGCGCGTATCGAGTTTCTGTCCGGCCGCGAGCGCATCCTCAAGCAACGTGTCGTACAACTGCGCAAGGAAATCGAGAGCCTGCAGGCTCAGGTGAACGCGGAGACCAAGCAGCTGCGCCTGGTCCGCGAGGAAAAGAACTCCATCGAGAGCCTGTTCAATAAAGGCCATGTCGACAAACCACGTCTACTGGCGGCTCAGCGTACCGAGGCGGGTCTGGAAGGCGGACGTGGTGAGCATCTCGCGCTGATTGCGCGTGCCGAGCAGCGCATCGGCGAAACCGAGCTCGAAGTCATCGACCTGAAGAACCGGTTTCTCAACGAGATATTGAGCGATCTCAAGGAAGCCCAGGCAAACCTGACCGATCTGACCCAGCGCCTGAAGGCGGCCAGGGACATCCTGACCCGTACCGAGATTCGCGCGCCGGTCAGTGGCACCGTGGTCGGACTGGAGGTCCATACCGTGGGTGGCGTGGTGGCCCCGGGCCAGAAGATCCTGGATATCGTGCCCGAGGGCGACAGCCTGGAGCTCGAGGCGCAGGTGGAGCCGATCGATATCGACGTCGTACACGCCGGCCTGCCGGCGCAGGTCATGTTGACCGCGTACAAACAGAGTACGACGCCCTCCCTGAAGGGCACGGTTTCGCGCGTATCCGCCGACAGCTTCGACGACCCGCGCACCGGACGCACCTATTTCCTTGCCCGGGTAACCGTGGAGCCCGCCGAGTTGGAAGCCATGGACGATGTGGAACTCTACCCGGGGATGCCGGCCGAGGTCATGATCAACGTGGGCCAACAGACCGTGCTCGAGTACATCCTGACCCCCATCACCCAGAGTCTCAATCGCGCCTTCCGCGAAACCTGAAAGGCAGAGGTGCCTTGTCTCGCGCAGGCAGGTTGCCTTCCCGACACCATTACCTAACACTTGGCGCATTCTTTAAAGGAGGAACCCCAGATGTCGGAAGAGAACGATCAGGCCACCGAGGCGGAACAGCCCGCCGAGGCAAAGAAGGAAGCGCCCAAGTTTTCCATGTCGCCCAACCGCACCTTTACACCCTGGTTGCAGAGCGTCGGCGGCACGATCGCGTTCACCACCTACCAGGCGGCCAAGGTCTTCATGGTCGGGATCAACCCGGACACGGGCCGGTTGTCGGTGTTCGAGCGTTCCTTTCCCCGCTGCATGGGTTTCGGCCAGGAGTTCCGCGATGGCCGCCACACGCTCTGGCTCTCCTCGCTCTACCAGTTGTGGCGCTTCGAGAATTTCCTCGATCCCGGACAGCAGACGCAGGACAAGTACGATGCGGTATTCGTCCCGGTCGAGGGTCGCACCACCGGCGACATCGACGTGCATGACATCCACGGCCAGGCAGGGTCGGACCAGCCGCTCTTCGTCGCCACCCGTTTCAACTGCCTCGCGACCTTCGACCGGCGCAATTCCTTCCAGCCGGTCTGGATGCCGCCCTTCATCGACCGGATTGCGGCCGAGGACCGGTGCCACCTGAACGGGCTGGCGATGCGTGATGGCAAGCCCGCCTACGTGACCTGTGTGGCCCAGACCAACGCCGCCGGTGCCTGGCGCGATCACCGTCGCGATGGTGGCGTCATTATGGATGTTGCGAGCAAAGAGGTGGTCGCATCCGGCCTGTCCATGCCGCATTCCCCGCGTCTGTACGGGGACCAGCTCTACTGCCTGCAGGCCGGTACGGGCGAGTTCGGGCGTGTCGATATCGAATCCGGCAAATTCGAGTCGATGTGCAAGTTACCGGGCTTTGCCCGCGGCGTTGCCTTCGTCGGCAATCACGCCATTATCGGCGTGTCGCGTCCGCGCCGGGACAAGACCTTCCAGGGCCTCGCGCTGAACGAGCGTCTCGCCGAGGAGGGCAGGGAGTCGTCCTGCATGATCGCGATCGTCAACCTCGACACCGGCGATCTGGAGCACGCGCTCGAGCTTCACGGCGTGGTCCAGGAACTCTACGACGTGGCCTTCCTCGACGGCGTAAAGCACCCCAAGATGCTCGGCTTCCGTACCCCCGAGATCCGCTTCCAGATCCGCCCGGGCCGACTCGACACCGCCGGCGATGGCTGAACGGCCCAGGCTGCTGTTTGCCTGGGAACTGGGCGACAACTTCGGCCATGCGGGCAAAATCGTGTGTGTCGCCAGGGCCCTGGCCGATCGTTACGATGTGTTCATTGCCGCGAAGAATCCGGGCGCGATCCGCCAGATGGCCCCCGACCTGGACGCCCGCCTGCTCCCGGCCCCGGTGGTCAAAACCCGCAATATGCAGCCGGATGAGGCCCCGGGGGCGTCATTTCCCGGCATGTTGCTGCAGGACGGCTGGGATGACCCGGCGACGCTGGCGCCTTTTGTCGAGGCCTGGTGGAACCTGTTCGACCTGGTCGAACCGGATGTGCTCATCGCCCAGGCCGCGCCGACGGCACTGCTCGCCGCGCGGGGCCTGGAGATGCGGCGGGTGATCCTCGGTTCCGGCTACGACAACCCGCCGTGTGCCACGCCCATGCCGCTGCTGTTCCCGGAACAGGCCGGCGCGGCGGATACGGCTGCCCGGCAGGAGGCCATGGCGCTGGCGACCGCGAATGCGACGCTTGAAGCGGCGGGTCAGCCGGCAATGGCGCATTTTTGCGATCTGCTGAAGGTCGACCTGTCATTGCTCGTGACCTGGCCTGAACTCGATCACTACGAGGATCGGGACGCGCTCCAGCCCGATCTCCCGCCGTTCATCGGGCCGCTGGCGGTTCGGGAGGCCGGCACAGAGGTCGGGTGGGTGGGTCGCGACGGGCCGCGTATCTTTGCCTATCTCCGGCCCGGCTCGCCGCAGTCGGTAGCCGCCTTCGGCGCGCTGCTCGCGATGGCGCCCAGGGCCGATATCGTGATCGCCTCCCCGGGGATCATCGACAAGGAGGCGGACCTGCTGCGCGGGGCCGGCGCACAGGTCATCGATGGCCCGGTACGGCTGGCTCCCCTGCTGGAGCGTTGCGACCTCGGCATCTCGCATGCGGGCAACGGCACGGCCACGGCACTGCTGCTCGCAGGCGTCCCCCAGTTGTTCCTGCCCACCCAAATGGAACAGACCCTGTTTGCCCGCACCCTGGGTAGGCGCGGCTTCGGGCTGGGCATTGGCGGTCGCTACGGCAAGGCGGAGGTCGCGCAGGCGATTGACCGGGTCCTGGGTTCCCGGGAGATGCAGCGGAGGATCGACTCCGCCCTCGAGGGCATCCGCGCCCATGAGGAAACGCCCGCTGAAGTGTTGGCTGCCAGGGCCGTCATGGCGCTGTGCCCGCCAGCCGCCTGAGCGGCGACATTTCGGAGCCCCTTAAAACGGCAGATAAATCAAATTGGTTAAGGGGTTTCTTGCCAGCAGCCGGGCCGGGTTCATATAAGCTGGATTCCCTTCCCCAATGGCCCTTATCCCTTCCTGCCGCGCAGGCCAACTTGAGGGGTTGTAGTGTCAGGAATTTTTACACTCCCTATAAACCCCATGGGATTAAGCTTTTTAAGCGGTTGAATTGAAAAGGGGACGTATTTCTGGCGCAGAATTTGCAGCCTCAAACAAACTGGTTCCGCGTGAACGAAATACTATTCTTGATCCCATAGCATTCGAGAGGGCTCTCACCATGGGTTATTACGGCAGCTTTTCAGTAGGTTTCGATACCAACAACAACTTCAATCAGCAGGGGCCTGCAGTCTCTGGTATCGGAGATATCAACGGAGACGGGATCGAGGATTTTGCGGTTGCTGACCGTACGAGCTATTACGGCGAGTACTCCAACAACGGTTCTGTGTACGTCGTTTTCGGCGTTGCTGACGGTGGCCTGCCGCTCGAAATCTCAGTGGATGATCTGGACGGCACCAATGGCTTCGTGATCACCGGTGATCCGGCTATCGTCGGAGGCTTCTACGGCAACACCTACGGCACGACCTTCGGTGAGAGCATCGCCGGGTTGGGCGATGTCAACGGCGACGGCTATGACGACTTCGGTATCGTCCAGAATGCGACCAGTCGGAGTTACGATGGTTACAACCCGCAGGCCGTGGAAGGTGTCGCCTACGTGATCTTCGGTGGGGACGGCTCTCCCGCCGGTGGGGATGCCAGCGTCACGGTCGATGAGCTCGACCACGTCCGCATCGACGCGCAGGGCGAAATCGATGGCATCGTCGCGCTCGGTGATGTCAATGGCGATGGCTTCAACGACATCGGCATCAACGAACTTTCCGCACCGCAAGACCCGACCTACGTTTACAACAACTACTACTACGACGAGAACGACGACGGGGACCTGACCCCCGATGAATTCCAGTGGGCGAATGAATACTACGTGCCGGTCCGGGATGTCACCGGGCATGTGATCTTCGGCTCGGATGGCACCGGCTTCGTCAGCGATGATCCCGTTGCGCCGGCGGGCGGAAGTACCGACATCATCGACACCGGGCTGCTCGACGGCGACAACGGGTTCTCGGTCGATGCCGGGCAAAAAGTGGTTGGCGGTTTTTACGGTGAATACTATTACGGCGATGGCTACTACGGTGACTTCGGTCCCGCACTTCTGGCAATTGGTCCGGGTGGCCCCGAGGGTGATTACGACAGTGCGCTGATCGGCATACAGGGCGCGGAAGACATCAATGGCGACGGCTTCAATGATGTCCTGGTGACCACAGGTGTTGTCAGCACCCAGGACGGGGTCCGTTACAACAGCCCCAGCAACGGCTACAACTACTATTCCTTCCCTGAGGTCAGTTCGGAGATCGACTCCAACGGAGTGATTGCCGGAATGGATGATTCCACCACCTCGTTCAGCGCGGACGAGACGATCGACGTCACGGTCCAGCATCAGTTCATACTGGGAAGCGAGCACTCTTTCCTGCCCTTGGGCGATGTGTCGGGCAACGATGGCTTTGGCGAGTTTGGCATCACGGGCTTCGCATTCGACTCGGATTTCACCGAGGTAGACGATTCGGGATTCTTTATTGCCGAAGGTATCTACGTGGCCAATGGCGCGGCCGACGCGCTCGACAGTTCGCCCATTGATCTCTTCCCGGCGGATATCGCGGCTGACCCGAGTGCGGGCGCGTTCTTCTTCTCCTCCGAGCCGCAGATGGACGCGGGCGTTTCCACGGCTAACCCTGCGTTCAATCCCCAGGTGGCGATGGGCGTCGGCAACATGTTCGACGTGGGTGGCGTGACCGGGATCGACGACTTCCTCATCGGCGGTAGCCACTACAGTCCGGACACGGGCTTCCAGCAGGTCGGTTATATCGTCTCCGGTTCGGCCGATCCGCGCACCGGTGCCTTCGATCTCGAGCTGATGGTGACCAATGGTGAGGCCTACAAGTTCTCCACCGGTCCCTTCTCCGGTTCTCCGATCTGGGATGCGGCCGCCGCGGGCGATTTCAATGGCGATGGTTTCGATGACCTTGGCTTCGGTGTGGTGGATCAGTCCTACGATTACTTCAATGGTCCGTATGCCGACGGCGAGGGTCTTGTACTCTTCGGTGGTGCCGCCCTCGAGGCGATCGATAACGCAGACGGCAGCAACGATAACAGCCTGTTGGGGGACAACCTGGAGGTGGATCTGGTGACCGGCCTGGTGCCGATCCGCGTGGAAATCCAGGATAGTGTGGTATCGCAGAACGAGGGCACGGGTGCGCCAACCGATTTCGATTTCACCCTGACCCGTACCGGCGACTTGGGCGCCACAGTAACCGTAGACTTCCAGGTGGTCGGTGGCGGCTACCGTTCGTATTACGACGATGCGGATGCGAGTGACTTCGATGGCGGCGTCTTCCCCAGTGGGACGGTCACCTTTGCTGCCGGGTCCGCGACCGCGACTCTCTCGGTGCCGGTGGCGGGTGACGAGGTGGAAGAGGGTCACGAGGACTTCACCGTGCAGTTGTCGAATCCCACAACCAGCACCAGCGCCCCGATCTCCCTGGAAAACGACCAGGCGCAGGGAGTGATCGTGAACGACGACTTCCCGGTACAGATCCGCGTCTACAACGCATTCGTCACCGAGGGCGATCCGGGCGACGATACCGAGTTGAATTTCCAGGTCCTGCGCA
>JANTGJ010000163.1 GCA_024762975.1 Candidatus Krumholzibacteriia bacterium
AGTCCGACACCCGAATCGCCGCCGAGCCCCAACGCTGGCTTGCCGACTCCTTTCCCGACCTGGATTTTGTCCTCCGGGACCACGGGGTCGATGTGACCATTCGCCCTGAGGTCCTTCGTGCAATCGACGACGAAGCTCGCCACACGCGGAACATGTTTCTGTACGAGGGGCTGTTCTTCCTGGTGTTGCTGGTGGCGGGCTCGATGATCCTGGTCTATTCCTGGCGAACCGAAGCCCGCTTCAAGCAGGCTCGCGAACTCTTCCTGGCCGGAGCCACCCACGAGTTCAAGACCCCATTGGCCAGCCTGCGCCTCTATACCGAGACTCTCGGCCGGGATGGACTCTCGGGCAACGACCAGGCCGGGATCCGCAAGCGGATGGTACAGGACATTTCGCGGCTCGAGGAACTCGTGAACGATGTCCTTTCGCTGAGTGCCGCGGACACGTACACGCCGGGCCGCAAAGACCGGCTGGATCTGGTCGGGGAGATCGAAAAGGTGCTGCACGAGGTGCGTCGATTCACCAACGATCTGGGTGCGGACATCCGTCTGGAAGGTCCGCCGGGGTGCCTGGTGTACGGACAGCGACTGACGCTGGCACTGGCGGTAAGAAACCTGGTGATGAACGCGGTCAAACATTCCCCGGCTCCGGTCCGCGTTCGCATCCGGGTACAGCCCGGCCCCAAATGGCATCAGATCGTGATCGAGGACGACGGGCCGGGCATCCCCCGCCGCTTGCACAAGAAAGTGTTTGAATGCTTCTATTCCGGAACTGGCAAAGGGCAGACCTCCGGCGGCAGCGGCCTGGGCCTGTTCCTGGTCAAGCGTAATATCGAGGCCTTGGGCGGCAAGGTCGAGCTGGACAGTGAAGAAGGCAGCGGCTGTGTGTTCACCATCGAGTTGCCGGCCGTGCAATAGGGAAACAAGGAGTGCGGAGAATGAAGCGCAGAATCCTGGTCGTCGAAGACGACGCCCACCTCGCCGACGGGTTGCGGATCAACCTCGACCTCGAAGGCTACGAGCCGGTGATGGCCGCGTCCGCCGAACAGGGCATGGAGATCTGGCGCGGCGGAAGTTGCGAGCTGATCCTGCTGGACGTGATGCTCCCCGGCATGGACGGTTTCGAGATGTGCCGACGGATCCGGGAGGAAGGCGATCGCGTACCGATCCTTTTCTTGACCGCGCGCAGTGCCGGCCAGGACCGGATCACCGGACTGGACCAGGGCGGAGACGACTACATCACCAAACCATTCGATCTGCAGGAACTGTTGGCCCGCATCAAATCGATTTTCCGTCGACAGGATTGGTTCCACAGCAAGGATCCCGAACAGATCCTGCGCATCGGGCGCGCCGAAGTGGATCTGCGCAAGTACCTGGCACGAACCGCCACCGGACAGGTCGAACTGAAGGAAAAGGAAGTGATGATCCTGCGACTATTGGCTGAACACAAAGGGGAGCCGGTCGATCGCGAAACCATCCTGGACCGGGTCTGGGGATTCGGGGCCTATCCGACAACCCGCACCGTGGATAATTTCATCCTCTCGCTGCGCAAGATCATCGAGGAGGACCCGCACAATCCCCGCACGATCCTGACGGTACACGGCGTGGGGTATCGCCTGGCCGAAGACTCCCCCGACGGACCGTCTGCGACATGAGCCAGGGTTCGGCACGAATGATTCAACAGCTGGAACGCTGGCGGCACACAGCTTCGTCCGCCGCGGCCGTCGCATTGTTGGAAGCGGCGGAGGCCGATCGCCGGTCCGCCTGCAAAAACGATCGCACCGCGTGGTGCGATTTTCTGGATCTGACCCGTCACCCCGATTTCCTGACCGCCCTGCCGGACTCCGAAGCCCGGACTCGCTGGGCCGAGTTGACATTCGGGATCTGCGAAGCGATCGATTTTACGCTGGAGGATCTGCTTTCCCAGCGAACCCAAGCCGATCCGCACCGGACACTGTTCCGGGAACTGTCCGATTCCGGAGGACAGCAATGGAGTTACGAACAGATCCGCCGCCGCGTCCGTTCGACAGCGGCGCTCCTGCTGCACGAAGGTGTTTGCGAACCCGGCTCGAGCAGGATCCCGGAGCCCGCCGGGGACGAATTGCGTGTCGCCCTGTTGAGCACCAACAGCATCGGTGCGGCGTGCTGCGATCTGGCCTGCCTCCTGCACGATATTTTCGTCACGCCGTTGAACGTCCACTTCAATGCCGAAGAACTGGCCTGGATCTTCGATCGACTGCGCATCACGACTGCGATCTGCGACCACCCCGACCGGCTGGAAAAACTACTTGCCGTACGTGAACGAGTCGAACGCCCCTTTCGCATCTATACGCTTCACGACACGGAGCGCACCGGGGCCCATGACATTGAATTGTTGGAGCACCGCCGGTCACAACTGGACACCTCCCAGGTCGACCGCCTGATCGCCGAGCGGCCCCGTCGAGGACAGCACGACACGCTGACGGCAATGTTCACCTCGGGCAGTACCGGTCGGCCCAAGGGTGTCGTATTCACTCAGCATAATCTGGTGACGAAACGATTCGCACGCGCCGCGGCACTACCCGAGGTCGGCCGCGACGAGACCATGCTGTGCTACCTTCCGCTGTTCCACACTTTCGGCCGTTATCTGGAAATGCTGGGCACGATCTTCTGGGGCGGAACCTATGTCTTTTCGGGAAACCCCTCCGCCGAGACTTTGATTCGACAAATGCAGGAAGTCGGCCCGACGGCCTTGATCAGCGTTCCGATTCGCTGGATCCAGATCCGCGAAACCGTGCTGAAATTGCAGGCCGAGCGCGGTCTGCCCCCCGAGGACACTTCGGTCTTCCGGGAATTGGTAGGCCCGGACTTCAGTTGGGGCCTGTCCGCAGCCGGATACCTCGATCCCAAGGTATTTCGCTGGTATCACGCCCATGGCGTACGACTGAACAGCGGCTTCGGAATGACCGAGGGCACGGGCGGATTGACGATGACCCCGCCGAATGACTATCAGTCCGACTCGGTGGGCATTCCCCTGCCGGGTGTTGCCGTTCGCCTCGGAGAACTCGATGAACTCCAGGTCGCCGGACCCTACATCGCGCACTACCTGTCCGAGGGCGGCGAGGCAAACGAAATCGATGTCCCGGAAGAGGTCCGCGAGGACTACTGGCTACCGACCGGCGATTTGTTCCACCAGGCTGCCAACGGGCACCTGTCGATCGTCGATCGCATCAAGGATATCTACAAGAATGACCGCGGCCAGACCGTGGCGCCCCGCAAGGTCGAGTCACTCTTCGAGGACGTACCCGGAATCCGGCGGACTTTTCTCGTGGGAGATGGGCGGGCCTACAACACGTTGTTGATCGTCCCGGACGACGACGATCCGGTCCTGCAGTCGCTGTCCGGCGAAGAAGAACGCCATGAATATTTTCAGCGTCTGGTCACGGCAGCCAATCCGAATCTGGCCGCCTTCGAACGAGTGGTCGATTTCACGGTCCTGGACCGGGATTTCGAACTTGCGAAGGGAGAGTTGACGGCGAAGGGATCGTACCGTCGCAAGGCAATCGAAGCGAGCTTCGAGAAGGTGATCTCGGATCTGTATCACAGCAACGTGCGGCGCTTCGAGGTCGAGGGCCTGTCCATCTCGATACCGCTGTGGTTCTTCCGGAACCTGGGCATCCTGGAATCGGCCATCGAAGTGACGCCGCAAGGTCTGGTGCAAACCGAGGACAGCCGGCGGCTGCGGATCGCGCGGCAGGAGGACGGCCACGTTCGAATCGGAGATCTCGTGTACCGTCTCGAGGGGAACGAGATCGATCTGGGTCTGATGGCGCGCCAGCCGCTGCTGTGGCTCGGCAATCCGGCGTTGATCGCCTTCAGTCCTTGTCGCATCGGATGGGACGTTCCGCTCGGCCCCTTCGCCGAACAGGTCTTTCGTCCAAACGGTCCGGAAACGGAAAAATTGGGAACCAGCTCCGGTGCGCAGGTGGACCAACAGCTCAAGGAGATCCACGTCCTGGCCTGCCGTGCCTTGTATGGGGAGTTGGATGACAGCCTCGAGGCAATCCGCGGTCTCTCCGATCAACTGGATCACGTGGGCGCCTACCTGGCGGCAATCATTCGGCGGCGACTCGAGGCTCTGGCCACGCACCCCCGGGAAAGTGTTCGTTGCCGCGCCTACCAGGTGCTGGTACTGGACCAACCCATGCCCGACTACCTGACGTACCTTCCCTCGTTCATCGAATCGGGACTGCCTTTCCTGGATGAGAAAAGCTTCCTGGCAATCAGTCGTGCCCGCATCGAACCGAGACGCCTGGCGGCATTCCGGAAACGCCTGTATTCGTACCGGACCCAGCTTCAGTGGCCGGCACCGGAGCGCACTCGCCGATTGTTTCACGACCTGTTCCGGCTCCTGGCGGACTTCGTTCGGTACCACCCCGATTTCTACGGGACGGTGCGCGAAGAGCTCGTGCTGTGGATCCTGCACGACCAGGACCCCGCACTGGCAGACGCAGCGCGGGAAGTATTCCTGGATCTTGCCGCATGGTACGAAGAACGTCTGGAGGCCGAATGCCTGGGGCTGGATCCGTCCGAATGGACGGACCGGATCGCTTTCCAGGATGGGCTGAGTGAACGCGAGTTGAAACGCGTGCGCGAGGTCCTGATCGGGACCTCCTTCCTGCGCGAATCGGTACTGCTCGCGTTCGAGGGTGAGGAATTCTGTCTGCAGGACGTAGGACGGGGAGGGATCTGGGTCTCGAGCATCAGTTCGAGGTTCGAGGACACGAGGTATCGGGTCTCGGTCAATACCCTGTCCGGCAAACACTTCGATCTGCAACTGATCGTACGCATGGATGGTCGCTTTGACCTGATGGGAAAGACGATCGACTGGACCATCGCGTTGCGCGGGCACCCCTTCGGAACACCGATGCTGCCGCGTTTCGGTTGTTGCCGTCCCGCGTTGGGCGCCTTTTCCATGGCCTATGTGAGCGGACTGACGGTCTGGGAACAGATTCGGAAATTCAGCTCCGTACGCGGTCCGGGGACGCGGCTCCCCTCGCGATTCGAGTGGCAGCAATTGATGACCCGTGCCATGTCGATTGTGGTCAAGGGTTGGCGCAACAGTGGTGGCCGCATCATTCCCGGACTCGTGAGCGCAAACAACATCGTCATTCCGGAACCGGATTTCCGGCGCGGAGCGATGCAGAACAGCCTGTCGGGATGGCGTCCCTACGACGGTCCCATCTCGCTGCTGCGTCCCCTGTGGCAAAATATTTTCGGACACACGGTGCAGAACTATCCCTGGACACGCGAGTTTCTCGAGGCCGCCTGGATTTTCGAATCCTATGTCGAAGCACTCGGCGTGGACGAGGCACTACCGGTATTGCGCGAATTGCAGGCCCGGATGCGGGCCGAGAATATCTCGGATCTGGGTGACGAGTTGCCCGCAGCTCTGGACCGGTTCCTGATTCGGTTGGAATCGAAATATTTCCAGCCCCTGGCGCTTCGTGCTGCCGTGGTTCGTTGCCGGGAATGGGAAAAGATCAACGTCAATGCACCACTCCAGGCGCGCCTGGAGAATCTGGAGGAACTGGTGCGCCTGTACCGGCTGGATCGGATGCCGGACCTGGCACGGTTCCACCTCTACCGCCAGACCTATTTCCAGAATTCGGATCCGCAGTTGCTGGATGTCTTCGACCGACTGCTGGTTCGGATGCACCGCCTACCGGAGCAGATTCCGACGCACCTGGTCGAACTCTCGGATCTGCAGTCCCTGCTCGCCGGATCCGAGGACCGCACAGCTTTCAGCCGGCTCGTGTTCCCGCACCGCGCAAGAGGGCAGCAGGCCGAAGTGAAGACTGTGGGCGATCCCGCCCGGGGCCAGGTCATCGTGCGCACGGCGATCAGCGACCGATTTGGACGCACCTACCAAATGGGCGAGCCAAGCGGCCCGGCCGATGTAGGGCAGTTGTATCGGCTTTTCCTGCAGGCCGGCTTTCCCAAGGCGATCAGCGAGGCCGATCGCTACTTCGTCGCCAGCGACGAGACGGAACAGATCGTCGGTGGTGTCGTCTATCGCCTGGAGACCGAGGGCATCGTCGTCCTGGATGGAATCGTGGTCACGGAAATCCTGGCCGAGCGAGGCATCTCCAGCGCGATCATGGACGATTTCTGTTCGCGGATGAAGGCTCAGGGGAACCGCGCTATTCGGACCCACTACTACCTGCGTCGTTTCTACCAGCAGCACGGTTTTCGACTGGATCGTCGTCTGGGCGGTTTGGTCCGCTACCTGTAGCGGTGTGACCTCGCCGAAGGAAGCGACGTTCCCAACGCTTGCGATCCCACCCCGCGCCCAGCGGACGCAACGCCAGCAGTCCGGCGCGGCCGACGGATTTTTCCAGCCAGGCGGCCTCCTCCATGCGTTCGGCCAGTTCCCGACCGGCTTGCATTTCCGAGACGGGTTCAAGCCCATGTTCCTGCAACAGGAGTCGCCCCTTGACCGCGATCGAAATCTCGGCCTGCAGACGCAACAGACACAGCATGTCGGCTACGGCCTCACCGGAAAAGGTGGAGCGCAGCGCGGACAATTCCCTGCCCAACGGTGTGCTTGCGATCCCCCCGCTACGAATCAACCCCAACAATTCCTGATCCCGATCGAATCCCGCACCGACCCAATGGCGGAGTACCCGCTCACTGCGACGATAGACCAGAGTGAAGATCAACGGCATCAGAACGACGGTCCCGATCGTTGTCCACACCGGTTGAACCATCGAACGGTTGAACCCGGCATGCAGCGCCGCGGCCAACAGCAGAGCCAACAGAATGCGGATCGTCCGCGCGGAGCGGCGCGAGGGTGATACCGAGGACCGAATCGAGCGGACCAACACGGCAAATACCGCTGTACACCCGCCGTGCATCATCGCGGTTCCGAATCCACGAATGATCCATACGATGAGCGGAGCTTCGGGCAGCAATTTCAGGTAGTAGAGATTCTCGAGCACCGAGAACCCGGCACCCGCGGCAAAACCCAGGATGGCCGCGTCGACGAGAAAAGCGGCTCTCCCGGTGCGCAGGCACCAATAGACGAAGGCCCCCTTGAGC
>JANTGJ010000164.1 GCA_024762975.1 Candidatus Krumholzibacteriia bacterium
TTCTCCGAGAAAATGGACCGGGCACCTGCCCAGTCGTGGCTTCGCACCTACCCCGAGTGGGAAATCCGGAAGACCGAATGGAAACGAGCCACGACCGCGGAAGTCGAGTTCTTTGATCCCCTGCCGGCCGACACGGTCATCGTCATCGAGATCCTGCCCGGGATGAGTGATTCCCATCGGGTCAAGAACGAAACTTCGCGGCGCTTTCCGTTGGCCACCGGCGATTCGCTGGACACTGGCATCCTCGAAGGCAGTCTGGTTGCGGCTGACACCGCTCTGGACGGCGCGGTGGTGGAATTGTATCCGCTCGAGCCCGATACACTCGAGTACTATCAGCGTCCGATCGTACGCCGCACGGTGACCGACGCTGCGGGCCGCTATCGCTTCGAGTGGTTGCCCCGTCCGGCGGGGCCGTACCTGCTACGGGCCTATGCCGACACCGATCACAACCTGCGCGCCGGCGAGCGGGAAGCCCAGCGTCTGTTGCCCGATACGCTGCGCGTCGGGAGCGACGCGACCGGAGTGGATGCCGGGCAACTCACACTTTACGCCTGGAACGCTCCGGGAACACTGCGCGCCGGAGCTTTCGAAGCACCCCGCTGGACCGCGCCGATCGGAGCCTTTGCGCTGTCAGTCTCCGAATCGGATACCGGATGGAGTCCCGAACCACTGACCGGTCAGCGCGATGCGCTCGGCTGGCTCGATCCCGTGACCGGTGGCTCGATCGAGGAGGCGCCCGCCGGAGGCAATCGAGTGGTGGTTTTCGTGGATCTGGACGCGGATTCGACCTTCAGCGCGATCCCCGACACACTCTACGGGGGAGTCGCGCCGGGATCTGCCGACACCCTGACCTGGTTCCTGGAGCCCTGGGGGTTGGCCGAAAACATCGATCTCGAACCGGGAATGGAAGCGACGTTTGCCGTTCCCTCCCTCGGCGATTCCCTGGTGGCCTGGGCGGCGCCCCCGGTTCCGACCTTGGCCGATACGCTCACCGCGGCGGTACTGGACAGTCTCAATGGCCTGGCCACGGATCCTCCGGCTGGAGAAAAGAAATGATGGTTGTCCCTTTCACGAAAATGCACGGGGCGGGCAATGATTTTCTGATGATCGACGGCGCGACGGTACCGGCCGGACTGCTGACCGCCGATCGCATCGCCGCCTGGTGTGATCGCCGGTTGGGTGTGGGGGGTGACGGCCTGATCGTGCTCGATCGTGATCCGGAACCGGGTCTGCAATATCGGATGTCCTATTACAATTCCGATGGCGGCGAAGCGGAGATGTGCGGCAACGGCGCCCGATGCAGCGTCGCATTCGCCGCGCGACTGGGCTGGATCCGGAAGCAATGCCGATTCCAAACCGCCCGCGGTCCGCTGGACGGTCTCCTGATCAGCGAAAGCGGGGGGACCGCGGAGGTGGAGGTTTCTCTTCCCGCCTGGCGCGATCTGGAGCTCGATATCGCGGTCCCCGAGTCCCTTCGTCCAGAGCATCATTCCTGCAATACCGGGGTCCCTCACGTCGTGATGCCGGTCGAGGACCTCGAGGGAGTCGCCGTTCCCGAGGAAGGACCTCCGATCCGCTACGCGGAGCAGTTCGCTCCGGACGGGACGAACGTCAATTGGATCGCTCCCACGGGCGAGACGACGGACGACGGTCTGTCGCTCTGGGCGATTCGCACCTACGAACGCGGTGTCGAGGCAGAAACCCTGGCATGCGGCACTGGCGCCTCCGCGGCAGCGGTGATACTCTGCCATCTGCAGCGCGCCCGCAGTCCGGTCGCGTTGCGCACGCGCAGCGGCGATCTGCTGCGCATTACCGTGGACATCGAGGCCGGGCAGCTGCTGTTGCGCGGTCCGGCCGTCGTCGCTTTCGAAGGAGCCGTCACGACCCATGACTGAGCCGAGTGCCAAGCGCCCAAAGAAGACCTGGGAAATGCCCGGGGGAATCTATACCGCCCTGGTCACGCCTTTTAGCGGCGAGCAGGTCGACCGCCAGGCATGGATCCGTCTGCTGGAAAGGCAGATTGCGGCCGGTGTCGCAGGCGTCGTACCCGTCGGGTGCACTGGTGAGGCCGCCGTCCTGACGCGAAGCGAGAAGGAATGGCTGATCCGCACAACCGTCGAAATGTGCGCCGGTAAGTGTGCGGTTGTGGCGGGTTCCGGATCGAACTCGACCGAGGTGACGAAAGCGCAGACGCGGGACGTGAAGGAATGGGGCGCCGATGCGGCGATGTTGATCACGCCCTACTACAACAAGCCGCAACAACACGGACTGCTCGCCCACTACCGGGCCGTAGCTCGCAGCGTGGACATCCCGATGGTGCTGTACAACGTGCCGGGGCGCACCGCGGTCAACATCCTGCCCGAGACCGCGGCGCAACTCGACGCCGAACCCAATATCGTAGCGCTGAAAGAGGCCAGCGGAAACCTCCCGCAGATCGAGCAATCCGTTGCGCGTTGCGACATGAAGGTATTTTCCGGGGATGACGGGCTGAACTTCCAGATTTTTGGAGTGGGCGGAGCCGGCGCGATCAGCGTCGTCAGCAACCTGCTGCCGGGCGCGATGGTGCGCTTCTGGAATGCCTGGACGGCCGGCGATTTGAACCAGGCCTGGCCGATGTCCCGGGCCTTTGATCCGATTACCGAAGCCTGCTTCGTGGAAAGCAACCCGGTCCCGGTCAAGGAACTGCTCAGCCTCGCGGGACTGTGCAAACGCGATCCGCGCCTGCCACTGATGCCGGTCACCGAACACAGTCTGACTTATCTGCTGCAATTCTACGAAAGCACGCTGGCTGACCTGATGGCGCGCGATGCCGAGGGCGTCTCTTGATTCCCGTCGCGGTCCACGGGGCCGAAGGGCGGATGGGGTTGCTGCTGACCGACCTGATCAGCGGCTCGGAAGATTGTGAACTCTGCGGATTGATCACCGAAGACGGCCGGTCGCAGGCAGCCGGCAACTTTCACCCCACCTTGCCGCTGCTGGCCCAGTCGACCATGAGTGACCAGTTACCGCGCGGTTGCGTGATCATCGACTTCAGTCTGGCACCGGCGCTGGACGGTCTGCTGGTCCAGGCTCGCGCATTGGGCTCGCCGTTGGTGATCGGGACCACCGGATTTACCGAGCAGCAGGAGCGGGAACTGGCGGCCTTCACCCGGGAACAGCCGGTCGTGCGAGCTCCGAATTTCTCGGTCGGCATTCCGGCTCTCCAGATGCTTCTGCAACTGTTGGCACGCACGCTGCCCCTGGGATTCGACGCCGAGCAGGTCGAGATCCATCATGTCACCAAGCGGGACCGCCCGAGCGGCACCGCTGCGCACCTCGCGGACGTGTTCCAGGCCCAGCGCGGCGGTGATCCGATCGCCACCCATTCGCTTCGGGTCGGCGGGGTCGTCGGTGAACACATTTGGCGTTTCAGCGATCAGGAAGAAACGATCGAATTGACCCATCGGGCGCATTCGCGCGCGGCTTTCCTGCGCGGAATATTGCCCGCAGTGCGATTCGTTTCCGGCCGGGAGCCCGGCGCGTACGATCTGGGCGACGTGTTGCAGCACCTGGGCAGTACGGTCGATCCGGACGCGAGATTCTGATCCTGGAGCGGAACGGCGAAAGCGGCCCTGTGCGGTGGGCATGCGAAGAGGGTCCCCGAAGAGGACCCTCGCAATCGCATGGAACGGGCACGCGGCCCGCAGTACGGAGGCGGCTACTTGGCAGCCGCGGCAGCCATCCGGCTCTTCAACCGGGAGGCGCGAGTCTTGGGCATCAGGCCCTTGCGCGCTTGCGTATCGATCAGGCGGTACATCTCGTTCAGAGTGGTGGCCTTTTCGTCGGCGCTCTTCGCCTCGATCGTGTCGCGGTAAACCTTGACCTTCGAACGCATCATGGCACGGTTTTGCCGGTTGCGCTCGTTCCGTTTCGCGTTGGTGATCAACCGCTTCTTGCAACTCTTATTATTGGGCACAGCTAAAAACCTCCGTTTTGTACCTACAGGCGGGGCAATGTAACAAGGCAGTCGGTGGATGTCAAGAGAACCAAAGGCCGATTCCACAAGGAGAAAGCTCCAGGAGAAGCTGGCCCTGGTGCCCAGCGCACCCGGCGTCTATCTGCACCTCGACCAGGCCGGCAAGGTGCTCTATGTAGGCAAGGCCAAGCGTCTGGATCAGCGGGTGCGGTCGTATTTCCAGGTCTCGCGCGAAAGGGATGCGAAAACCGACGCACTCGTTCGCCGCGTGCGGGACATCGATTACATCGTCACGGATTCGGCCAGCGACGCCCTGGTTCTCGAAAATCAACTGATCAAGGAATATCGGCCGCAGTACAATATTCGCCTGAAAGACGACAAGCAATATCCCTACCTGCGGATCTCCACCGATGAGCCGTTTCCCCGGGTAACGGTGGTGCGCAATATCGCGGCCGACCCGGCGCGCTATTTCGGTCCCTATACCGACGTAGCGGCGATGCGTGAGACCCTCAAGTTCGCTGCCGGCGCCTTCCGAATCCGTACCTGCCACCTCGATTTGCCGGACGGAACGGTCGCCCGACCGTGCCTCGACTACCAGATCGGGCGCTGCAGCGCCCCCTGCACGGACTACATCACGCAGGAGGACTATCGTGCCTCCGTCCAACGGATGGTCCGCTTCCTCGAGGGCGCCGAACTCGAGATCCTGGACGAGTTGCGTACCGAGATGCAGGAACATGCCGCTGGGCGACGATACGAAGAGGCGGGGGAGATCCGCGATCTGATTCGGAAACTCGAAAAAACCACCTCTCGCGGTCGTCCGGTATCGGGGGTCAGCGGCGATTGTGACCTTTGTGGAGTCGCGCGGGAAGGGGAAGACGCCGCCTGCGTGGTGCTGCGCGTTCGCGGCGGGAAGATTCGCACCAGCGACCATTTCCTGCTGACCGACAAACTCGAAAGCGATCTGGAGGCGTTTCTGGGGCAACTCCTGCGCGAATACTACTCGCGAGCCGGCGAGATTCCCGGCGAAATCCTGGTTTCCCATCCGCTGGGCGATACAAAAGCATGGGAGGCCTGGCTCAGTGAGCGGCGCGGAAAGAAAGTGAAGCTGAAACATCCGCTCCGCGGCGCGCGACGGGAAGCCGTGGAGTTGGCCCACACCAATGCCGCTTTCCGCCTGCGCGAGGCCGGCTTGCACGAGCAGGTCCGGGCGCGCAAGGTGACACCGGCGGATATCCAACTCCAGGAGGAACTCCAGTTGCACACGGTGCCCGAGACCATCGAGTGCTTCGATATCTCGAATTTCCAGGGCAAGGAAACGGTGGCCTCGTTGGTCTACTTTCGCGGCGGCAAGCCCTTGAAGAGTCGGTACCGCCGCTTCCGGATCAAGACAGTGCAGGGAGTCGATGACTTCGCTTCCATGGCCGAGGTGCTGGAACGTTACTACCGCCGCCTGCAGGATCGCGGTGAGGAACCGGCGGACCTGGTCGTTGTCGATGGAGGCGCGGGACAGCTTTCCGCCGCCCGCGGCGTACTGACCCGGTTGGGCTTGCACAGTGTACAGCTGATCGGCCTGGCCAAGCGGGAGGAGACGGTCTACCAGGAAGATCGCACGATCGACCTGCCCCGCGCGTGCGAAGCCCAACGCTTGTTGCAACGCGTCCGGGACGAGGCCCATCGCTTTGCGATCACCTACCACCGGCTTCTGCGCGATCAACGGACGACCCACTCCGAACTGGATCTGATTCCGGGAATCGGACGCATGAAGAAGCTGGCCCTGTTGCATCGATTCGGCTCGGTCGAACAGGTCCGCCGGGCCTCGCCGGACGACCTGAAGGAGGTTCGCGGGATCAATCAGCACGACGTGTTGCGGATCCGCGAGTATTTCTCGCGGGGTGAAACCGACGCCGAGGAGCCACGATGAGTACTGCCGGACCTGCTCTTCCGCCGGCCTGGGAAACGGCTCTCGACACCTTTCTGCACCATTGCGCCGTGGATCGCGGTTTGGCCACCGCCAGCCTGGAAGCGATGCACCACGATCTGATGCGCCTGGGAGCGTACGCTGTCGAGGCGGGACCGCCCGACCCGGATCAGGTCACCGACCGGGATCTGCGAGCTTTCCTGCTGAATTCGGCGACGGAACTGGCGGCGTCCAGCAGGGCCCGCCTTCTCTCGACCGTCCGTTCCTTCTATCGATTCCGTCGGGAGGAGGGGTGTCTGGACGAGGATCCGACGGCGACCATTCTGGCCCCGAAAACGAGTCGCAGACTGCCCACGGTTCTTTCCGTTCGGCAGGTCGAGGAACTGATCGAGTCGGCGATGGGGCCGGAACCGGCCGATGGGCGGAATGCGGCCATCCTGGAGGTACTCTACGGCTGCGGCGCACGGGTCAGCGAATTGTGTGGGCTGGATCTGAATGATCTGGATCAGGATGAGGCCACGGTGCTACTGCGCGGGAAGGGACGTAAACAGCGCCGGGTACCGCTGGGGGAACCGGCGCTTCAGGCGCTGGATCGTTATCTGCTGGAGGGCCGTCCACTATGGGCCGGTCCGAAATCCGGCGGAGCCATCTTCCTGAACCAGCGCGGCGGACGCCTGAGCCGGGTTTCAGTCTGGAATCTCATCAAGCGCGCGGCGCGCGACTGCGGTCTGAAGGCGGATCTTTCTCCGCACACTCTCCGGCACAGCTTCGCGACCCACCTGCTCGAGGGCGGCGCGGACCTGCGGGTCGTGCAGGAATTGCTCGGACATGCCGACATCAGCACCACCGAAATCTACACCCATGTCGACCGGGCCTGGCTGACCGAGGCCTGGCTCGAAGCCCATCCACGGGCCCGCCGTTGACCCCCGCGCAACGGCGCATCCTTTGACATCGATTCGGCCCGATGGTATTTTCGGCCCGACACCATCGGGGACGGACCGTGCGTCCGTCCCGATTTGCCTCCAACCCCCGAAGGATTCTGCATTGAACCCGAGCAGCAAGAAGATCATCCTCAGTGGCATGCGGCCGACCGGCCGACTGCACTGGGGAAACTACACCGGCGCGCTGGAAAACTGGATTCGGCTCCAGGACGAATATACCTGTCACTTCATGGTGGCGGACTGGCATGTCCTGACCAC
>JANTGJ010000165.1 GCA_024762975.1 Candidatus Krumholzibacteriia bacterium
TCCAGTTGGGGGAGTCGTTGCCAGTAGGTCGTGCTGAAGGTCTGACTACTGAAGGAGCGCTTGCAGTGCAGGCAGGTAAACCGCTGGATACGTCGTGGCTGGGCGAGACGATGGAAGAAGCCGAGCTTCTTGTAGCGCCATTGCTGGTGGAACTGCCTGTGGAATCGGCAGTTGGGGTTGGGGCAATGGGGCGGACGCCAGTCTGGGTGTGTGGTGGGACAGATAAACATGTCCGGTCCACTGCAAGCAGCAGACCGGACACATTTGTCGCGGCACAACTCACGGTTTTGACCGGCGTCGTTGCCGGTGCTACTATCCTGCCCGATCCCGTGGATTTCCGTTGCCCGCCCAAGGAGCCCTGGATGAAAACCGCCGTGCTGGGTGCGACCGGATTGGTCGGACGGACCCTACTGAAGCTGCTGGAAGATTGTGACTGGCTGGAGGGTCGGCCGTTGCCGTTGGCCTCGGCCCGCTCGTCCGGTACGCAGTTACCGTTCCGAAGGGAAACACTGACAGTTCGGGAGGTAGGCACGGTTCCCTGGGAGGGGCTGGATCTGGTGCTGGCCAGTGCCGGCGGCAGGGTGAGCCGACAGTGGGGGCCGCAGGCGGCGGCTGCCGGGGCCTGGGTGATCGACAATACTTCGGCGTTTCGTATGGATTCCGACGTTCCCCTGATCGTACCGGAAATCAATGGGCATCTGGCCGGCGCGGCGGCCAATTCGGCGGGCGGCGGAATCATTGCCAACCCGAATTGCTCGACGATCCAGATCGCGATGGCAGCGGCGCCGCTGGGCGATCGACTGCGCGGTGTGCACGTGACGACCTTTCAGGCCGTTTCAGGTGCCGGTCAAGCCGCTGTCGACGAATTGCGGAACCAGGATCCACACAGCGGTGATCCTTCCCGGGCGGGTTCGATCTTTCCGCGGGCGATTGCGGGCAATGTGATTCCGGCAATCGGCGTACCGCTGGAGGACGGATCCTACGAGGAAGAAACCAAGGTGGTTCGGGAGCTGCGCAAGATTCTTGGCCGCGGCCGGGATCTGGCCGTCAGTTGCACTGCGGTGCGCGTACCGGTCGAGATCGGACACGGCGCCGCCGTCCGCCTGGTCTGCGACGGTCCGCTGGACCGCGACGAGGTACTGTCGAGGTATGCCGGTGCCCCGGGCATTGTGTTGCGCACGGACGCGCACGACTTCGTCACTCCGCGTGAAATCGCCGGTGATGTCTCGGTCCATGTGGGACGGCTGCGCATCGATCCCGAGCAACCGCAGGCTCTGATGGCTTGGGTCGTGGCCGACAATCTGTTGAAGGGCGCGGCCTGGAATGCGGTGCAGATCGCCGAGCATCTGGCGCGGGGGCGCGCGCGGTGATGCCTGCCGCCGGTACGAAGATCTCTCCGGTGCCGCCGACTTTTCTCGGGCGTTTGCATCCCGCCGTGCGTCTGGGTTCCGCCGTGCTCGGGATCATCGGTTCCCTGTGGATCGACCCCGCGCTCCTGTTGGCCTCGGCGATCGTCTGCGGGCTGCTACTGGTGCATACCGGTCTGGGTTGGAGGCGCCAGGTGGCTGCGATCCGGCCCTGGCTGCCTGCGGCGATGCTGATCCTGGCGTTGCATATGTTCACTTCCACCGAGTTTGCTCCGCTGTGGCATCCGTCTTGGGGCGGGCTGATCTCCGGGGGGATCGCCCTGTTGCGGGTCGCGGCGACCCTGGCCTGGCTTGGGCTTTTTGCGCGGACTTCGGGATTGCAGGATTCGGTGCTGGCGGTTGCGTGGTGGACTCGGCCGTTGCGTTCGCTCGGTGTGCGCACCGATGAGCTGGGCCTGGTCCTGGCCGTGGCTCTGGGTACGATTCCCGGTGTCTTGGCCGAGGGGCGCCGCGTGGAGACGGTGGTGCGACTGCGACGCCGGGGCCCGAATTCTCAAGAAAATGTCTGGCGTTGGCGCCTGCATCGGTTGAGTGATCGTGTCCGCGTGGTCCTGCCGTTGGTCGAGAGCTTGATTCGGCGCGCCGAGTCGTTGACCCTGTCGTTGCGGGCCCGTACGCCGCATCCGGCGGCCGATGCTCCGGGGCCGCGGACGTGGCAACTGTTCGGCCTGGCCGCTTGGCTGGTGCTATTGGTTTGGTGGATCCGTTCGCCGCTGGTGGGACTCGGTGATTGGGGGGTGCGGTGAATCACGGCGTACGCGTCCGACTGGATCTTCACTATGCGGGCGCGAATTTCAGCGGTTGGCAGGAACAACCGAATCTGCGGACGGTGCAGGGCGAGATCAAGCGGGCGGTCTCGTACCTGATCGGTCGGCCGGTCAATGTGACGGGTGCCGGTCGCACCGACGCGGGAGTCCATGCCCGGGGGCAGGTGGCGCACCTGGACCTGGCCCATGCCGGGGAATTCGAGCGCATCGAGCGGGCGCTGGACCGGCGGGTACCGGACGATATCCGTGTGACCCGGGCCCGCATCGTGTCGCCCGCCTTCCACGCGATTCGTTCGGCCACAGCGCGGCGCTATCACTATCACCTGCTATCGGGGCCGGATCTTTTTCAGCCCTTCGTCTGGCATCTCCATCGCAAGCTGGATCGCACGCGGATGGATGAGGCGGCGGCGATCTTCACTGGGGAACATGACTTCAGCAGCTTCTGCAAGACCTCGTCGCTGAAGGACGATGGGAACCGCTGCCGGATCGACCTTTGCGCCTTTGAATGGGCCGGGGATTCGGCTATCTTGAAGGTGCGCGGCAATCGATTCCTGCATCACATGGTGCGTATCCTGACCGGAACCCTGGTTGAGATCGGTCGCGGCCAGCGGCCGGTCCAGGATGCGGAGCGCATCCTGGCGGCGCGCGATCGATCGGCAGCCGGCTATATGGCTCCGGCCGCGGGACTCTTCCTGGAAGAGGTCACCTACCCCGATTTCCTGCTGGATCCCGACTACCGGGAACCGGATGACACCGATGTCGGTTCTGATCCGACCGACAGCGACCCCGAAAGTCCGACCAAGGAGATTTCATGAAATTCTTCATCGACACGGCGAACCTCGAGGCCATAGGCGAAGTCAAGGCCATGGGGATGTGCGACGGCGTGACGACGAATCCCAGTCTGATGGCCAAGGAAGGGCGAACCGATACCGATGCCCTGCTGAAAGAGATCTGTGACCTGGTGCAGGGCCCGGTCAGTGGCGAAGTGACCGCGTTGGACGCCGCGGGCATGATCGAAGAGGGCAAGCGCCTGGCGAAACTGAGCGAGCATATCGTTGTCAAGGTCCCGACCACCTACGAGGGGCTCAAGGCAATCGCGGCACTGGCCGGCGACGGTATTCCCGTGAACGCGACGCTGGTGTTTTCGACCAGCCAGGCACTCCTGGTGGCCAAAGCCGGTGCGGCCTATGTCTCGCCCTTTGTCGGCCGCCTGGACGACATTTCCGAGGACGGGATGCAGCTGATCTCGGATATCGTCGAAGTCTACCAGAACTACGAGTACGATACGGAGATCATCGTCGCTTCGATTCGCCACCCCATGCACGTCGTGGACTCGGCATTGCTGGGAGCGGACATCGCGACGATTCCGCCGAATGTCATCCCGAAGCTGGTTGCGCATCCGCTGACGGACAAGGGCCTGGCCGCGTTCATGGCCGACTGGGAGAAACTGCAGGGCGGCAAGTAGCATGGGTTCGCGCGGAGGTCTGATCGGTATGATCGCAGGGCTGCTCGTCGGAGCGGCTCTCGGCTGGTGGTTGCTGGTGATCCGGCCGGATGCTTTCGAGCGCCCGGTGGAGTCCGCCGGGGGCGCTGATACCACGATCAGCAGCGAGGGGAATCGGCCGGTCAGCTTGGCCCGGGTCGGTGAATCGCTGGCCGAGAATCGAGAAAACGCCATCGTACGCGCCACGCGTGCCGTCGCGCCGGCCGTCGTCTCGATCAATGTCGTGCAACAGAAGGCGGTCCGGAATCCCACGATGGAATACTGGGAACGCATGGGGCTGGTTCCGCGGCGAGACTACTATAGTCACGTACAGAGCATGGGCTCGGGAGTGATCGTTTCCCCCGACGGCCTGATCGTGACCAATCAGCATGTGGTTGCCGATGCCGTTCAGGTCGTGGTCACGTTGTCGACCGGACAACAATACCATGCCGAACCGGTGGAAACCGTGGGACGCTACGATCTTGCCTTGTTGCGGATCGAGGGCGAGGACTTTCCCTACGCGGCGCTCTGCGATTGCGATGATCTGCAGATCGGTGAGTGGGCGATCGCCATCGGATCCCCGTTCGGGTACCTGTTGGCCGATACCCAGCCCACCGTTACCGTCGGTGTGATCAGCGCCCTGAACCGTGACATCAAGCGCGCCGAGGGCGACCGTGAATACCTGGGTATGATCCAGACCGACGCGGCCATCAATCCGGGCAATAGTGGAGGGCCGCTGGTCAATACCGCGGGCGAGGTCGTAGGCATCAACACCTTCATCTTCTCCGAATCGGGCGGCAGTGTGGGGATCGGGTTCGCGGTTCCCGCAGAGCGGGTTCTGAACGTTGTTCGGGAGATCGAGGCCTATGGTCACGTTCGCGAATTCGAGTTGGGCTTCACGCTGCAACAGATCTCGCCGGGGATGATGTCGTCGCTGAAACTCGATGATCCGGTCGGGTTCCTGGTCTACTCGGTGACTCCCGGCTCGGCGGCCTGGAAGGCGGGGCTGCGCCCGTACGACATCCTGCGCGAGGTCAATGGGCAGCCGCTGTCCTCACCCGACCTGTTGCGCCGATTGGTCTACGAGGCGCAGGTCGGCGACCGGGTGCGATTCCGCGCCGAGCGCGAAGGCGAGTCCTGGGACGGAGAGATCCTGATCGAGGAAACCCGTTGACCGGCTCCGGGCCGGTCGTGAAAGGCGGAACGAGATGATCGCGGTGACCGGAGCGGCCGGCATGATCGGCAGCAATATCGTGTGGGAACTGAATCGGCGTGGTCGCGAAGATCTGGTCGTCGTGGATATCAGTCCCACCGATCAGGGGAATGCGAATCTCGAGCCGCTGGACTACGAGCGCTACCTCGACAAGGATGCCTTCCTGAACTGGCTGGCGAACGATCCGGCAGCCGCGCGGATCAGCACCGTCTACCACCTCGGCGCCTGCAGCAGCACCACCGAAACGAACGCCGAATTCCTGGACAGCAACAACTTCTTCTACACGCGCGACCTGTGCCGGATCTGCCTGGAGAAGGGGATCCGTTTCATCAACGCCAGCAGTGCGGCCACCTACGGCGACGGCGAGCAGGGCTACGAAGATGACGAAAGCCGTATCGACGAGCTGAAGCCGCTGAACCTGTATGCCAAGTCGAAGCAGGATTTCGACCTGTGGGCGCGCGACGAGGGCGTACTCGATCGCATCGTCTGCCTGAAGTACTTCAACGTCTACGGCCCGAACGAATGGCACAAGGGCGACATGCGTTCGATGGTCTGCAAGGGCTTCGAGCAGATCGAAGCCGAGGGCATGGTGCGGCTCTTCGCCTCGGACCGTCCGGAGTACCCGGACGGCGGCCAGCAGCGGGACTTCGTCTACGTCAAGGACGCCGTGGACATGACGCTGTGGTTCGACGAGCACCGTGAGGCTAACGGCATCTTCAACATTGGTACCGGCGAGGCCAACGACTGGAACCGGCTGATGATGGCGATTTTCACGGCGCTGGACAAGATTCCGGTGATTGAGTACGTGCCGATGCCCGAGCACCTGAAGGGCAAGTACCAGTACCACACCGAGGCGGCGATGCAGAAGCTACGTGCGGCGGGCTACACGAAACCGGTGACCGTGCTCGAGGATGCCGTCGCCGACTACGTTCGCAACCATCTCGCGCCCGGTCGGCACCTGAGCGCATGAGCAAGCCGACGCACAGGCTCTTCGGCCGTCCCTCGCCTGACCTGGCGCGGGGACTGGACGAATTCGAGGCCGCTCTTCAGGCGGCCTCTCCGTTGAAGGCCAAGCACCGCGCCCAGCTGCCCGGCGGCATCAAGCGCCTGTCGGCGCAGCTGACGACCGACCGCGACGAACTGCCCCGCGACTACATGACGCGCGCCGATAGCCTCGCCGCGTACCTGCACTGGTTTCTGCCCTGGAACCTGTACCGGCAGGGATTGCTGCTCGAGGGCCTGGACCTGGACCTGCCCGAGGGCTGCCGCATCGTCGACCTGGGCGCCGGGCCGCTGACGTTTTTGCTTTCGCTTTGGATGGCCCGGCCGCACCTGCGCCGGCGCAAGCTGCAGTACGTGGCCGTCGATCGCGCCGAGGCGGCGCTGAAGGTCGGCCGCCGGATCTACGATTCTATCGCCGGCGAGTCGCCCTGGGACGTGCACGCCCAGCGCGAGCTGGCAGGACGAGCGCGCGCAAAGAACGCCGACCTGCTCGTGGCGGCCAACCTGCTGAATGAGATGGACACGCAGCCGCGCGGCCGCCGCGGACCGGCTTCGGACGCTGAAAGCCCGGAGGAGGCGGCGCTGGAAAAGGAGGCGCGTCTGCTGGGACAGTGGGAACGCATGGTCTCGGCGACGGGGGCGATCCTGGTCATCGAGCCGGGCATCCGGCCCGCCGGTCGCTCGCTGACCCGCCTTCGGCAGGTGGCGCTGGAGCGGGGCTGGCAGGTGGCGACGCCCTGCCCGCACGCCGGAGAATGCCCGCAACCCGGACTGCGCGGAGCTCCCTGGTGCCATTTCACCTTCGAGACCGGCGACGCCCCGCTTTGGCTGAAGCGCCTGGCAGGCAAGGTGAAGCTGCCGAAGGAGCGGGCCTCACTGTCGTTCCTGCTGCTGATGCGGCCGGGTAGTCCCGTCGCGATTCGGAATCTGCCCCGACCGCATGCGGGCGAAGGCCTGTGCCTCGTCGCCTCCGAGGCCTTCGATCTGCCTGGTGGGAAGACCGGCCGCTACGGCTGCAGCGAACGCGGGCTGGTACTGTTGCAGGAGAAAAAGGCGAAGGACGCCGAAGGTCCTGAGCCCGGTGATACCCTGGTTGTGCGCTGGCCCGAAGAGATCGAGCGAGATCCGAAATCGAAGGCGCTGATCCTGAAGAAATCGACGCCCGCCGCGGGC
>JANTGJ010000166.1 GCA_024762975.1 Candidatus Krumholzibacteriia bacterium
CCTCGTGAAATACCACGGCCCGGTCCAGTCCGCCACGCAATCGACGAACTTGACGCTGGACATCGGGCGGCAGGAGGGCCATCAGCCGGTCAATTTCCGCGACCAGGACTTCGCTCGCCACCGATGCCCGCTCGGACCGATCGGACATACTTTCCTGTGCAGCCAGACGCTTGCTTTCCTGTTCGCGCCACAGACGGCGCGCTTCGGCGGTCTCCTCGCTGCCGGTGCCCAAATCCTCGAGCATTCCCAGGGCCTCGGCCTCGAGCTCGGTGACGCGCAATTCGAGAGACTCGATTTCGCGCCGCACCGCATCCGCCTGCCGCTGATCCGCCAGCATCGGCAACAGCTGCCTTCGCTCCCGCAGATGCTTCTCTGCGTCCTCGAGTTCGGCTTCCGAACGATGCAGACGACGCCGCAGTTCCTGTTCGGCGGCTTCGGCTTCTTCGGCGTCCTGCCGGTATTCGTCCTGCAGTTCGTCCAGGCTTTGGCTGCGGATCGCGTCACCGGACTGCAGTTGCCGGGCTTCCAACAACTCCACCTCGGCCTTCGCCAACTCGACCAGCAGGTTGATCAGCACCTTGGGATCCATGCCTACCCTTTCACCGGCAAGAGCGATCGTGACCCATCGCCGTCCATGGTATCGATCCGTGGCGCGCGGTACAACCGGAATCGGCGGCAGGTTCGGCCCCGCCCGGCGTGTACCAACGAAAAAGGGTGCCGAAGCACCCTATTCCGAGTTCACTCGCCTTCGGGTCCGTCGCCGGATGGGAGACGAACCGTCGGACCTGCAAGAGGATGACAGGCGACAGTAATACCCGTCATGGCCTCTCGTGTCCCGATTCTGTTCGGCGCGGGAAAAACTGGTGGGCGATACTGGACTTGAACCAGTGACCTCTCGCGTGTGAGGCGAGCGCTCTAGCCAGCTGAGCTAAACGCCCCACCTGTGTCTTTCCTGCCCCGGACATCCCGGGGGACCTGGTGGGCCCACCAGGACTTGAACCTGGGACCGACCGGTTATGAGCCGGCTGCTCTAACCAACTGAGCTATGGGCCCTGAAACCGGAACGGGCAAGATAATCGCTTGTTTCGGTCCGGTCAAATGAAACGTAAATCGACGCGAAATCCGGATCAGGCCATTTCTCCGTAGCCCTTGAGCTTGCGGATGCGGCTGGGGTGACGCAGCTTGCGCAGCGCCTTGGCCTCGATCTGACGCACGCGCTCCCGAGTGACCTTGAAAATCGTGCCGACCTCCTCCAGCGTGCGCGGCGTGCCATCGCCCAGACCGAAGCGCAGGCGGATGACCTTTTCCTCACGGCGGGTCAGCGTACTCAACACGCGCTGCATCTGATCCTTCAGCATACTGTGAGCGGCCAGGCGTGCCGGCGAAATCGCGCCCTCATCCTCGATGAAGTCACTCAGGTTACTGTCCTCATCCTCGCCGATCGGACGGTCCAGCGAAACCGGTTCCATGCTGGCCTGCAGGACACCCTGCACCTTGTCGATGGGCATCTCCAACAATTTGGCCACTTCTTCCGGCTTGGGATCGCGGCCCAGCTCCTGCAACAACTGCCGATTGGCACGGTTGACCTTGTTGATCGCCTCGATCATGTGGACCGGAACCCGGATCGTCCGCGCCTGATCCGCGATCGCGCGCGTGATCGCCTGCCGAATCCACCAGGTGGCATAAGTCGAGAACTTGTATCCCTTTCGGTAGTCGAACTTCTCGACCGCACGCATCAGGCCACTGTTGCCCTCCTGGATCAGGTCGAGGAACTCCAGGCCGCGGTTCGTGTAACGCTTGGCGATACTGATCACCAGCCGCACATTGGCCTCGATCATCTCGCGCTGGGCAGCATCGACCTGCTGTTTCCCCATGGCGATCTCGGTGCCGATCTTGTGCAGGTGCTCACGGCTCAGGCCCATTTCGCGTTCGACGTCCTGTACACGTTTGCGCAGACCCTTGATGGCGCGATGTGCCTCGTTGATTTCCTCGGCCCCGGCCTCGGTCCCCTTTTTCTTCGCAGCTGCCGCCATTTCGTGAAACTGCAGTCCGGTCTCTTCCTCGATCTGCGCGATCCGCGCCTGCAGGTCTTCGACCTTGGAATTGACCAGCACGAGCTTGTTGGCCAACAGCTCGACCTGGGCCGGCGCAAGATGCAGATCCATGAAAGCGTCGAGAATCTTCTTCTCGCGCGACTGGATCATACGCGTCAGGGTGGCGGCCCGGCCGGAAGCCTCGCAGCCCTCCAGTTCCCGATTCTGCTCGACGAGTTCAACCTGCCACTTCTCGATCTTGTCGAGCGTACGCAGGATGCGTTTGCCTTCCTTCGCACCGGAGATATGCACATTCCAGGTGCTGGTATCGTGCTGTACGACCTCGTCGACGTGAATGATCTCGCCGATCAGGTGATTCGCCGTCTGCCGCAACTCCTTCAACGAGTGATCCGAACGCAACGTGGCATGAATGATCGCGAGGCGACCGTCTTCCATGCGCCGGGCCAGGTTGACCTCCCCCTGGCGGGTCAACAGCGGAACACGGCCCATCTCGCGCAGGTACATGCGCACCGGGTCGTCATACTTGACGTGCGTGCGGGTGACCTTGCGCACCGTGGCGCTCTTCTTCTTTTCCTTCTTCTTGCGCCGGGCCAACTTCGCTTGCGCTTCGTCCTCCGAGTCGTAGTAGTCGATCTGCAGTTCGCCGAGTTTCTCGTAGATGCGCTCAATGAGAGTGACGTCGGTCTCGTCTCCAAGTAGATCGTTGATCTGCTCGTGCAGGATGTAGCCACCCTTCAGCGTGGCTTCCTTGCGGATATTGTCGATGAGTCCGTCAAACTGCTTCGTATCCATGCGTCGCCTTTTCCCCCGTGTGCCGTCCCGGAGAACCGGGATCGTGCTGGTGAATCTTTCGGCCGTTCAGATCGGACGCGGCCGGGCTCTATCCCGGGTCGGAGCTTCGACCGGTCTGCGGGGCGGCTGATCGGCCGCGCTGCAGCGTAGCCAAACAATCCCGCATGACCTGAACGAAATCGGTCTGGTCGGGGATTTCCTCCTTCTCCAAGAGACGGCTGACGAAACCGCGATAGTCTCGATCGCCGACTGAGTTCCAGCGATCCTCGACGAATTTCAGGGGCGAGACGCCGGAACGCGACTCGTTCGACGCCGCCCAGGCCTCCAATTCGGAAGCCAACTGGCGAGCGCCCTCGGTGCGCAATTCCAGACCGGCGCGTTCAGCCGCAAAGGCTCGGGCCGCCTGTCCCGTATCGTCCTTCAGAACGTGGGCGAAGAGTTGTTGTTCGATCAGCGCAGGATTCGGAGCTCCGATTCTGCGCTTGACCATCGGGCCGCCCGGCCGAACCGGTCGCCGCTCCTGAAGATCCTCTTCTTCCGGGCCGCTCGGTTCCTCCGGCGACGGTGGCTCCGACGCTCCCGGTACCCGGGCGGTCGGCCCTTCATTCGGGTTGCGGGCCCAGCGCGGGACCGGCTTCTTCTCCATCCGGAGCGATTCGCGCAGGACGTCCAGCCCCACGTCGAACTCCTCAGCCGCCTCCTGCAGCACATATTCGCGCCGCAGCTGGTCCTCAATCCCGGCGATCGTTCCGAGCACCTGGCGCAGCGCCCGCTCCTTGACCTGTCGATCACCGCCCCGGGCATCGGCCAGCGAACGCAGGAACGGAATATAACCCTGGGCGCCGCGAAGCAGTTCCCGCATCACGTCAGGTCCCTGCTCGATGACGATGTCCGCCGGGTCCAGCCCATCGGACAAGGCTACGATCTTCGGCTCCAGGCCATTGCGCAGCGCCACATCCGCCGAACGCACCGCCGCCTTCAATCCCGCCTTGTCGCCATCGAAGAGCAACACGACGTTGGGAGCTCCCCGCCGAATGAGGCGCGCCTGGTCCTCGGTGAAAGCGGTGCCGCAGGTAGCCACGACGTTCGACCATCCGGCCTGGGCCAACGCGAGCAGATCCAGGTAGCCTTCCACCAGCAGGGCCGATTTTTCCCGGGAGATCGACATCCTGGACGAGTCGAACCCGTACAGGAGCTTTCCCTTGGAAAAATAGGAACTGTCCGCCGAATTGAGGTACTTGGGTTCACCCTGGTCGATGATTCGTCCGCCGAATCCAGCTACCTGACGCGAAATATTCTTGATCGGAAATATAATCCGGTTGCGAAAATACGCAAAAGATCCCCCGTGGTCGCTACTGCGCAACAGATCGGCCTGAATCGCCAGTTCCTCATCGACTCCGGCCTTTTTCAGCTGTTCGGCCAACCAGCCGGAGCCGCCCGGCGCCCAGCCCACGTCGTGATCGCGCAGCACCTTTTCGCCGAACCCGCGGTCCGCCATGTAGTTGCGAGCCGCGCTGCCGGTCCGTTCGTCCCAGAACGCATCGCACCAGATTCCGGCAGCGACTTCGTTCGCCCGGTGGAACGCGCGCCGTTCGCCTTCGGATTCATCCTCTTTCAGCCACGAGGAGAGATCGATATCCAGGGGGCGGGCCAACAGTTCGACGGCCTCGGGGAATGTGATTCCCTCGGCTTCCATCAGGAAGGAGATTACATCGCCGCCGTTGCCACAGCCGAAACAATGCCAACGCTGACGCCCGGGAGTGACGATGAAGGACGGCGTCTTTTCCTTGTGGAAAGGACATAGTCCCTTGTAGACGGCTCCGGCCTGCTTGAGGGTCACATGCTGGCGCACGATCTCCACAATGTCGGATTCGTCCTTGACCCGCGCGATGATGTCCGGCGAAAAAACAGGTGCCATAGTTCGAGAATCTGGCGAAAGACCTAGGCTGACCGATTTCGGAACGAATGCCGGGGGAACTGATGAAAGTAGCACCATCGGCCCTGTGAATTCAACTAAATCCAGGGATTTTCAGAATTTTTCAGAATACTCGGAATTTTCCAGAGGGGCGTCAGCGAGTCCGACATTCGGACATCGCCGGCGGGCGTTCAATCCGCCGCAAGAAATACCAGGGTCGTACCGCCGCCACCTTGCCCGGCACCGGCTTCCTCGAAGCGAATGACCCGACGATCCGACTTCAGCCGGCGGTGCAGGTGATCGCGCAGGCGGCCTGTACCATGCCCGTGGATGACGTGCAAGACCTCCAGTCCGGCCGGAATGGCACGGTCGATCAGCCGGTCCAGCCGCTCCCACCCGTCCTGACCCGTTTCCCCGCGCAAATCCAGGAGATGGTCGCAGTCCGGTGTCGGGCCATGCCAGTTCCAGCCGCCGGCCCGGTCCGTCGGTGTGGTATCGGACGGGGAATCGGAATCCGGGGACCCGGTCTCATCGAGCGCCCGCACGGCGTCGCGCGTCACCGACAAGCGCATGCCCTGCGACGTGGCGACCAGCTTATCGCCACGGACCTCGACCACACGCCCGATCAGCCCCAGGTGCGGAATGCGGACACGATCCCCCTCGCGCACCTGGCGCGCCGGTGCCTCGTCCGTCAAGTCGGCGCTTCCGGGCAGTCGGTCCAGCAGCTTCCGCGCGGTACGTTCCATCCGGTCCCGCGCGGTTCGAATCACATCCTGCTCGCCGTCCGAAGTGCGCACTTCCTTGACGGCCTGTTCAATCCGGCGACGGCTTTCCCGCAACAATTCGTCAGCCTGGTGGCGATATCGATCCTCCAGATCACGCCGCTCCTTTTTCCAGCCACGCAGGCGCTGCTTCAGATCCGCTTCCTGTTGCGACTGCCGGCTGAGCGAGCTCTGCAATGCCTCCTGGGCATCCGTCAACTCACGGGCGCGCCGATCCAGGTCCACCAGTAACTGTTCGATCTGGACACGCTCCTGGCCGACCATCTCTCTCGCGCGCGCCAGCAACCCCGGCTCGAAGCCCAGGCGCGCCGCAATATCAAAAGCATGGCTCGTCCCCGGATCGCCGACACGCACCGTGAACAACGGCTGCAGATCACGGTCATCATAGTCCATCGCCGCATTGACCATCTGCGGATGATCGTGGACGGCTGCCTTCAACAAACCGAAATGGGTCGAGGCCAGAACGCGCGCGCCGCGACGTGCCAACTGTTCGAGAACACAATACGCCAGCGCCGTACCCTCCTGCGGATCCGTGCCGCTGCCGATCTCGTCGCACAGAATGAGAGTTCCCTCGTTCGCCGCTTCCAGGAAACGACCGAGATGGCTCAGATGCGCCGAAAAAGAGCTGAGCGACTGGGCGATGGACTGATCGTCGCCGAGGTCGACCAACAGGCGCCGCAGGCGCGGCAGGATCGTATCCTCGCGGGCAGGCACATCCCAACCGCACTGTGCGATCAGACAGAAAACACCTACCGATTTCAGCGCGACCGACTTGCCTCCCGCATTCGGTCCACTGATGACCAGGACACGGGATTCGGGATCCAGTTCGAGATCCAGGGGCACGACAGCTTCACGTCCACGGACGAAATCCCCCCCGCCCAGGGCCTCGAGCAACAGCGGATGACGACCACCGCAGATGCGGATCCGGCCGCCGTCGTCCAGGGCCGGACGGTGGCAGCGCAGGTCGCGGCTCCACAGCAGATGTGCGCGTGCGCCGTCGACCAGTAGCATCACCCCGGCCGCCTCGGCCAGCGCCCCGGCAGCCTCCTCCACGGCGCGATTCAATTCGAAAAGGATTCGCGCCTCCTCGGCCGCGATTTCCAGGCGGGTTTCGGTCAGGCGATTGGACAGTTGCACGACGCCAGCCGGCTCGACGAAGAGCGTGGCGCCCGACGCTGAGCGATCATGGATGATCCCATCCACCCGGCGCACATCACCGGCACGCAGGGGAAGGCAATAGCGGTCCCCGCGCAGAGTCACCTCGTCCCCGGTGACCCAGCCGGCCGAGCGAGCCTCGCCCAGGGCGCGCTGCGTCTCGGAACGGACCGTCCGTTCCTGTTCGCCCAGAAGGCGGCGCAACCGTCCCAACAGCGGACTGGCGTCATCCCTCAGGCGCCCGTCGTTGTCCAGGGCCCTGCGCACGGCGTTCGACAATCCGGTGAAGGTGGACATCTGCACGGCGGCCTCGCCCCAGGAAGGGGCGGATCGGCGCTCGG
>JANTGJ010000167.1 GCA_024762975.1 Candidatus Krumholzibacteriia bacterium
GCTGCGGCACGAGGATGTTCCGCTGGAGGATGCCCGGAAAATGGGAGCCATGGCCCTTTTTGGCGAAAAGTACGGCGATTCGGTGCGGGTGATCGAGATCCCCGGCACGGCCCGCGTGGTGCCGGCGGACGGTTCCGAAGGGGACCGCTTCTCGCTCGAACTCTGTGGCGGTACCCACTGCCTGCACACCGGCGATGTCGGCCATTTCCGAATCCTTTCCGAGGGTAGCGTCTCGGCCGGCGTGCGGCGGATCGAAGCCGTGGCCGGCGATGTCGGCATGGAGTTCGCGCGGCAGGACAGCGAACTGTTGAGGCAGCTGGGGGAGGTACTGAAACGCGACCGCGGAAGTTTCGCCGAGCAGGTGCAGGCGCTGCAGGAAGAGAACCGACAACTGCACCGGGATTTGGCCGCACTGCAGCAGTCGGCTGCCCAGGCCTCTCTTGCGGAGGTCCTGGACCACCCGCGCGACGTGGCCGGCCTGAAAGTCATCACGGCCCGGGTGCCGGCCGAGGACAAGGATGCCCTGTTGAAATTGGGGGATCACGTGCGGGACAAACTGGACACCCAGGGCGTGGTCCTTCTCGCGGCCGAGGTCGGTGGCAAGCCCACCTTGTTGGTTACGGTGACCCATGACCTTGTCGATGAGAAGCGGATGCATGCCGGAAACCTGGTCCGGGCGATCGCGGAGGCGGTCGGGGGGCGCGGCGGTGGGCGGCCGAATACCGCGCAGGCCGGACTGCCTGATAGCGCGGCGCTGGATGCGGCCTTGAAGCAGGCAGATGCCAAGATCGAGGATTTGGCGGGGTAGGGCTTCCAACGAGGTCTACGATGGGGGCCCGGCACGGTTGCCGGGCCTCTTTTGTTGTAGGAAAGACGACGATACAATTTGAGCCACAATTATCATGAATTTGTCACGCAGCCTGTGGTAGAATTTTCCGACAACCTGAAACTGACATCGTGTCTCCTGCTCGCCCGCCGAGGAGTCCTCCCATCGGTACACTGCATTCTGACACCCGGGATCGTCGCCACTTCTGGTGGCAAAATCGGCTCGTGGCCATTACCGCTGCGGTGGTGTTGGGCAGTCTGACACCCTATGCCGTGCCGTTTCTCTCCGATGATGGGTTCTGGTTTTACTCGAACCATTTCATGGTGGCCGTTTTTCTGATCCTGGCGATCGGCTTGTCGACCCTGCGGCGTCCCCGAGGCGAAGAGGAATCGGATCGGAAATTCTGGCTGCTGATCGCCACCGGTTGCACCAGTTGGCTGTTGGGGCAAGGGCTGTGGGCCGTGTTCCCGGATTCGGGACGCTGGGTCGCGATGGCGGATGATCTTCTTTATATCGGCTTCTTCTTTTCTCTGGTCTGGGCCATCGATTTTCCCCCCGGTGGGCGCGATGTTTCGCCATTCGATCGGGAGATCGGTTCTACAACCATTGCCGGTGGTGTAGTACTGATCCTGGCTGTATTCGTCTATTTCAGTGTTCTGCCAGGAATTTTCACCCAGGAAGTCTATGATAGCTGGTTGCCCTCCTCCTTCGGCTCGTTGTTCTTCGATCTCTATTTCGCCATCCGCCTGTTCCATCGGGCATTCCAGTCCCGCAGCCGGGTCTGGAATGTCCGCTATCGTTTCCTGGCGTTCGCATTTGTCGGGTGGGCCGTCAACGACGCCATGAATGTTGCTGCGCTGTTGTGGATCGATACGGACTACGGTTACCGTACGATCGCCGACTTCATCTGGTATCTCCCTCCCGCCCTGTTTCTCCTGGCTGTACTGCACGGACGATCCGTATCCGACACCAGTAGCTCTCGACCGAATGATGGGGTCCCGGCGCGCTACGCGCCGCTCGGTGGTACGCCGCTTCTCTTCTACGCCTTCCTGCTGCCGGTCGCCCACCTGGCGCTCTATGCCGCGGGCTGGATGGATTCGGCGTTGCAGTCGCAGCGGGAGTACCTTCTCCTGGCGGAAACCCTGTTGTTGGCGGGGCTGGTCCATCGCGCAAGCCGGCTGGTACAGGGCGAGAATCGGCGACTGGACACTGATCTGCGCAGTGCGGCAAAGCAGTTGGCCGATTCGAACCGGTCCCTGGCCGACACGGTACTCGAGCGAACTCGTGAGCTGCGGCGGGCCAACCGGTATCTGGAGAAGGACATTGCTGAGCGTCGTGCCACCGAGCAATCACTGCTGCGTGCCCAGGTCCGGAATGAGGCCCTGATCGAGGCCCTGCCGGATGAGCTCTACGTCGTGTCCGAGGACGGCGAGATCAAGGAGTCTCCTCGCCGGATCGAGCTGAACGGCAAGAGCTTTCTGGAGCTTTTTTCGCCGGAGCCCGATGGCGCATTGTCCGAGGCCCTGCGGTCGTGCTGCCGGGAGCGTCAATCATTCAGTGCGCCGGCATCTCGAACCGGGCAGGATGACTTCCGGCGGTTCGAGTGCCGGCTCACCCCTTTGGGAGAGTGTAATGCGCTGGTGATCGTACAGGACATCACCCGCCGGCTGCAAATGGAACAGATGGTACAACAGACCCAGCAACTGGAAAGCCTGGGCACGCTGGCCGGCGGGGTGGCGCACGATTTCAACAATCTGCTGGTCGGGATTCTCGGGAATACACAACTGCTCCTCGAAAGCACGCCTCCCGGTGATCCGGCGCAACGCAGGTTGCAGATCATCGAGCAGAGTGCGCTGCGCGCGGCGAAGCTGACGGACAATCTGCTGGCCTACTCGGGAAAGGAACACACCGAGTTGCATCCTCTGGATTTCCGCGCCCTGCTGGTCGAGATGGAGGAAATTCTGGCCGAGGTCCTGCCGCAGCAGTGCCGCCTGCACCTGCATCCCGGACGGGACCCGATTTGGGTCCGGGGCGCCGAATCCGAGTTGACCCAGATCCTGTTGAACCTCGTTGCCAACGCCGGCGAAGCATTGACCGATGAGGGCGGCTCGGTCTGGGTGATGCTGGACCGCACGCAAATTCCCCGTGATACGAATTCCGATTTCGTCCCAGCGACCGGGGAATCCATGGTCCGCCTACGGGTTCGCGACGAGGGCAGTGGCATGGATGAAGACACCCTGCGCCGGATTTTTGTCCCGTTCTATTCCTCGAAAGCAGTCGGGCGCGGGTTGGGCATGGCTGCCGTACTGGGGATCGCTACCCGGCACTCCGGAACGGTCGAAGTCGATTCGCGCCCCGGGCGGGGTACGGAAGTTACGCTTTGCCTCCCGGAAGAAACCGAAGTTCGTCCAGCGGTTCCGTTGCAGCGGGTCGGCGACACTCCGGACGCCCGTCGAGGACGGGTACTCGTGGCGGATGACGAGAAGGATGTCCGGGACCTGCTGTCCGGAACGTTGCAGCGAATGGGATTCGAAGTGGTGACGGCGGCTGACGGACCCGAAGCGGTGGAGGTGTTCCGACGGGAACGCAAACACCTGGTTTGCGTGATTCTCGACTACGCCATGCCTCGGATCAACGGATCAGAAGTCGTGTATCGGATCCGCCGTGAGGCACCCCGCTTGCCGATCGTGATGATCAGCGGCTATCTCGAGAGTGACGTTATGCACGACCTGGTCGATGAAGATGGAATCCGGTTCGTGCACAAACCATTCGATCTCGCCGAGTTTGCCTTCCTGGCCGACGAACACCCCGCGGTGGGAGAGGCGCGGGCCTGATTCCGCGATCGGAGACCGGAAGAACGGGGTGGCGTTGGCCACCCCGTTCCCTGGTCAGGTCGAGTCCGGATCAGGATCCGGGATTCAAGGCCTGAGTACGGTCATCGGACTCCTGCGGCGGTACCCAATCCGCGTCGTCGACCTCGATTCCCAGGAATTCGGATCGCAGGTACCGATGCATCTCGCGGTCCGGATCGTCCTTGCGCAGGGGTTGCAGGTATTGGAATCTGCTTTCACTGTCCATGGCCAGAATCGAGTGACAGAGCGTACAATCGTAGGCGATGGCGACACCCTCCTCGTCGACCAGATCCGGGTTGTGGCACCGGAAACAACCGCCCTGGCCTTCGTGACCCAGATGTGATGGGTAGGTATTCCACCCTACGTTCATGGGGTAGAAGACGTTCTGGCTGTGAATCAACTGTACCGCTTCGACCATCCGATCCGCCTGCGAACTCGTTGCTGCCCGCTGATCTTCCAGGTCCCGCAGGTAGAAACCTCGCACCGCATGGTCGATCCCGGCCATCGCGGCGTCCTGATCGGCATAGTTGCCGGTCAGGGCTTGCAACGCTACCCGCTTGGCGAACGGCAGGGTGGAAGGGATTCGTCCGTCGGCCATCGCCTGATCGATCGCATCCTCCGGATCGAGATAGATATGCGTCGCACGGTTGTGGCAATCCACGCAGTCCATCGTACGAACCTCGTCGTGCTTCGGATCGACCGGGTGCTCGATCGCGGCGGGGTCAAGAGCCCGATTCGTGTAGCGATGCAGGCCATTCTCGCGTTGGACTTCGACCCACTCGATGTGCTGGCGCTGTTCGTCCGCGGCGCGGAAGCGAACCATGTTCTGCTCGCTGACGTGCCAGTGGATCGTACCGGCATTGTCGCCTGTGCCGGATCCCACCTTCAAAGCCAGCGTCGTATGGCTGGGCGTCGAAGCTTCATCGGTCGCGAAACGGGTATAGGTCTTGACCCGGTCACCGTAGAACTTGTCCGGCCAGTGGCAGTGCTCACAGGTCTCACGAGCCGGGCGTAGTTGGTGCACCGGCGTCGGGATCGGCCGTTCGTACAGATCGAACGTCGAGGATACGACCTGCCACAGCCCGTTCAGCTTGGCGTCCAGCAGCGCGCCGGCGCCATCACCGACATGACATTCGACACACTTCACATGGGCATGGGGCGAGTTCTGGTAGGCAATCCACTCCGGCTCCATGATCGGATGGCAGGCCGTGCCGCAGAACTCGGGCTCGTCCATGAAGTGCAGCATGCGCGCGCCGCCGACACCCAGAAAAAGGATGTTTACGATCGTCAGGAGCCCGATCATACCGACGAGTGAGGAGCCGATTCGCTTGGCCCGGGTCATGTCGTCGGGGAAACGATGCGTGAGCAGTTCTTCCGTCGATCGGCCGGTCGCGCGGCGGAACTGCCACCAACCGAGCGGAACCAGGATCAGGCCGATGATGAACAGCGCGGGTAGGGCCATATAGCTGACCAGTCCCACATAGGAATTCGTGACGATTCCCGTGATCCGCAGCAGTTCCATGAACAGGAAGAGCAGGAACGATGAGGTCGCCAGGGCGACCCCGATCGTTCCGGTCCAGTTCGTGGAGACTCCGCGGACAAAGAGCTGAAACCGCTTCATCGCCAGGCCCCTTTACTTGGTGCCCACCATGTACATGTCCTTGTACATCTCCGCCATCTTGCCGGACTGGATGTCGGCCTTGATGTCGGCGGTGGGGCGGTTCAGCCATGCGTGGTAAGGATCCTTCAACAACTCGTCAATCATCGTGTCAATGTCCGGATCGTGCAGCTTGCGCAGCTCGGGAATGTATTTGAAGTAGAAGTGCTGTGCGACTTCGTAGATCCCGTGCCACCAGGTGTAGTCCGGGCCCATCATTGCGGCGCCGTGGCGAGCGCGACGACCCTCGTGGTGCCAGATCTCCCACCAGATCCACTCGTACTTGTTCGAGAAGTTGGCCTGGCCTTCACCCAGCTTCTTTTCCTTGGCCTTTTTGTACAGCGCCAGGCCCGGCTTGGCGAACTTCTCGTTGTACAGGTTCACGATGCCGTCCAACTGCGCGTAGTGGCCGTCGACAAAGCCCTGGCCGTGGCAGGCCAGGCAGACATCCTGCATGTTCCGGCGCTTGACTTCCCAGTTGTCCTTGGTCTTCGAGACCGGAGGACGCAGGGTCCAGCTGATCCGGTTGCCCACATCGTGCGTGATCGGCTGATTGGCCGTCGCGCTCATGTGGCAGGTCGCGCAGGTGGGCGCCTCGAAGTAGTCCTGGCCGACGATCCAGCGGTCGGAGCTCAGGTTCATCTCGTCGACCTGGCTGAAGTAGGCGTTTCCGTGCTTGCTCTCCTCGTAGATCTCCTTTTGCGGATGATCGGGGCCGAGGTGGCACTTGCCGCAGGATTCGGGCTGGCGGGCCTGCTTGACGCTGAATGCGTGGCGGGCGTGGCAGGAGGTGCAAGAGCCCTTCGAACCGTCCGGATTGATCCGGCCGATGCCGCTGTTGGGCCAGCTCAGCCGAGCCAGCATGTTCGGGCTGTTCGGGTCGATTTCTACCTTGCCGCCGTGGCAGCTCTCGCAACCGGCGATGGCGACCGGGGCGCCGCCGGCGGCGTGGGCCAGGTAGGCGTCTTTCGACTGGAGGATCTCCCCGGCGTGCGCGTGGTAACTCTGTCCTACCTCTTCGGACTGCTTGTGATGGCAGGTGCCGCAATCCTTCGGAGTGACCAGGGTCGCAATCAACGCTCCTTCATGCATGAACGCGTCGGCGTCGCCCTTGTCGGCCCCGTGGCACTGGATACAGGTGACGTTGTGCTTCGCGTGCTCGCTCTTGTACCATTGCTTGTACAGTCCGAGCGTTTTCTCCTTGTGACAGGTCATGCATTTTCCAGCCACGCTGTCGTCGGCGGCGGAAGCCGCCACCGCGAGCAGACTGCTGGCCACGAAGGCGAGGGCTGCGAGAGTCAGCAGGATACGTTTCATGTCGAGGCTCCTTGTCCAGTGGGCGGGCCCGGATTCCGGATTGAATTCAGGACACGCAGGTCGGTTTCCAGGGGAAATCTTGAACGGATGTCACGGAACGGTCAAGAGGCACGGACCGGGGGGCAAGGTCCCG
>JANTGJ010000168.1 GCA_024762975.1 Candidatus Krumholzibacteriia bacterium
GAGAGTTCGCGCACGGTCGACAGCCGCAACGATCCGTCCAGGTGGACATGCAGATCGGTCTTGGGCAGGGCATGCAGAAAATCAAGACTGGGGGTTCGGTGCTTCGACGCGCTCACGACATCCCTCCCTGGAAGCGTTCCCCGGATCGGGGCGCGGCGCAGGTCGGACTCGACGCTACCGCTGGATAAAAATTATCGATGCGGGCGAAGTGGAGATCCAGCATCCAGCGGGCGACTCAATTCCCCTGGGACCTTCAAACCAGCTTCGATACCTCCGCGAACATTTAGCCAAAATGCCACGGAAACCCGCATCGAAAAGGTGACGGCAGTACCGCGCAAGCGGAATCCACCGACACCTAAGTATACCTAAAGCGCCAGTTGGATTGCAAGACCCTTGTTGAGAATTCCCTAAATGGTGAAAATCAGCCGGATAACGGGATTGGACAAGGGGTTTGCCAAACTGTATATTTCCATACCAACCCCAGTCCGTTGTCGGGAGTTTTTCATGAGGAGAGTGTCCATGTCGCGGGGAATCAATCCCACGGTTTCGTCCGTCTTCTGCCTAACGGCCCTGATTTGCCTGTTGTGTGCGCCGATTGGCGCTTTCGGCCAGGCGGCGGATGAAAATTCTCCCGCCGTTCGCAAGTATCGCCCCGGATCCGGTCCGGCCGGTCTGTGGGTAGGCGAGATCAAGGACGCTGCCGGTGAAAAACACGAGATTACGTTGCAATTGGACAAGGATGGCGACCAGTGGCGGGGACAGTTGACGGATCCGTTCGAGGGTCCGATGCCGGCGGCCCGGCTGAATGTCACCCCGAGCCGCATCGGTTTTACTTTTCGCCCCGAAGGCGCCCCCTTTCCCGCCCACTTTTCGGGTATCTACCTGGCCGGCGACGACCGCATTTCCGGAACGATTTCACGGCGCGGCAGCAGTGTACTGATCAAATTCAAACGTGATGCGGACTCGATCCAGTTTCCGGTCGACGAAATTTCGGGCGAGCCCCTCATTCCGGCCCGCGTACGCCATCCCTACCGATTCGCGGTCACGGGACGCTTCGGTGTCTGGCCGGCATTGCACGTGATCAAAGCCGAACAACGCAACATCAACACCCTGACCTCGAAGGCCACGGCTTTCAGCGGCGCACTGGAATTCTTCGTCCTCGACGAATTCAACGTTTTCTTCCAGATGTACCGGGGCGGATTGAATTTCTCCGAGGAAGCGGAGATTGCGAATTTCTCCGAGATCGGACTGACCAGCGATTCCTACCAGACGTTGGACGGCTGGGAATTGGGAGCGACGGGTTACTTCGGCAATCTCCTGATGCGGGATTCGAGATTCAATCCCTACCTGACCGGCGCCTTCGGCAAGACGACCTGGGAGTTGAATACGGGCGAGCGGGGCACGGACATCATTCAGATCCTGGAACAACCCGTCCAGGGTGAAGACTGGGCTTTCGCCGCCGGCATCGGCACCGAGTACGAGATTACTCGGCGCGTCGCGCTCGAGGTCGAGTACTTGTGGCGCTACTTCCTGACCGAAGACAAGACCATCTGGGAATTCCCGGACGAGTACTGGTCCAACACCCATGCCTGGTCGGTGACGGCGGGCGTGACGGTGGGGATCTGGTAGTACCGGTCCCCTGGAATTCGAAAGCGGCCGGCTCCCGGGAGCCGGCCGCTTTTTTCGGTTGGGCGATGATCCCGGCTAGGTGCCTGCAGCGTAGTCGTCGTCGTAGGCGATCTGCTCGGCGGTCAGTACGTCCAGCCCCGCGTCCAGCGTTTCCAGCTTGATGGCGGCGATCTGCTGATCCTGTGCCTCGGGAATGTCATGGACCGCGATCTCCAGGTCCTTGCCCTCCTGGGCCAGCTTGACCATCGACAGGAACTGGTTGGCGAAGCTCATGTCCATGACTTCGCTGGGATGTCCCTCGGCAGCCGCCAGGTTCACCAGCCGGCCCTGGGCCAGCACGTAGATCCTGCGCCCGTCCTTCATGACATACTCTTCACAGTTGTCACGAATCGTACGCTTACTCTCGGCCAGCTCCTCGAGTTCGACCAGATTGATTTCGCAGTCGTAGTGGCCGGTGTTGCAGACGATCGCGCCGTCCTTCATGGTTTCGAAGTGGCGACCGACGAGGATGTCCTTCATGCCGGTGGCGGTGATGAACACGTCGCCGACCTTCGCCGCCTCGTCCATTTTCATCACGCGATGGCCGTTGAGCGTGGCCTTCAACGCGGCCGTGGGCTTGACTTCGGTGGCGATCACGCTGGCGCCCATGCCGGCCGCGCGCAGGGCACAACCCGACCCACAATGGCCGTAACCGGCGACGACGAAGTTCTTGCCGGCCAGCAGTACCGACGTCGCACGCAGGATCCCGTCCAGACTGCTTTGACCCGTGCCATAGACATTGTCGAAGTCCCATTTGGTCTCGGCATCGTTGACGGCGATGACCGGGTACTTCAGGGCCTGGTCCCGGGACATCGCGCGCAGGCGGTGCACGCCCGTCGTCGTCTCCTCGGTACCGCCCAGGATCCCCTCGATCAGGTCCAGGTGCTTGTCATGCACGCGAAAGATCAGATCCGCACCGTCATCCAGGGTCATGGTCGGCTTCTGCTCGAGCGTCTTGTCGATGCACCAGTAGAATTCCTCGGTATTCATGCCGTGCCAGGCGTAGATCGAAATCCCGGCCTCGGCCAACGCCGCGGCGACCTCATCGTTGGTCGACAGCGGATTGCAGCCGGACCAGCTGATCTGCGCTCCGGCCGCTGCCAGCGCCTCGATCAGAACCGCCGTTTCCTTGGTCACGTGCAGGCAACCGGTGATACGAAAGCCTTTGAGGCTCTGCTTCCGGGCGTGCTCCTCGCGCAACGCCGCCATCACGGGCATGCGCGACTCGGCCCAGTCGATCTTCATGCGACCGGCTTTTGCCAGTCCCAGGTCACGGACCTTGAAATGGTCGCTCGTACTGAAGTTCTCGGACATCTCATTCTCCTCGATTCAGGGGGTCGTCGTCTCGAAATCCTGGTTCATGGGAGCACGGTCGCTCACGGCGTCCGGTTGCCAGAAAAACCTCCGGCCACTGGATCTCCACGGCCGATCCGGCCGGGGGAACTTCGTGATCCGGCGATCCGCCGCGGATGATCATTCGGGGCGGGCCGAGGCCCGCGCATCGAAAATACTCTTCGATCTCGGCTGGTTCGAAGCCCAGCCACTGGTGGGCCAACTCCTCGCGCATCCATTCCTGTTCGTGACGGCAGAACGCCGTCAACATCACCATACCTCCGGGGCGCACAGTGCGGACCATTTCGTTCAATGCCTGCTGCGGATCAGCCACATGATGCAACACCATCGAACAGTTGCAGGCGTCGAAACTCCCGTCACCGAAGGGCAGGTGCCCCACATCGCCCACACTGTAGACCACATTCTCCAACCCGGATTCGCGGCTGCGCGCCCGGGCTCGCGCCAGCATGGCCGGCGAGTGATCCAGCGCAAATACGTCCGCCCCCGTTCCGGCGAACAGCGGCAGCATCGCGCCCGTGCCGGTACCGATGTCCAGCACGCGCAGTCCGGACGGAACCAGCGCGGCAATGGCGCCGGTCTTCAGATCCTCATGTTCGAATTCGCCGCGAATCGACTCCCAGCGGTCGGCCAGGCCCGAGAAAAAATCGCGGGAACGGGCTCGACGCTCGGCACGCACGACATCCAGCAACCGGTCGTCGGCAGGGGCTTCAGCGATGGCATCAGCGGCCGCTAAAATCGGTCCGTACAAATCCGTGCCGGCCGGAACATCCGCCGTCGCCACCGCCCGGTACCAGCTGAACGTCCCCTCCCGGCGTTGACGAAGCCAGCCATGTTCCCGCAGGACCGCCAGGTGCTTGGAAATTCTCGGTTGACTCAATCCGGTAATGCGCACCAGATCCCGGACATTCAGCTCTTCACGATCCAGCAACCGCAGTAACCGCAGGCGCGTGGCATCGCTGACGGATTGGAAGAGGGCTGCCGGGTCGGAAATCCGGATCACATGTGACTCCCTGAATATTCCGAACCGCGTGCCCGGACCCCGAAAAGCTACTTCAGATCTCCGGACTCGGCAAGCCATAAATAACTTGATCGTTATTTATTCATATTGTGCAGGATTGGCCATTCCCCGTCGATAAGCGACCCAGAGGAGATCCGTCAGAGGCAGAATGGGCAGTTCGGGAGCCTCCAGCGCCAGTCCATCGGCAATCTGACCGAGACATCCGGGATTCGAGGTTACCACCAGATCGGCGCCGGTCGCCGCCAGGATCGCGGCTTTGCGGCGTCCCAAACTCTGGGAGAGCTCCGGATACCGCAGACTCCAGTTGCCGCCGCTCCCGCAACAGACATCGGCTTCGTCGGCTTCCAGGCGTTTGATACCCGGAATCCGGTCCAGGACCTGTCGTGGCTCGACCTGAATCCCCTGGCCGTGGCGGGCGTGGCATGGATCGTGGACGACCACCTTGAGCTGGATGCGGCCCAGATCCGGCAATGGGATTTTCGAAACCAGTACCACCGAGTCGATCACTCGATCCGCCCACTGCGGCTGGGTTTGTTTCCATTCCAGGCCACAGCCGGCCGCCTCGACGAGGACCAATTCCCCGGACCGCAAATCGCCGAAAGCACGCCGATTGGTCTCCTGCAGTTGGGTTGCCCGTTCCGGTCGGCCTCGGTGGCTGGCCCAGGCCCCGCAGCAGTCCTGCGGCTCGGGAAAACGCACCTCACATCCGGCCGCATGCAGCAGTTGAATGATGCGCCGTGAGGTATCGGGCAAAAGTGCGTCATTGGCACAGCCCCGAAAGAAGGCGATCGCGGGTGGGCTCATCGATTCGACCGGTGGCATCGCAGGGAGCGGGCTGAGCCCTGGATCCTGGGCACTCTGCGACTCCAAACGGGCGATCAGATCCAGGAGAACCGCATCGCGTCCGGGAGAGCGTGGCAGGGTTCCAAGCAGACGCGCCCACCGCGCGATCGGCGCGGCGCCGCAACCCAACCGCTTTCGCCAATGCTCGCCGAAGGCTTTCTTCAGCAGCCGGACGGCCATCCGGGAGACCGAGCCCAGTGGACGCAGGTAGCTGCGGCGGTCCAGCCGGTCGGCCAGCACCCCCGGCAGAACGCCGGCGGCGCTTTGCCCGGAATTCTGCGCCAAACGCTGGCCATATTCGAGCAGATCGAAAGGGACACCACTGGGACAGGCGGTTTCGCACGCCCGGCAACCGATGCACTGGTCCCAGGCGGCAAGAAAACCGGCTTCGGACTCCGGGTCCCTCGCCCCCCCGCTCAACCAATCCTCCAGCAGGACCAGACGCCCCCGCGGGGAATGGGCCTCGTTGCCGGTACCCAGCCAGGTGGCGCAATGAGGAAGACAAAGGCCGCACTGCACGCAGGTACGCAACAGTTCCTGCAACTCGGCTGTGCGCTCCACCTCAGCCATGATCCGCCTCCGTAAGCCAGGCCGGCGCTGACCGCCGACCTGCCGGATCAAACGCATCCCGGATGGCCCGCAGATAGGCGACCGGTACGGTCTCCGCCGGCGGGGGAAGTTCTGTCGGACGATCGTCGCGCAGACAAGCGTCCAGGTGCCAGCCCAGGGGCGGCTCGATCGCTTCGGGCGTGTACAGCAAGCGGGGTGAGGATTGCCAGATCCAACGGCTCGGCAACCGTTCCGGCAGCAATGCATTCGGAAGGCGAAGGTCGGCCGCCAGCAGATTCCAACTCACGGCATCACCGATCCAGCCAGGGAGTGCACGGCTCAGATCCCGACACGATGAAAGCCTGCTGATCTGCGCAGAATCCTCACTCCAACCGGCGATCGCCAGTTCGGTTCGCAAGTTGTCACGCTGCTCGTGCAGATCCCACGGCCGGTCCCGTCCCGGGACCAGAATGCGGATCTCGGTTCCCCCCTCGGTCGTCTCGGCCACAACGCAGGCCCCGCCGCCGACCGGATCCCGCCGGGCAAGCATCTTCAGCGGCGCATCCAGGGCCCTGGAATCGCTTGCGCGGGCCGCCAATCTTCCCCGCATTTCCAGCACATGCGACGGTGCGGGTTTCAGCCGGAACGTGACACCGCGCAAAGCGGCCAACGATCCGCCGGCGCCGCAAAGCAACTGTGCCAGATGATAGCCGGCCACGTTCTTGACCACCGGTGCCCCGGCATGCAGCAGACGTTCATCCCCCAACTGCGCCCAGCACTCGAGCACGAAGTCACGCGCCGTCGAGGCCGCCAAGGGTGCGGGCCGGGCCACGAGATGGTCCACGCGCTCCCCGGCGGTTTCGGCGCCGGTCGGCAGCCCCAACGGTATCCAAAGGCCGCGCTCGAGTGCCGCATCCTGCAACTGGACCAGAGGGACGTCCGCCGGAGCGGTGACCGTCATGCTGTCCCATTCGAAGCGGACTTCCTGCGGCTGTGCCGGGCCCACGGCTTCGCTCACGGAATCGCGAGCCGGTAGCGCCTTGCCTGGATTCAAGCGCCCGAACGGATCCAACGCGTCCTTCAGTTTCCACATGATCTCGAGCGCCACGGCATCCAACTGCCAGGGCGCGGCATGGAGCTTTTCCAGCCCAATACCGTGTTCACCCGAGATGCTGCCACCCCGCGCCAGGGCCGCCCGCAGGATCTCGTCCGCCGCCGAGTGGGCCGCCGCGCACAGATCCGCGTTGCGGTCATCATAGTGCACACCGGGATGCAGGTTGCCGTCGCCGGCATGAAAGGCCGTTGCGATGTCGACACCGTA
>JANTGJ010000169.1 GCA_024762975.1 Candidatus Krumholzibacteriia bacterium
TGAAAGAACCGGCAGAAGGACTGGAACGCATCTATGTGATCTACGCTGTTGGAAGGTATCAGCCCGACTACAAGGTTTATTCGAATCTTGTGCCCAGCCTGACGGCCCTTCACAGCAACTTTCCAAACCCGTTCAATCCCTCTACTACGATCAAATTCGACCTGGCTAAACCAGGGCGCGCTATTTTGTCTATCTACAATGTGAAAGGTGCGCTCGTGCGTACGCTCACGGATGAGTTCATTGGAGCGGGTAGTCATAGTTTCGTTTGGGACGGACAAGATAAAGCCGGGAAGAGACTCTCCAGCGGCACGTATTTTTACACGCTAACCGCTGGAGATTTCTCAAAGACCAGAAAGATGTTGTTGCTCAAGTAATATGGGGCGGCAAGTCAACTATTAGTCGATTCCTTCCGGCCCCGGGCAACGCCCGGGGTCTCTTTTTGTGTCGGGGAAGCGGCTTCAAGGACGGTCGAACTGACGGATGTCCACGGGGTGGTCACCACACACCATTTTCTCCGTCCGGGCCTGCCTCTACCTATCATCGCGGATTAGTTGCTGCGTACTTAAAACGAGGATCACCCATTCTGCGTGCCGCTTCCCCTGTCCTGGAGGCTCAGCCCTCCTGGCTACTGACGACCTGCAGCGCCGACCAGATGAATCCGCACAACTCGCGGGCGGTTGCGGCAACGGCTGTGCAGCTGTGCTTGCGCTCGGCGATTTTCCAGAACGTCCTCTTCAGACGATGCTGGGCCTTGACCGCGATGCACACCACCTGCGGGTTCTGACCCATGCGCCAGCGTTGTAGGATCAAGTCGGACGAGGCCCGCTTGCTATATTGCCAAGCGGCTTCGACTGAGGTGGTCCCCAGATTTCAGACAGTATGCTAAGATGGCGCCGGTCCTCGAACTGGAAGTACAGGAACAATGGCCAAACGACGTACTTTTTCCGCAGACTTCACGGCCCCGGTCGCGCTTATGGCACTTCCCGGGGTGTTCACCACAGCCGAGATGTCCTGCCGCCCCATTCACCTATTGTGCCGCCGAAATGGTCGCCCTCGGGCTCTTGATGGTCACAGGGCGATCGATGATCCCTCCGGTATCCCAGATCTCATTGGTATTGGCCTTGATGATGAGCGTGCCATTGTCCGGGGTATCGTTGAGCGCTTCCATGATATCGCCGAAGGGGTTGTCCGGGGAACCGTCCGCGCCGGCCCCTTGGGATGGGCCCACGAAGTTCACGACCCCAAGAGGAGCAAGTCCTGAGATTTGTTTCTGGTCAAGAGTGAGGCCACTGGGAACGTTGTCTAGCCGGTACCAGCCGATGGTGGTGCTCTCCGCTCCCAGATTCATCCAGAACAACGGAATGGACGGGTCGGTCGTATCGACACCGCTGGCCACCCAGACATGGGAGCCGCCACCTTCCTGCGTGCCGATCAGAAATACGGGCCGGCTCCAAAGGATCTCCTGTCTGATCAGATCCGGGTCGATATCGGCCATCACCCCATCCGAGTCGTAGCGAAAAAAGCTCGCCAGGGCTGTTGCCATCACTTGGGGGCCAGCGACGGACTCCGACCTGCCCCAGTTCATGTCCACCGCGATTCCGGCATGGTAGGAAAGCAGGGCGGCCGCCTGGGCACCGGGGCTGGCTGGATCGGTTGGTGCATCTTCCATCAGCTCGAAGTTGTAGCTGGTAGCCGCGAAATTGGCATAATGATTCGAACTGCCGGGGGTCAACTGGTTGTATATGAGTTCAAAGGCATCGATGAACCCTTCGGATTCCCCGTAAGCCCTCCTTGCGGCATGCCTCATGCTGTTGTCCCACGATCCCAGGATTCGCAATTGTCCTCCGCCCTCTGGTGTCCAGGACAGGTGGTCAATCATGAAATACCAGGTGATCCCGGGGTCCACGGCCAGAGGAGTTGAAATCCAGGTGTCGGTGTGGGTGTAAATATTCTGCGCCATGTGGCTGGAATATCCAGTCTCCGGCCATTGCCAGTAATACATCAACTGGGCCATGGCCGTGGCCGCGCAGCCCACCACGGTCTGGCCACCATCGGGATAGACCGGACAGTACTGATCAAAAGGAGAATCCTGGTGCCACTCGCTGGTCAGGGGGAGTTTGATCAGCTCAGGTTCACTGCTTTGCGATTTGCTCCGGCCGGCAAGGCCCGCCTCCAACCTCAGCCATTCCTGAGCACGGTCGTCCAGCTCGCGAACATAGGGATTGAGGCGATTGTCCTCTTTACTCCGGCCCTCTTCGACCCATTGCAGGCGCGCCGTGAGGTTCGCCAACATTGTCTGGAGGTCGGGGATTTCAGGATCGAACTCGCCCTCCGGTGCGTAAAAATAGACGGGTAGCAGCACATCGTCGGCCCCGCAGATGCAGTACCCCCCACCGGCAATCGACGCGATGTAGGCGATCGTTCGTCCGTCGACCACATGAGGCTGCAGGCGGGTCACCGCGGCATCCGGACGGTTCTCGACGAGGCCCTGCTGAAGCCAGGTTTCCACCGCCCGAGACACCTGCTGTTCTGACACCGAAGCAGCCAGGGTCACGGGGACCCAGAACATCAAGCCCAAGATCAAACAACCCAAGATCCATATACGCATACTGGTCTCCTTCTTGAAAAGAAGACCAGATGGTTTGTGAAAAAGTTGCAGCCTGGACTTCCCCGGTTTTCCAGGCACTGCTTGGGCGACAATCGTGCCGAAAGGAGGAGTCGATGAGCAAGCCCCGCTACACCTGGGAGTTCAAGGAAGCCGCTCGGGACCTCCTAAAAAAGCATCAGGAAACGGTGGCGGTCAGGGCTTCGATCTGTTCGCGAGTACAGATCCGGTCCACGTCCAGGATCTGGACGACCGAGCCGTCCTTCACACGTCGGCCGAGCTTCGTGCTCGGCAATCGGTCGGATTTTTCGCCGGCGTTCACCGGCAGATCCTGGATGGATTCGGGAACGAGAAATTCGACGGCCTCGACGGCATCTACCGCGATGGCATAGTCGAATTCGGGAGTCTCGATCACGACGGCGATCTCTTGGTGCATCTCGCTGTAGTGGTTCACCGTGTTCTCAAAGAGGCGGATCATGGCACTCAGGTCGCCTGCGCGTGTGTGATCGATCAATTCCTGGGCGCCGGCATAGTCATCCTCTGCGATGCACGCTTCGACCTTCTGCGCCACGGCGTGAATTCTCTGATGCGGCGAGTCGAATTGCTTCAGAATGTACTGCGCGGTCAGGTCGTCCGTGTGGAACTGGTCGTACCACTTGCCGAACGCGCACCGGTGCGGGTCCGTGGTCAGTGTGAATTCTCGCCGCTGGTGCACCGAGTTCTCCAACTCCTGGATCCAATTGCGGTGATCCTGTTCGCGCTGTCCCAGCATGGATGTGAATTCCCCGAGCTCGGTGATGATCGACGCCAGGCCCAGTCGGGACCGCAGGTCGATCAGCGGGATCGTTTCGCCGCGCAGGTTGATCAGACCGCGCACGATCGGCGGCGAGTGGGGCACCGGGACCACTTCGGGAATTTCCGTCATCGATCGAACGTGTTTCGACGTGATCGCGTAGCACGCCTCCTTGATCGACGTCAGTACGAGGGGGTACTCTTCGACACTACTGGCCATGGCTCTCCATCCTCAAGTTGATATCCAGGGATGGATTCGGCGAACGGCTGGGAAGATTGAGCAGAAAATAAAGAAAACATCATGGAGGAAGTGGGGGGGGGACGTGCCCTTAGCGGCCGGGTGCTTCGCGACCTCGTCCGCAGCCATCTGGGCGACATCTGTCCCGAGGCGTTCGAGAGCGCCTCAGCAATAGGCTGAGGAGTGTCTACGAAACCAGGGGAAGTCCACACCCCTCGATCGCCCAGTATTGCTGTTCGCGATTCCACATTTCACTCATTGCCATACGAGCTCCACCAGCTAAAATCGGAAACTCATATTCAACCAAAGGATGTGCCATGAAAAATCGATTGCCGCTGAGTACTGTCGCCGGAATGATGGCGTTGCTGGCACTTGCTGCCTGTAACGATGACAGCACCACTCCCGCCAATACCGGACCGAGGATTTCCAGTTTGACGGCTGAGCCCGCTTCGGTGGCAGCTGGTTCGACGGCAGCGATTACCTGCACGGCCACCGACCCGGACGGGGACGATCTGACCTACACCTGGAGCAGTTCTTCCGGCACGATTGCAGGTTCGGGCTCGGCTGTGTCCTGGACAGCACCGGGTGACGTCGGCGCGCACACGGTCACCTGTCGGGTCAGCGATGGCGAAGCATCCGCCCAGGACACGGTCACGATTCCGGTCTTCGAGACCGTAGTTCCCGGAACCATGGTCACGATACCGGCCGGGACCTTTGCCATGGGGGACTCCTATGACGAAGGAAATATCGAAGAGCGGCCGGTTCACACCGTTTCGTTGAGCGGCTACACGATCGGAAAATACGAGCTCACGCAGGCCGAGTGGGCCGTCTACATGGACCCGCCCACCTACAGCACCGGCGCCGGTGCCACGCACCCCGTCTACTCGGTCAGCTTTTTCGATATCATCAAGTACTGCAATCTGCGCAGCATCGACGAGGGTTTGACCCCTTGCTACATCATCGCGGCATCCACCGTACCGAGCGACTGGCCTCAGGTTCCGAACTACAGCAGCGATGCTTCCTTCGCAACCTGGAACGCTGTCGAGTGCGACTGGACGGCCAATGGCTATCGCATGCCGACGGAAGCGGAATGGGAGTATGCGGCGAGGGGCGGATCGTCCTCTACGGATGACTACCGCTACAGCGGTGGCCAGACTGCCGCAACGGTGGCCTGGATCAACGACAATGCGCCCAACGAGTGCCAGAGCGTCGGCGGCTTGGCACCCAATCAGCTGGGCCTGTACGACATGAGCGGAAACCTGTATGAGTTTTGTTGGGATTGGTTCGCCGAGAACTACTACACCGAATGCGACGGCGTGGGCACGGTCAGTGATCCGACCGGGCCGGCTACAACGGATTTACGAATCGTACGGGGCGGTTCGTGGGGCGGGATCCCCGCCAACTGCCGGGTCGCCGGTCGCTTCCGGAACGAACCCGCAGGACGGTTCTCACATACCGGAGTACGGCTGGTCCGGGTTCCCTGAGCCGACGCCGTCGATTCATGGCCTCGCTGTCGGATGGATACATCCGCACAGCGAGGTCATTTTCGTAGGCTCCACGGGCCGATTGTTGGGAGGCTCGGTCCTACGCCTGGGCAACACGGTGGCCGGTAATGTGGACTTTCTTTCCCTGGCCATCCAGGCGCAAACGACCCTCGCCTTGGTTCGTCCCTCCTCCCGGTAGAAATTCTCCCACGCCAATCTTCTTCTTGATTGGGCCGATTCACTGCCGATACAGCAATAAAGATCGCCTCGCTGCGTGGAGGGATATGTCTGTAACGGAAATTCAGGATCAAGAGAGTGCTCCACCGCGGGCCAGCGACGTTCCCGGTCGAAGCTGCCCCTATCCAGCAACTCCGTTGACCCCTCGGGTCCAACGTACCTGGCGCGACCGTCTGAGCCCGCTGCACGAGATCGGAGCCCTCCTCCAGGTGACCGGTCTGTTGATGTTACTGCCATTGGTCTACCACTGGGTCGATGGCGAAGCGGCGGAACACGGCCTCTCCGCGGTTGTCTACTATGTACCTGGCATCACATCGTTTCTGCTCGGTCGGGCGATGCAGCACTTCATTCCGCGCCGACAGATGTCGATCCGCGACGCGATGCTGATCACCGCCCTGGGTTGGGTGGCCGTCTGCGCTGTCGGGGCGGTTCCGTTCCTGATGGGGCTGCAGGTCTCCCCGGTCGACGCCCTGTTCGAATCGGTCAGTGGGTTCACCACGACCGGTATTACGGTTTTCCACGGGTTGGACGTCATGCCACGCAGTATTCTGCTGTGGCGCTCGATCATCCAATGGCTGGGTGGACTGGGAATTCTCGCCTTTTTCCTGGCCGTGGGATTTCGCAGCGGCCAGGCGGCATCGACCCTGTTCTCGGCCGAAGGCCACAAGATCGGCGGCGCTCGTCCCGTACCCGGAATCCACAATACGGTTCGTGCCCTTTGGCATGTCTACCTGCTTCTGACGGGTGGCGCGCTGGTGGTCTTTCTGCTCGGCGGCATGAACCTGTTTGACGCCATTTGCCACACCCTGACCTGTATCTCCACCGGCGGATTTTCGACCCACGACGCCAGCATCGGCTACTACGCGCAGCAGGGATATCTCCATGCGAGTGTCATCGAATACGGCGCCATTGTTTTTATGCTGGCTGGGGGCGTGAACTTTCTCGTTCACTATCGGGCGGTCAAGGGCGAGATCAGCGCTTTCTGGACGGACTTCGAGATGCGCTGGTTCTGGGCGATCACCGGCGGGTGTACCACGATCATTCTGGCAGATCACTTTCTCCATGCGCCGTTGCTCGACGGGGGCGAATCCTTGCTGAAGGATCTGCGCACCGTACTGTTCCAGGTGTCATCCATGATCACCAGCACCGGTTTCGCCACCGAAGATATCGGCAGTCCGTTCTTTCCGGCCGTTGCCAAGCAGATCTTCCTGGTGCTGATGATCATCGGCGGCTGCGTCGGTTCCACCGCCGGCGGCATCAAGGTCCTGCGTCTGGGGATCCTGGTGCAGATGATGCGGAATCAGGTACACCGGTTGACGACGACGCACCGCACGATCACCCCCGTGATCGTCA
>JANTGJ010000170.1 GCA_024762975.1 Candidatus Krumholzibacteriia bacterium
GACTTTTCCAGGACCTGGGCGAACACAACTGGGCCCGCAAGGGCACGATGGTGCTGTTCGCCGAACAGGGAGTTCCCGTGATCCACATGCTGAGTATCGCCGACCTGGCCCGCAAACACGGCCTGCCGGTAGCACCGGATTATCAACCCCTGCCGGGGGAAGGCGAGATCTTCGAGCGCGAGATGTATCGTTTCCCGCTGGCGGCCACCGTCTTCGTGTTGTACACGCTGGCCTGCGTGCTGATTCTCGCCCCGGAGATTCGTGGCGGACTGTTCGATCGCCTCACGCGCCGAAGGGCCCGCCGGGCAACCGGAGCCCTGGCTGTCCTGTTCCTGCTCGTGCTCTCCCCTGCGGCCCAGGCCCGCTCGAGTTGGCGCACGGTCTCGCCGCAAATCTCGCACGGCTCCGTGTGCCTGAACAGTGATGGCGCCGAGTTCGAATACCACCTGGTTCATCCCGACCAGCCGGTCGTTTTCGAAGTCACCGGACCGCGGCGGTGCAAGCTGGTTACCCGCTACCTGGGAGAAATTTCTGCGCAGAACCAGATGCGCTACGGCATCACGGTAGAACTGGACGGACAGGAAGTGCAGGTCCGCCAGCACCGGATCCAGCCGGCCGCCCGCACGGTGACCTGTGACCAGACCGACCCGGTCGGCACCCTGCGCCGCACCTACATCGATGTCGGTCGCGGCCGGCATCGCATCGCCATCGTGGGCGTTGCGAATGAAGACGGTCGCATCGGTTGCCGCCTGTTCCGCCAAGTCAAGCGTCGCGCCCGGAAACAGGTGCCGCTGACGCCTTCATCGTATCTGGGCGTGGCCACCCTACAGTTCGAGAGCGGCAACCAGAGCAAATACTACCGTTGCAACTCGGGGGATCCGATTGTTCTGGACCTGACCGGTCCGACCGAGTTGGAGGTCACCACCCGGCTGGACTTCGGCTCCACGAGCAGCGGCTTTCGGCCCTACACGATGCAATTGACGCGTGATGGCCAGGACCTCCAGACCTTCCACCTGACCGCCGAGAAGCAGGACGGCGCGCAATGGGTGGAAAGTCCCGAGCTGATGCCGGGCACCCGCCAGATCCTGCATATCACCGTCCCTCGCGGACGGCATCGATATGAAATGCTTTGCGTCCGGCCCGACGCCTGCGACGTGGCAGTGAAGTTTCGCATCCCCGAGGACGACCTGGAGAGCCGCCCATGACCCCCTTCGCTTCGCAGACGGTGACGACTCACGCGCGACGGAGGCATTTCGTCGTACTCATTGTTCTGTCCGTGCTTTGCTTCGGCTCGGCTGAGGCCCTCGCGCGGGAGAAGCTCAGCCCAGCCGGATCGCCGGAGTCGATTCCGCTCGGCAGCAAGGGCACGATATACTATCGGGTCGGCGACGGTCTGACCGTCCCCGTGCTCGGACCCGGCACCTTGAGCGGCTATGCCAAATTGGCTCTGGCCGGCGACGATGCCGCTCCGATGCCCGGCACCTTGACGTTCGACGGATTTGCACGCGAACCCCGGGTCCTGGAGCTCGAGTTCAAGCCATCGAAGACGGCGGGTTGGAGCAGTGGGCGCAAGTTCGCGATCGAAATCCCGGCCGGCCCGCACGACCTGAAACTGAACGCCGATGCCGACCTGTGGGTGGTGCTCTATTGGGACGGCGTGGCGCAGCCGGTTTCGGCCATCACGCAGAAGAAACCGCCCCGCAAAAAGCAGGCCTGGGACTTCCGTGGCGCCCTGGGTCTGGGTATCATTTACAACGACAACATCCTGACCGCCGGCGTCGATGATATCGAGAATTTCGAAAGCGGGCTGCACCCGGACGACTACATCCACGACACGACCGACGACCTGGTCCTGGCCCCTTCGATCGAGCTCGAGGTCCGGCGCACCTTTCTTCCATGGGGCCAGACCCGTGCCCGCGGCAAGGCCAAGAGCTGGCTGTACACCCACAACTCGGTCAAGCACAACCACGACTTCGATTTTTATCTGCGGCAGTATTTCGGCAAACGGCAAAGCCTGGAACTGTACCTGCACGCCGCCCCGGAGCAGTACATCCGCCAGCTGACGGATCGCACGCCGCTCGAGGATCCGGCTCGGCCGATCGAGCGCAAGGAGTTCCGATTCCAACGCAACATCTGGAATCTGACCTGGCGCCAGAAAATCACCAGGAAACTGGATGCCAAGGCGCTTTTCGAGAAGAACTATCGCTACTACAACCGGCCCTTCATGGAAAACGATATCGAAGCCTGGGAAATCCGGGGCCAGATCTCGTACGACCTCAGCCGCGACATCGTCATGAATATCGACTACAGCTACGAGGACGGAAACGGCCGCGGTATCGACATGGTCGGCGAGACGCTCGAAACAACGGACAACAGCGACCCCTCGTACGAGCGTGACCTGTATCGTTTCGAGTTGCTCCTGGATCCGCCGTTCATCAAAAAGTACGTCGACCGCCTCGATCTGACCTTTCTGTACATGGACTACTACTACACGACCGACAAGCCGCTCGTGGAGGACCCGTATCACGTGGGCCGCCGCGACGAGTTCACCAAGTTCACCGTGGCCTGCCGGCGCAAGCTGAGCAAACCGTTGACGGCGAAGCTGGCCGTGCGCCGCACCGAACGCATTACGTCCTCCCCCTGGGAGGGCGATCTGACCACCGACAAGGCCTTCGTCCAGTGGCAATACTGGATCGATCTGACCTATCGCTTCTAGGAGAGCCCATGCTGTCGCGCAAACGACGAATTTCCGTACCGATGATCCTCATTGCCCTGGCCCTGTTGTTGGCGACGAGTTGCGCCAAGCAGGACCTGTACGAGGTGCCGGGAGCCCCGTACACGCAGGTCGGCCGGCTGGCTCTGCCCAGCGAGAACGAGGATGTCGCCACTCTGGAACGGACGGCCTTCGTGGCCGGTGGCCAGGCGGGGCTGCATACGATCGATTTCAGCGATCCGGCGCACCCGGCATTGCTGTCCACCGTCAACACGCTGAAGTATTCGGAGAGCGTGAACGCCGTGCGCACCTTCGTGGATCACACGCTGCAGGATATCGCGCTGGTCGTCGAGGGCACCGAAGGCGTCACCTCGTACGACGTGACCGATCCGACCGAGGTCAGTTCCTTCAACACGAGTACCACTGCGGTCTTCGGCAACCGGCTCTTCGTCGATCAGCCCGCCGATCCGAACGAACCGTTCATCGCCTACCTGGCCGAAAGTTGGAAGGGTGTGCGGGTTTTTGAATCCATTCCCGAGGATCCGGGCATCCTGGAATACAACGGCGTTTTCTCCGGCACGAACGGTTATGCCGAAGGCATCGCAGTAAAGGACGGCTTCGCCTACGTCGCCGACGACGAGATGGGCGTGGCCGTGCTGGATGTGCGTATCCTGGATCTGGACGCCGTACAACTGGTGGGCTGGTGCGACAGTCCGGGGACGGCGCTCGACATCGCGGTGCAGGGTGACTACGCCTACGTTGCGGACGGTGACGAGGGCCTGGCGGTTTTCTCGATCGACGGCGGCAATGACCCGGTCCGCATCGCGCAACTGCCGCTGGAAGGTACCTGCCGTGCGCTGGCCGTTCATGGGGATATTGCGGTGCTGGCCGCCCAGGGCGCAGGAGTACACTTTGTTGATATTTCCGATCCCCGTAGCCCGAAGTTCCTGGGCCGCCTGCTGACCTCCTACGCCATGGATCTGACATTCAGCTACGAAGGTATCCTGCTGGTGGTCGACCGGGACGACGGTTTGCTGATCATGATGAGCAATGACGATTTTCCCGACACCATACCGCCCGCGCCGGTCACGAACCTGGCTGCCGAGCCTTACGGTGTCGGGTCCGTGCTCCTGAGCTGGTACACGACAGGCGACGATCGCTTCGAGGGGGTGGCCCGCGAGTTGCAGATCCGCCACTCGGGCGAGCCGATTGTCGACGAAGCCACCTGGGGCAGCGCCGTGGCCGTCAGTCCGCCGGCGCCCGGATCTCCTGGGCAACGGCAGGAACTGGTCATCGAGAATCTCGGCGTTGGACTGGACCGGTACTTCGCGGTTCGCGTCGGCGACGACGCCGGCAATCTCTCGGAGGTCTCGAACTCCGCCCTGGCGCAACCCGGTGAAGGCATCCTGCTGATCGACCCGGTCGTCGACCGACCCGTGGGCCACAATGGCTCCGAATTCACCTTCGAAGCCGAGTTCGCCTATCCCGACGACCCGGTCCAGCACGACGTCTTTATCGATGGACAACCACACCCGATGCAATTGGTCGCCGAAAAAATCGAATCGCGTATCTACCGCTACACGACCAGCCTGTCACCCGGTGCCCACGAATACTACTTCCGTTTCGCGGTGGCCGATGTCGCTGTCGATCCGGTGCAGACCGAAGTACAGCAGGGTCCTTTCGTCGGCGCGATCGTATTTACCGCCGGCAGCCCCGACACCGAACTCGGGCGATCCGCCGACGAGTGGCGACACACGGTCGTCCTGTCGGACAGCCTCGTGGCCGGCACGCTGGAGATCACCCAGGGAGACTGGCTGCTTGCCGGCCTGACCAACCCGTCGCAGTTCGACGGCGCGAATCTGCCGGTCGAGAATGTCACCTGGCTGGATGCCATCCGCTATTGCAACGAACGCTCCGGAGACGACGGCTACACACCGGTCTACGCGATCCAGGGCGCGGACGTGACCTGGAACCGGGATGCCGACGGTTGGCGCCTGCCGACCGAGGCCGAATGGGAGTGGTTGGCACGAGCCGGCACGACTACGGCTCTGCCCGGCGGCGACCTGACCCTGCGGGTCTGCAACGTCGATCCCGTGTTGAACGCCATCGCCTGGTATTGCGGCAGCTTCGGCGAGGAGACTCCCGGCACGCGAGACGGTGGCCTGAAGTCGGCCGGTCCCCGCGGCCACTTTGACCTCGCCGGCAATGTGGCCGAGTGGTGCTGGGACTGGTACGGCGAGTATGAATCCCTGGACGAGCACGGCCAAGGCATCCTGATCGACCCGGTCGGCCCGCCGATCGGCACCGAACGCGTGGTACGCGGAGGCAGCTGGTATCTCGCCGCCGAAGACTGCCGGGCGGCGGCCCGCCATCGCCGCTATCCCGACTCGACGGACAATACGATCGGACTGCGCGTGGTACGAACGATCTTCACCGACTGACAGGGACAGGCATGACCGAATCGAATCAAGAAAAAGCGAATCCGGCTCCCCGCCGATTCACGTTCATCGACGAGTTCCGAGGCCTGATCGGTGTGATGATGGCCCTCGGCCACGCCAACTACTACTTCAACTCGGCCTGGTTGAGCCTGGACCCGATCGACCCCTTCTTCGACAACACGCCGCAGTTCCTGCTGCGCTACATGGGCTATCTGTGCGCCCCCGGCTTCCTGATGATGAACGGCGCCATGGTGCACTACGTCTTCTGGCGGCGCTTGCGCAACGGGCAGGATCTGGGTTCGATCATCTGGGGATTCGTTCAGCGCGGGTTCTTCCTGGTCGCGGTGCAGATCGTGTGGGTCAACGCATCATGGAGCGGATTCCAGAGGTTGCGACTGGACCACATGGGCATCATCGGGACGATCGGCCTGTCCATGGTCCTGTTGGTCTTCATGACGCGCTGGGCCTGGCAATGGCGGGCGGCTGTCGCCGGCCTGCTCTTTGTCGTGCACCCGTTCCTGCTGAAAATCCCCTACGACTACGATGGCCCGGCACACTACTGGATGCAGCTCTTCGTCGATGCCGGAGATTTCACGAAGTACCCGCTGATTCCCTGGTTTGCCCTGGCGACCGTCGGCAGCGTCATGGCCCACTTCTGGTTCGATGTGTGGACCGACGCAGACCGGCGCGCCCGCAACTCGATCGCCATCGGCCTGGCGCTCATCGCCGGTGCCTACGGCATCCGGCTGGGCGGCGGTTTCGGTAACATCTTCCCGTGGGATACCTTCTTTTCGTACTCGTTCTTCCTGGTGCAGAAATATCCGCCGAGCCTGGCGCATCAATTGTGGCTTTCAGGCACGGTGATTCTGCTGGTCGGCTGTTTCAGCTGGATCGATGTGCGCATCGGAATCCTGCGACCGCTGGCGCGTGTCGGACGCGTACCACTGTTCTTCTACTGCGTGCACATTCCGCTGCTGGCGATCTTCGCGCGGCGGCTGGGATTCTGGTATCACGAGAGCGCCGTACTGGGCTCGTTGCTGGGGTGGGTCGGCCTGCTGGCCGCGATGACCCCCCTGGTGATCTGGTTCGGACGCGTGAAGCGGCGCAATCGTTCGTGGCTCATCCGGATGATCTAAATTTCGTGAATTCTCGACTCATCGACGCCCCGTGTTTTCGAACGCGGGGCGTCACTTTGAATATTTATCTGATTGCCGCACTGGGCGTTATCTGACGCTAAATTATATTTTCGAATACATTGTGTTTTTCGAATATAAATCTACATTGGTTTACATGAGCAAACAAAACGAAAACCAGGCCCCCCGGGGCGACCTCTCCGCAGCACTCGCCTCGCCACAGCGACTCGAGTTGATCGGCCTCTACGTAGAGGATGTCTCCCTTTCGATTTCGGATATGGCGCAGCGCGTGGGCCGGCCGGCAACTTCGCTCTACCACCATGTACAGGTACTCGTCGATGCCGGTGTACTGATGGATGCGGGAACGCGCCCCAAAGGCAAACGCTTCGAGACCCTCTTCAAACT
>JANTGJ010000171.1 GCA_024762975.1 Candidatus Krumholzibacteriia bacterium
AGAAAATATCAAATTTTCACGTGGCGGAAAATTTTAACAGCACACTTTTGTATCGGCATCTCTGGTGAGTTCTTAATCAACAGCGGCAACGCGTTACATCGAAAAGAAATAACCGACGACCGATCAGCATGTCTGGTTATCGAGAATGCCAATCGTTATCGTTAAAAAATTTCCATTGAACCATACGTCAAAACCTTCCGGGCTAGTTCGAGACCCGGTCGTAGGCCAACCAGAGGGTAGCGGTGGCGGTCATTGTCCCCAGCAGCAACGGCCCGTTGCGGCGGAACCAGTTGTCTTCCCGGAAGCTGATCTGTAACGCGTCCCCCGGAAAAATCAGCGGATTGCCGAGCGGGTTACCCTTCTCCATGAACAGCGACAGATCGATCAGGCGGGAATCGAAGCGTCCGTTGATCGGGTGTACAAGCCAGATCTTCTGCAGTTCGGCCTGGGCCAACGGTGAGCCAGCCAGCATCAGTACGTCCAGCAACGGCCGCGGCGTGGTCATCGGCACAACCGAAGGCTCGGCGACCGCGCCGAAAACCTGTACACCGGAACTTGCGATCACCTGGGCCGTACCCGACTCGGTCAGCGGAATGACCAGCACGTCTCCGTCCATGAAGCTGAACTCGGGGATGCGGCCACCGGCCACAAGCGAAGACAGGTCCATCGGCAGGATCCGGGCGATCCCGTTCTCCTCTCGTACAACCCGTGCAACGGACAGGTCGGCAGTATCCAATACGCCCCCGGCCAGTTGGATCAGATCCCATACCCCCGGAGATCCATCGAAGGGATAGGGTCCAGGCGCAACGACCGCTCCCTGGACCTGGATGGTCAGCGGATGCGAATCGGTGAGCGTCACGCGAACCGTATCCAGTTCCGGATCGAAAATCCGCAAACGACGGTGCAGGGTCGTTTCCGCATCCGCCACGCTCAATCCCGCCAGTGTCACTTCGCCCACTTGAGGCAAATCCACCCGGCCTGCATCGTCCAGCGTCAGCAACTGTTCCAGTTCAGGCCGGTTCTCAATTTCCAGCCGGATCGTATCACCGGCCGTGAGAATCCGGTCCTGGGCCAGCGCGAAACCCGGCATAAGCATCGTCGCCAGGACGACCAAGCTCAATATCCTCCGCAGGAAGGTGGTCTGTCGAAAAGCGTGCATACTCGAATCTCCCCCGACTAGGCGTTTTCCCGGTACCACTCGACGGTGCGCCGGAGTCCCTCTTCCAAGTCCACCGAACCCTGGTATTCCAGGAATTCCCGAGCCAGCTCCACTGACGCCTGCGAATGGCGGACATCGCCGGGGCGGGACTCATCATATTGCGGTTCGATGTCTGAACCGACCAGTTCGCGGATCCGCAGACACAGATCCTGTACACTGATTCGGCCTCCCAGGGCTATGTTGTAGGATCGCCCGCCGGCTTCCGGTTTAGCCAGAGCCGCAGCCACATTAGCTTCCACTACGTTCTGGACAAAAGTGAAATCGCGGGACTGTCCACCATCGCCATGGATGATCGGTGCCCGCCCCTCCAAAAAGGCCGTGATGAACTTGGGAATGACCGCCGAATACTGGCTGGCGGGATCCTGGCGCGGCCCGAAAACGTTGAAGTAGCGCATTCCGATCGTGCTCAGCCCATACAGGTTGTTGAAGACCGAGCCGTACAGCTCGGACACCCGCTTGTTCACTGCGTAGGGAGACATCGGCTTGGGCTGCATGCCTTCGTGTTTGGGCAGTTCCTCGGTATCACCGTAGATGGAACTGCTCGCGGCATAAACCACGCGGCGCACACCGGATTGGTGGGCTCCCCAGAACACGCGGAGCGTGCCACCGATGTTGTGTTCGTCGCTGGCCAGCGGGTCAGCAACGCTGCGGGGCACACTGGGCAATGCCGCCTGGTGGAATACACAGTCGACACCTTCGCAGCATTCCATCACCGTATCCAGTTCGGTGATCGAGCCCTCCACGAACCGCAGCCGATCGAGGTAGTTTTCCAGATTCGAAAGCCTGCCCGTGGACAGGTTGTCCAGCACGACGACATCGTGCCCTTCGTCGGTCAGATGCCGGGCCAGATGGGATCCGATGAACCCCGCTCCCCCGGTTACCAGATATCGGGTCAAACCGTCTCCTTCTGTCTAGAGGCGAACGATGTTCTCGTTCTCGATCCCCTTCAGGGCGTTCCGCGTGTCGATGATCACCGGTCCAGCCTCGACCAGCAGTTCGTGCTGGGTCTCCGCATGGGTGGTGACGATGACCGCCGCGTCGAACTCACCGATCGCGTCAACCGACCAGTCGTCAAGCCGGTGCGCCGGATGATTCGTGCGCAATTCGGATACATGGGGATCGTACCAACTCACATCCGCTCCCAGGTCGGACAGCATGCCCATGATGTCCAGGGCCGGCGACTCGCGGACATCATCGATGCCGCCCTTGTAAGCCACCCCGACAACCAGCACCTTGCTGCCGCGAACCGACTTCGAGCGGTCGTTCAGCCCTCGCGTCACGAGGCTGACCACGTGCTTGGGCATCGATCCATTCACCTGACCGGCCAGTTCGATGAAGCGGGCCTCCGAACCGGCGAGTTTCGCCTTCCACGACAGATAGAATGGATCAATGGGGATGCAGTGTCCGCCCAGGCCGGGGCCGGGATAGAATGGCATGAAACCGAATGGCTTGGTGGCAGCCCCCTGGATCACTTCCCAGACGTCGATTTCGAGTGCATCGCACATCAGAGCGATCTCGTTGACCAGTCCGATATTGACCGACCGGAAGGTGTTCTCCAGCAATTTGACCGTCTCGGCGACGCGGACCGACGAAACCGGCACGATGGTCTCCATGACCTGCGCGTAGAGCGTGCTGGCGGCCTTCGTGCAATTCGGCGTCACGCCCCCCACGACCTTCGGAATGTTGATCGTGTGGAAGTCGGGATTTCCGGGATCCACCCGCTCGGGCGAGAAGGCCAGGAAGAAGTCCTGACCGACCTCGAGGCCCTGCTCGGACAACAGCGGGAGGATGACTTCCTCGGTCGTACCGGGATAGGTCGTGCTCTCGAGTATGATCAACATGCCCCGGTGCAATCGTGGCGCGATCTCGCGCACGGCTGCCTGAATGTAGGAGATATCCGGATCTCGCGTCTTGCCCAGCGGTGTCGGCACGCAGATGTTCGCCGAATCACATTCCGCCATTTTCGAGAAATCGGAAGTCGCGACCAGAAGACCGGCATCGACCGCAGCTTTCACATCCTCACTCGAAACGTCGATGATGTAGCTCTCGCCTCGCATCAGTTGGGCGATCTTGTTTTCGTCCAGCTCGAAACCCACGACCTTGAATCCGGCCTTCGCGTAGCCGATGGCCAACGGCAGGCCGACGTAGCCCAGCCCGATGACGCCCAGTTGCGCCTGCTTGGTTTCCAGCTTCTTGATCAGATTGTCCATCGGCTCCCTCACGGTTCTGAATGGCGAAACTCTTCCTGCAGACGAGTCATTTCCCGTCTGATTTCGCGGATGATCATGATCTTGATATAGAGTCGGCGTAAAACCGACACAATAAACACAAAAAGTGCGGCCAGAGCCATCCACTTGTAAAGCGGACTCAGATTCGCCCCATGCCGTTCGAAAAGCGTCCACAGAGGTCGCCCGAAAAGAGCCAGTGTCACTGCAAACACGAGCATCAGGGCAGCCTGCACCGCCTCCGATGCGATCTCCTCGCGACAGCGCAAGTACTGGCGCACCGGAAAGTCCGACCCCTCTGCCGAGCGGAACCGGGATTCGAACATTTCGGATCGTCTACGGGATCTCTTCGAAATCAGCATCACTGATGTCCTGTTGTGTCAGGTCCCCCAGGTCCTCGTTATTCCGATTCCCCTGTGCCCGGGAATCGAAATTCGTTCTGACCCGTTCGTTGCGACGGGCCGCACGGCGCCCGGCCGTGAAAGATAAATAGACCCGGCGCAGCATCAGGAACAGAAGCGCAGCCAGAATCAGTCGTAAAAATGACACGAAAACATCCCCGTTGGTAGGTGGTACGCCCGGCGGGATTCGAACCCACGACCTTCTGCTCCGGAGGCAGACGCTCTATCCAGCTGAGCTACGGGCGCACCTCAGGTTGCGGAAGTATGGGACATGAGGACGGCTCCGTCAAATCCCGTTTCCCTTGCGCGGATCCCGCGCCGTGGCACTGGACAGCTAGCCGGTTCCGCTGCGCTGCTGCCCCGCGAGCAGTTGGCGTGCATAGTCGATCTGGCTTTCCGACCCGATTGCGTCGATGGCCTCGCCGCCCAGCAGGCGAGCCGTTTCCCGAATCCGTTCTTCGCCCTCGATGTGTTCCATGCGCAGCGCGGTTCGATCACCGCGAATCGCCTTGGTCACGCGCCAGTGCTCGTCACCGCGGATGGCTACCGTCGGCAGGTGGGTGATGCACAGCACCTGCCCACGTCGCCCCAGATTCGCCAGCAGGTCGGCCACGGGTACGGCATTGTCGGCACCGAGTCCCGCATCGATCTCGTCGAAGAGCAGCAGCGGTTTCGCGTTTTCGGGCGTATCGACGACCGACAAGCCGAGATGGATGCGCGACTTCTCGCCGCCGGATGCGATCCGTCCGGCCTCGCCGAAACTTTCGCCACGATTGGTCTTCACCAGCAGGCGCACACGGCTCGCTCCGCGGGGTCCCACTTCGCAGGCCACGTCATCCAGTTCAATCCAACCCGCAGGCGATCTTGCCGGTTCCACTTCAAATTTCAGGTCCAGTTCCGGCAATGCCAGCGGGCGAATGACGGCAACCGCCCGCCGAGCCAACTCCGGCGCCGCCTCACAGCGCCTCCGGTGCAATGACTCGGCCTGCTTCTGCACTCGTTCCCGGGCAACGCTCAGCCGATCCTCCAATGCGCGCAGATCATCGTCTGCGCATTTCTGACGCCGGATCCGCTCGGCCAGGTCGCCCTGCAGGCGGACCAGTCCCGCCACATCGACGGCGTACTTTCGCATCAATTCACGGTAAAGAGCATCACGCTCTTCCAATTCGTCCAGCCGGGCAGGATCCAGTTCGATCCGGTCGAAGAATCTTTCGAGGTCGGTCGCGGCCTCCCGGGCTTGAGCGGCCGCATCGCGGATCATGCCCAGTACCGCGCTCAACGATTCGCTACGATCGGCCAGCGGCGCCAGCGCCGATTCCGCCGATCCCAGCAGCGAAACGGCGTTCCAATCGCCCTCATCCAGGCTGCTGCGGCAGGATGCGGCGGCCTCCAGCAGGTGACGGGAGCCGCGCCCCAATGCGATCTGCTCGCCCAGCGCCCGAAATTCCCCCTCGTCCAGCCCCGCCTCGGTCAACTCGCGATACTGGTACTGCCACATCTCCATTTGCTGGCGGGCGAAATCGACTTCCTGCCGGCGCCCCGCCATTTCCCGCTGAAGATCCTGATGCTCGGCCAGCCGGTTGGCCATCTCCTGCAGATCGGACTCCAGGCCGGCCGCCCGATCCAGGAACTCACCTGCGAATGCAGATCGGGCCAGTTGACGCTGCTGGTCCTGACTCTGGATCGAAAGCAGGCGCGCGCCGAACGTTTCCAACAACGCCAGAGAGGAAACCAGCCCGTTGATCAGGGTCCGCCCCCGTCCCTCGTCCCGGAGTTCACGGCGCAGGACCAGGACCTGATCCGCCCCCATCCGCACCCCCGCTTCCGCCAACTCCCGGAGCAGGCCAGGCTCGTCCTCCAGATCGAAAACGCCCTCGACATAGGCCATCGGAGCTCCGCGCCGCACCTGGCCTTTCTGTGCCTTGCCACCGGCCAAGAGTGCCAGCGCCCCCGCGATGAGCGATTTCCCCGCACCCGTCTCACCGGTCAGCATCGTCAACCCGGGTCCCGGATGGAACTCGAGTTCCTCGACCAGGGCCAGGTTGCCGACCCGCAGGGCGGTCAGCATGACATGTCATCCGGTGCGCTGCGATGCCTTCCGCCCCAGTTCAACTTGTGGCGCATGACTTCGTAGAAATTGCTCTGCGGAAACTTGACCAGATTGACCTCGCGCTTGGATTGGCGATAGACCAACCGGTCGCCGTTGATCAGGATATCGGAGCGCTGTCCATCCGCGGCCAGCACGGCACCCTCGCCGGTCTCGTGAACCACCAGTTCGATGCGGGTATCATCCGAAACCACGACCGGGCGCAGCCCCAGACTGTGCGGGCAGATGGGAGTAATCAGCAGGCCGGGTACGGCCCAGTGGCAGATCGGCCCGCCAGCGGACAGGCTGTAGGCCGTCGATCCGGTCGGCGTAGCTACGATGATCCCATCGCCAAGAAATTTACCGACCGGAAAACCATCGAGAAAAAGCTCCAGATCCAAGGGGCGCGGCAGCGGTCCCATATTCACGACGATATCGTTCAAAGCGCGGTGGGTGGCGATCGTCTGGCCTCCCCGCTGCAGGCTGCAATACACGCGGCTCCGGGTTTCGAGATGGTAGTCACCGTCGAGTACTCGGCCGATCGCTTCTTCCAACTGCCCCAGAGGAACATCCGTCAGATAACCCAACGACCCGAGATTCACTCCCAACAGGGGCACGCCGCTGGTCCCAAGAGCGCCGGCCGTCTGCAGCATCGTCCCGTCCCCACCCAGAGCAACGATCATCTGGCTGCCGGCAACGACCGCGTCGGCCGGAAGCACCTGCACATCCGAAGGCAGGACCGGCCGCAGGTC
>JANTGJ010000172.1 GCA_024762975.1 Candidatus Krumholzibacteriia bacterium
TCGGTGCCGGCCACTTCGCCGGCAAAAGGGGCATTGTCCAGCTCCTGAAAGACAAAGGCTGGAAAGTCGAACAGTCCGAATCCCCACAGCCGTCCGACTGACTTCGTCAGAGCGGATCACAATCGCAGTGGGGAAAAGGGACCTATACATACGACGGTCCCGGAACATTCCGCAGGCCCGAAGGGCCGAGGACGTTCCGGGACCGTTGTATGTATAGGTCCCTGTTCGGGACCTACGGCGTCAATCCGCTCTGACGAAGCCAGTCGTACGCCGTCTGGAAGATGTCGGTGCTCGTGCGAAGCCCCAGCTTCTTCTTGATGTGCGACCGATGGACCTCGACCGTGCGCGGGCTGATGCTCATGATCTCGGCAATCTCCGAAATCTCCTTGCCCTGGCCGGTCAGCTGGAACAATTCCAGCTCACGGTTGCTCAGGGCTTCGGTCGGATTGGCGCCGATCGATGCGCGTCCCGGACCGAGCTGCTCCACCGCGCTCTGGGTCATTCTTTCGCTCAGGTAGGTTTTTCCCTGGATCACGTGGCGGATTGCGTCACGAATCTTTTCGGTACCTTCCTGCTTCATCACATAGCCACGGGCGCCCGCCTTGAGGCAGCGAACCGCATAGGTGTACTCGTCGTGCATCGAAACGGCGAGAGTCTGCACGTCCGGGTGCTGCTGTGAAATGTCCTTCAGCAGGTTCAATCCGTTGCTGTTCTTGAGCGAAATATCGACCAGGACCAGATCAGGCTTCTCCTGCTCGATGACGCCCAGCGCCTCCATGTGATCTTCTGCTTCACCGCAAACGGACAGATCATCCTCCAGATCGATCAGGGCCTTGATGCCCTGTCGAACCAATGGATGGTCATCGACGATGAGCAGCCGTGTTACCTGTTGTGCCGGTTCCACAAGCATTCCTCTTCCCCCTCCATGTTTCCCCATGTTCCAAATTCCCCCCCCGCAAAAGAGCGGGCATTCGAGCGCGGTCCAGGGCGGGACCTGGCACAGTTGGGCGGTGCCGACTCGAATCTTCCGTACGATTATAGTGTCTGCCTAAACCACAGATAAAGCGAAATTTTAATCTTTGGGAAAGAATCCTGTGCCAATCAGGTTACATTTTCCTGACATCGCAACACGAACGAACTCAACGACTACTCGTCGGATTTCTCGAATTCGAGGCCGCGGGCGATGCGGTCGGCTGTTGCCAGATCGATGGGCAATCCCCGCTCACGAAGCTTCGAGAGCAGTTTTTGCCGGAACTCGGGACTCTTTTCCTGCGCCATGCGGACTTTGCCGGTCCAGCTCTCGATGGCGATCCGGAACACGCCGGTGCCGCGAATCGAGGCTGTATAGGCCGAGTCCTCTGTGGTCAGGCGACGGTACCCACCCTCGGGCTGGTACTTCAGCATGATTGCCTGCAATCCCTGTGCCTTCTCTACAGGATCCTCGATGGATTCACATCGACCCGAGACCTCGATGCTGAGAAAGAGCTGCGTCGCAGGGCAGGCCGAGTCGCCCCGACTCATCCAGGTCGAGGGCAGCAGGCTGTAGGGGCGCACGATGGAGAAACCGACGGCAGTACCTTCACCGATGCGCTCGAATTTGTCGCCCGAGAGTGCTCCGTGGAAGTAGATTCGATCTCCGTCGAGAGCGAAATTCACCGGGATGGCCCGGGGAAACGAACCGGGTGCACTGCTCGAGTCCAGGGCCAGATATCCCTCGGGGCACTCGTCGGAAAGCTCGCCCAGAAATGCGGGATCGGTGGTCAAGAACTCGTCGCGGCGCATGGAAACTCCCTCGGGGATGGATCGAACCCGACCGATTGATGGAAAATCCACCGCAGCGGCTTGCCGTCTTCCGGTTTTCATGCTACAGAAGAGATGGAATCCGCACAATCAATTGCGGCGGCATCGTCTTGCATTTTCGTAGACCGGGAGTAGTGAATGCCCTTGTTCGAAGCCAAACCGGCCTGCTTCAAGGCTTATGACATCCGTGGCCGCGTGCCCCAGGAACTCGACACCGCACTGGCCTATCGAATCGGGTTGGCCACGGCCCGGTACCTTCAGGGCCAATCCTTTGTCGTCGGGCGCGATTGCCGCCTCAGTAGTGGGAATCTGGCGAGCGAGGTCATCCGGGGACTGACCGATGCCGGCGCCGATGTCCTGGACATCGGACTGTGCGGTACCGAGATGGTCTACTACACGACCTTTGCGCGCGGGTTGGATGGGGGCATCATGGTTACCGCCAGCCACAATCCGATGGACCACAACGGAATGAAACTGGTCCAGCGTGAGGCCCGGCCGATCAGCGGCGACAGTGGTCTGGACGAAATCGGTGTGCGCGCCATCGACTGCGACCTGACGCCGGTGGAACAGCCGGGCACGGTTACCACCGAGAACGTACTGCAGCCGTACATCGATCACCTGTTGTCGCTGGTCGACACCTCTGATCTGAAACCGCTGAAGATCGTGGCCAATGCGGGCAACGGCTGCGCCGGGCCGGCCGTGGCCGCTTTGGCCCGGCACCTGCCCGGCCAGATCATCCCACTGTACGAAGAGCCGGACGGCAACTTCCCCAACGGGATTCCCAATCCCCTGTTGCCGGGAAACCGCTCGGCGACGGCGGACCTCGTTCGCGCCGAGGGCGCCGACATGGGGCTGGCCTGGGACGGCGACTTCGACCGTTGTTTTTTCTTCGACGAGAACGGCGACTTCATCGAGGGCTACTACGTGGTGGGATTGCTGGCCGAGGCGATCCTGGCGCGGTATCCGGGTTCGAAGATCATTCACGATCCACGGCTGGTCTGGAATACGATCGACCTGGTCGAGAGCGCCGGCGGCGTGCCGGTCATGAACAAGACCGGCCATGCTTTCATCAAGGAGCGCATGCGCAGCGAAAACGCTGTCTACGGCGGCGAGATGTCGGCGCACCACTACTTCCGCGACTTTGCCTACTGCGACAGTGGTATGCTGCCCTGGCTGCTGGTGCATCAATTGCTGTCGGACAAGGACTGCACACTCTCCGAGCTGGTCCGCGAGCGACAGCAGGCCTACCCGGCCAGTGGTGAGATCAACCGTCGCCTGCAGGACCCGGACGCGGTCATCGACCGGATTCGCAAACGTTACGCGGGCGACGCCCGGGGCGTCGATCACACCGATGGGCTTTCGTTGGATCTGGGCGATTGGCGTTTCAATCTGCGCAAGAGCAATACTGAGCCGGTGATCCGCCTGAATGTGGAAGCGCGCGGTGACGAGAAGCTGATGCGTCAGAAAACGGACGAGATCCTGGCGATGCTCGATACCTGAGCGCTCGTGGACTCGATCAGAAAGTCATCGACGTGGGATCCGGCAGTGGGGTTTCCGGTGGTTTCATCGGCAGTTCGATGACAAACCGTGACCACTGCCCTTCTTCGCTGACCAGCCGTACGCTTCCGCCCAGACGGTACAGAATGTCGTGCACGATCGACAGGCCGAGCCCCGTGCCCCTGCCTGCCGGCTTGGTCGTGTGGAAGAGGTCGAACACCTTCTCCTGTTCCTGCTTCGCGATACCGACTCCGTTATCCTGAATCGTGACGGTCAGGTGATCGCCATTCCCGCTGGTGGTGATCTCGATGACACCCGCGCGGTCGGGCACTTCTGCGATCGCATCCAGCGCGTTCTTGATCAGGTTGACGAAGACCTGCTGCAGCAGCATCGGGTCGCTGATGAATGTGGGCAACTCGGTGGAGAACATGCGTACGATCTCGGCGCGCGAACGGCGGATCTCGATACCCAGCACATTCAGGCATTCGTCCAACAACGCCTCGAGATCGACTTTGACCATCCCGGTTTTCGTATTGCGCACGAACCCCAGCAGCGAATGCGTGATCGAGGTGCAACGCTTGACCTGGTAATGCAGTCGGTTCATGGATTTCATCAGGATGTCGCGTGTCTCCGGCGCCAACTGCGGGGCATCGGCCGCCAGCGTCTCTTCGACCAGCCCGGCAATGGTGTCGATGACCGCCAGGGGGTTGTTGATCTCGTGGGCGACGCCGGAGGCCATCTGGCCCACGGCGGCCAGGCGTTCCGAGCGAATCAGATCGTTCTTCAGTCGAAGGCGGGTCGTGATGTCCCGACACAGGCAGACCACCTCGAGGGGCATGCCCTGGTGGTCGTCGATTTTCGTCAGACTGATGTTGCAGATGATCGAATCGCCGTTGCGGTCCAGAAACTCGGCTTCGTACCGGGTGGCATGGCCGTCCAGTATCGCTTCCTCGAACAGCTTGTCGAAAGCGCCCGGAGTCGAGCAGAGTTCGTGGGCGGGCCGGCCCACGACTTCGTCCCGCGGATAGCCCAGAGCATTCTCGGCACCGCTGTTGAATGTCAGGATCCGTCCCTGCGGATCGGTCAGGAAAATCATGTCCTTGCTGTTCTCGAGTACCTCGCGCAGGTACTTTTGCGTCTCGTCCAACTGCCCGTCGACCTGCTGCAGCTTCTGCTCGCTGACAAAGAGATCGGTGGTATCTTCGACCAGCCCGTACAGACCCTCGATCTTTTGATTCTCGACAATGGGAAACAGCGTGACATGGACGTGGGTCTCCCGCTCGCGCACCGGCAGGATTCCCGTCGCATAGTGGGTCTGGCCGGAGCGCAAGGTCTCCTGTTCGACGTTCTGCAGCCAGCGTACGTTGCCCGACGGAAACAGGGTGTGGTCGGTCTTGCCGACGACCGACTCCTCGTCGAAACCGAACAGGAGCAGCGCGTGCTGGTTCAGGTGTCGGTATCGCAGATCCGTGTCCTTGATATAGATCGACAATGGTGCCGTCTCGACGAATTGGCGGAGCCGGAGGCGCGCTTCCTTCAGTCGCCGGCTATCGGCGCGCAGTGCCCGGTTCTCGTCGGCCAAGCGCGTGACGATCGCCAGCAGGGGAGCGGAACGGTGCTCCAGTTGGAGCGAGTCCGGAAGACGCCGCCCCAGCGCCGTGCGTGTGGCTTCGTCGCAACCGGCCAGGACCACCAGTTCCGGCGCGACGTCACCGGATAGATCCTCCAGTGTATGACCCAGCACGGAAATCCGGTCGCTGCCGGGGTTCTGCCCGGCCGCAGCCTTGGCTTCGGGATCGAGATCGATCACACCCAGCAAGGGGAGTTCGGGAGGAGAGAATTGCGATTCGAGCTCGGACATGAGTTCCGCAAGGGGGTGTCCGGCGCCGACGATCAGCGTGGTGATTCTATTCCTGCTCATACTCACGGCGCAGTTTCTCGCATTCTTCGATCAGGTCGCGGGGCGATGTCGTACTGCTCATCAACGACTCGAGTTGGTCCTCGAATTTGGCGCTCATCCGTTTCCGTCGATGTTCGGCAGCTTTCAGGATCAGGTCGAAAAGATCGTCGAAATCGAAGGGTTTCAGCAGGTAGCGGAAGGCCTGCAGACGACCTGCTTCCCAGGCCGAGTCGTGGCTGCCGTGTCCGGTGAGCATCAGGATTTCCGTGAAGGGCTGCAGGTTCCTGATCTCCTCCATGACCGTGATACCGTCCAGGTCGGGCATCTTCAGGTCCACGATGGCGACATCGAAGGTATTCTCGTGGGCAGCCGAAACCGCTTCGGCGCCGCTCAGGGCCATCGTGACGAGCAAACCGCGGTTGCGCAGGCGATGGGCCAGGAAAGTGGCCAGATCTTCCTCGTCGTCGACGATCAACAGGCGGATGGCGGGTTGGTCTTCGGTCATGCCCGGATTCTTTCGGCAAGGGTCGGCGCCGAGGCGCAAGATCTACACTAACTACTTCCGGAATACTCCAACCCGCAAGGGGCTCCTGTCAAGCGCCCCGGGGACACGGAGAGATTTCGCTCAAAGCCCGCGCAGGAAATCCGGTTTCAGGGCCGATTCATCCCGTACTTCGAGCAGGTGATTCAACCCGTCGAGCGCGCGTTTCCGATCCGTGGGGAGGTTCAGGCTCAGCGGCAGATGGTTGCTGGCATGATTCGAATGAAACCGGCAACGGGTCAACGAGCTGTCGCGGATCAGGATTCGGAGTTCTTCGAGCATTCCCCAGGCATCGGGCAGTTCGAATCCTCCGGCTTCCAGGCGTTGGTACAGCGGCGTATTCGGTATCACCGTCGTGGTCAGGGCCCCGACGAACGGCGGATCCATGCGGGTCAGCAGATCCGCCGTCGCACGCGCATGTTCGGCCGACCGTGCGGTGCCGCCGAGTCCCAGCATGACCATCACGGAATGGCGGATGCCCGCGGCCCGCAGGCGGTCGGCCGATTCGCCCGCTTCGGCGGCCGTCGATCCCTTCTGGACCTCTGCCAGGGTGATATCGTCGCCACTCTCGGCACCGTGGTAGACGATGCCCAGGCCGAGCTCCCGCAACTCGGTCAATTCCTCGATGCTCTTGCGCAGGATGCTGCGCGAGTCCCCGTAGATCCCGACGCGGCGTACGCTCGGGATCCGTGTCGTCAGCTCGATCAGGATCCGGCGCAGTAGTTCCATCGGAAGGATCAGGGCATCGCCGTCACAGAGGAACACGCGCCGGATTGGTGTGCCGTTGTGTGTCCACTCGGCGGCTTCTGCGATATCCGCTGCGATCGTCTCCCACGGCTTGGTGCGAAATTTCTGGTCGGGGTGATCATACATCGCGCAGTAGGTGCATCGATTGTGGCTGCAACCCACGCTGATCTGCAGCAGCAGG
>JANTGJ010000173.1 GCA_024762975.1 Candidatus Krumholzibacteriia bacterium
AGGCTGCCTGCCGCGGAGACCGGCCACAGAGCAGCGTCTGTCGGGCGATCATCTCTTCGGCCAGGGTGCTGTCCGCCGGATTGCCATCTTCGATCACACAGTCGGTGAACAGCCCCGACTTGCCCGACGCCAGACAGATCTTGTGCCCGTAGTGTGTCTCCCGGCGGTCCTTGACGATGATGTCGGTGTGATCTTCGAAGATCGAGACCACCTTCTCGTCCGCAGGCACGGTCTCGTTCCGCAGTACCCGGCGCTCGGTCTGATCGACCACCCGGAGCGCCAGACCAGCGTAGTGGCGTAGGCGGATCTGATGAACAATGCTGCCCGTGGCTGAAGCCATGTCCTCGGCCATGGCGATAGTCGACCGGGTGACCTTCAACAGATCCCGATATGGCCGCAGGCGCTTCTTCGCCGTCTTCGCGTTCAGGATCTCAAGAGCACGCCGCTTCGCGCGTCGGGTGTGGTTGACGAAGCCGGCCACCGCCGGTGTGCGGCTCATCACGCGGGCCAGCACACGGACACAGTCGAACAACAGGGAACTATCCGTAGGGTGATGGATGTTCGTCGCGACCACCGTGCAGTCGACCCGCACGGCGCGACCCCGCTCGACTTTCAACAGACAAGCTTCCTCTACCACAAGCCGGTTGATCAACTCAAGCGTCTCAGGTCGGAGACGCTTGATGTTCTCCTGCAGAGTCGACCTGCCGGGGGCCTTGTCGTCGATGCCGAAGCCGCAGAACGCCCGATAGCAACGGGAGTCGGCCAGGTGGAACGCCAACTCCTCGTAGCTGAAGCCGTTCATCTGCTTCAAAACCAGAAGGCGCAACACCTGGTCGCCGGACAGGCCGGGACGACCGGTCCGCACGTCAGGATCATGGGCGACCAGGTCGTCGTAGGCCAAGGCGCCGACCTCGGGCATCTGGTCGAGGATGTCACCGATTCGGCGGAGTTCTCGGCCGTGTTCGTGATCGACAAAAGGGTAGACGAGCGGGCGCTGGTGCTGTATCTTGTTTCTCAACGGGATGTTACCTCCATGTCTGTGATGTTTCCTTGGTAAGAACATCCTAGCACATGGCTGGATAATTATCCCGTTATTTCTTTATAACTTACTTGTTTTCAGGCGGTAATGGGTTTCCGGACGGGAACTAGGTAGATCGGCACCCCACTGGACAGCCGGCGTTTCCCGCAAGAAGCGCCGGCTGTGTACTGGAGGAACTTGATCCTACGGAAACTGCGGCCGCGCCTCGCCCAGCAGGTTGCGAATTTCCGTGGCAAGCTCCTTCATCATCATCGGTTTCTGCAGAACCCGGGCGATCTCCAGTTGAGGGGTCAGGCCCCGACCCGCACTCATGCTGTTTCCCGTACAAAGGATGACCGGCAGTCGGGAACCGTTTTCCCGCATTTTGGTGACCAGTGCTGTTCCGGTCAATCCGGGCATGGTCTGGTCGGTGACCACGAGATCGAATCGATCCGGATCGGCTTCGAGCTGCCTCCAGGCCTGCTCGCTGTCGCTCAAGGCCGTCACGCGGTAGCCGAGGGTGGTCAGGTAGCGCGATACCAGTTGGGTCAGCGAACGCTCGTCGTCGATGAACAGGATGCGCTCGGTGCCGCGAAGCGATCCGGCCAGGAGGTCGGGGCGTCGCGTGGTGCCGGCCTCTTCGGATAGCGCCGGGAAGTAGATCTGGAACGTGGAACCGGCTCCCGGTTCGCTCTGGACCCGGAGATAGCCCGCCGAAGACTGGACGATGCCATGCACCACGGCCAGGCCCAGTCCCGTTCCCTTGCCCGGCTCCTTGGTCGTGAAATAGGGCTCGAATATTTTTTCCAGTACGTGCTCGTCCATCCCGGGGCCCGTATCCGAAATCTCCAGCTGAAGATATCGGCCCGCCGGCATCCGGGAACCGATCACCGGCTCACGCTCGTTGAACTCGATTTCGCGCAGTGAAATGTCCAGCTGGCCGCCTTTTTCTTCCATGGCGTGAAAGGCGTTGGTGCCGAGGTTCATGACGATCTGATGTAGCTGTGTCGGGTTCGCCAGAATGCATTCCTCGGAGCGAATGTCCATTTCGATGTGAATCGTCGAGGGCAGGGTGGAGCGCAGGAGCTTGATGGCTTCACGCAGGATGAGCGAGAGGCAAACCGTGGATTTTTCCGACTCCTGGCGTCGTCCGAAGGTCAGGATCTGTTGCACCAGGTCGCGCGCCCGGGCTGATGCCAGCGCGACTTCCCGCAGGCTGCTCTCAATACCCGGCTGGCCCTCAGCATCATCCATCGCCATTTCGTTGAATCCGATGATCGCCGTCAGGATGTTGTTGAAGTCGTGGGCGATGCCGCCGGCCAGGGTTCCGATGGACTCCATGCGCTGTGATTGACGCAGTTCGTCTTCGAGTTCGTGTTTGTCGGTGATATCGAGCCCTTCGGCGATCAGTGATTCCACCTGACCGGTCGCATCGAGGGTGGGCTTGATGGTGTACTGGAGCGTATGCGGCTTACCCTCGGGATCGATGTGCCGGGTCTCGCCGAAATGGACCGTCCCGCTGAGCGCCGTACGGATACCCTGCTTCACTTCTTCCTGCACGACCGGATCGTGGTTCCACCAGGGGCAATCCCAAAACGGCAAGCCGATGAAATCCTCCGGCTCGGCGTGCAGAAAATCGGCGGCGGTTCGATTGACTTCCAGCAGGTGGCCCCTCGTGTCCAGCAGTCCCAGGAATTGATAGGTCTGGTCGAAGATGATTCGGATCTTGGCCTGGCTGGCAACGAGTTCACGTGTGCGGGCCTTGACCCGGGCATTGAGCACACGATTCCACAGCAGCAGCAACAGGGCGATGACGAGAATTCCAGCACCCAGGGACAACAACCAGCGCGGCAGCTTGCCCGCCGAATCATTCGGGGAGCTGGACAGGTGGCGCAGCGCCTGGGCGTATACCGACTGTGGATCCTTCTTCCACACCCTCAGGTACCTGTCGATCGTCGCCAGCAAATCGGTATTGTGCCCCGCAGCGGTTGCGAACGTCGTCTGGCTGGGGTCGAAGAGGATGGGGGCGGCGACCACGCCATGGCGGCGGGCGGACTCGTACCCGAACAGATTCGGCGCGACGCCCGCCACCACCTTGTCTTCGGCAATCTGCTCGAATACCTCGTCATGGGATTCGACTTCGACAATGACACAGGTCATCCCGAATTCGAGGGTTCTGGCGACGAAATTCTCGCCGTTCAGGTCGTCCTTCATCACCGCTACGCGCTGTCCTTCGAGATCCAGGATGCTCTGTAGCGGCGATCCGTTCGCGACATAGACCTGGCCCCAGATCATCAGCACGTTCTCGAGGCAGAAATCGAGATCGACCGCGCGTTGTGGCGTCGGGATCACGACGGGCATCAGGTCGATCTCGCCGGCGCGGACCCGGGCCAGTCCTTCGGCCCAGGTACCGGGAACCCATTGGACGGTCCAATTCTCACGCGCGGCAATCTGCTCGATCAGCTCAGCGTAGATGCCGCTGAATTCGCCCGGGGAATCCTGCGAGAGAATGGGAGGGACGGGGAATGCTCCGACACGGATCGTTCGTGCCTGAACGGCGTGCGCGGGCGGGCAAAGCCCCAGAATCAACATGAACACCACAGCGCTGAGCTGGGGCATCGTTGAAAAGTTCCCGGTGCGAGAGGATGGCAAGAGACAGCTCCGTTTCGCGGCCGTTGTCACGGTGCGGCCAAGGTGTCATCGCGCCCACGGTACAGGACCCGGGCGCGGGACGCGAGGATCAATTGCGGGAAACCGGAGGGGTTCTGAGCCGCGCTGAGACATTCACAGGAATGACTGGTGCGTAACTTGCTGTAATAATGTCAATTGTGCGGCTGAAATAAAATGTGAAAAAAATAACAGAACCGTCTTGACACGGCTCCGATGATGCCTATTTTTCCCACATCGTTACATGTTAATCGTTCAACAACCGGACCGCCGTCGAGGCGCCGGATTCAGGAGAGCAGGTAGACGGTGAGCTTCGCCCGGCCAGACATCGCACTTGTCACGACGATCGGGGAACGCTGCCGCATGTGTTTCACCTGCGTCCGCGAGTGCCCGGCGAAGGCCATTCGGATCGCGGACGGCCAGGCCCATGTTCTGCACGAGCGCTGCATCGGCTGCGGCAACTGCGTGCGGGTCTGCAGTCAGGACGCGAAGCTGGTCACCGGCTCAGTACTGCCAGTGGAGGCGTTGCTGGCCGGCCCGGAGCGTGTCGCGGCCGCCATTGCTCCCTCATTCGCGGCCGAATTTCCCGACCGGAGCGAGGAAGAACTCTCCGGCATCCTGAAGGAGCTCGGCTTCGACCTGATTCACGAGGTCGGTTTCGGTGCCGACCTGGTCGCGCGCCGTACGCGGGAGTTCATGCAGGACGGAAGCGGCCGCCACTGGATCTCTTCGGCCTGTCCGGCCATCGTCACCTACGTCGAGCACTATCATCCGGACCTGGTGCCGAACCTGCTGCCGCTGGTCTCGCCGATGGTCGCAGATGCACAGGCCTTGCGCGAAGTGTACGGCGAGGACCTGCGTATCGTTTTCATCGGCCCCTGTATCGCCAAGAAGGGCGAGGCGGCGCGCACCACCGGACAGGGCCGCATCGACGCGGTGTTGACGTTTCGCGAATTGAAGGAGCTGGTTGCGGCCAGGGGCATCGACTCGCTGCAGGTCGAGCCGGCGGCGTTGGCGGAACCCCGCGCGGATCTGGGCTCGGTATTCGCACTCTCCCGCGGCATGGTGCAGGCGGCCGGGGTGAGCGAAGACCTGACGACCGGCAGCGTCGTGACCGCCGACGGACGGCAGGACTTTCCCGAGGCGTTGCGCGAGTTCGAATCGGGTGACCTGGATGCCGCATTGCTCGATATTCTCTGTTGCAACGGTTGCATCATGGGTGCCGGGATGACCACTCGTGAGCCGCTGTTCCGGCGCCGTGCCCGAGTCAGCCGCTACGTCCGCAAGCGCCACCAGGAAACCGATGCCGGCGCTTGGCAGAAGGCGGTCGATCGCATGTCCGAACTGGACCTGGGGCGCACCTTCGAGGCCGAGGATCGCCGCCTGCGGGAACCGTCGGAGACCGAGATCCGCCAGATCATGCATCGCATGGGCAAGACCGATCCGGCCGACGAACTGAACTGTCGAGCTTGTGGCTACGATACCTGCCGGCGGCATGCCGTGGCCATCTTCAAGGGCATGGCCGAGAGCGAGATGTGTCTGCCCTATGTCATCGAGCAACTGCAGGCGAACGTGACGGAGGTCAATCGATCGCATCGGGCCCTGGCCGATACCCAGGACCAGTTGATGCACAGCGAGCGCCTGGCCAGCATGGGGCAGTTGGCCGCCGGAATCGCCCACGAAGTGAACAATCCGCTGGGTGTGGTGCTGTTGTACGCACATCTGCTGGCCGAACAATGCGAGAACGATTCTCCGCTGGCGCGCGACCTGCAGCTGATCGTGGATCAGGCTGATCGCTGCAAGGGGATCGTGGCCGGACTCCTGGATTTCGCGCGGCAGAATCAGGTCGATCTGGCACCGGTGGATCTGACCGACCTGGTCGCCGATTCGCTGCGCAGTTGCCTGGTGCCGCCGGGCGTCGAGCTGCTCGTCGAACACGGGCAGGAGAGTCTGGTCGTGAACGTCGATTCGTCGCAGATGGTCCAGGTCGTTGCCAACCTGGTGAACAATGCGACGGCGCCCACGACCGGTTCGCGGCGGGTCCGGGTGCGCACGGGCAGGAATGAACTCGGGGAGGCCTATCTCGCAATCCGGGACGACGGGTGCGGGATCCCCCGGGAAAACCGCTCGAAAATCTTCGAACCATTTTTTACGACCAAGGAACAGGGACAGGGAACGGGGCTGGGACTGGCTGTCAGCTATGGCATCGTCAAGATGCACCGCGGCCGGTTGCAGGTCGAATCCAGTTGTGGCGCAGACGAGGGAGAAGCCGGCACGACGATGACAGTCACTCTGCCGCTCAGCAATGAATTGGGAAGCCGCACTACCATGGCGTCGACAGGGAATGGAGCCGAAGATGAGTGAATCGAACGTATTGCGCATTCTGATTGCCGATGACGAAGCCGGCATGCGCGGCGGTGTGCGGCGCGCTCTGGAGGGGCTCGACCTGAGCGGTGAAGAGTTCGGCGAAAACCTGGAAATCATCGTCGACGAGGCGGCCGACGGGAACCAGACCCGTCGCAAACTGGCCGAGCACCCGACGGATATCCTGATGCTGGACCACTCGATGCCCGGCTGTACCGGGATGGAGATCCTGGCCGATCTGTCGGATCCGGGCGAGGACACTGAAACCCTGACGATCATGGTCACGGCCTATGCTTCGCTCGAGATGGCGGTCAAGGCCACGAAGCAGGGCGCCTTCGATTTTCTGGCGAAGCCGTTCACGCCTTCGGAGTTGCGCGAGGTCGTCGAGAAGGCGGCGCGGCATCTGCTGGGCGCGCGTGCCGCCCGCAGGCTGGCCCTCGAGAAGCGGCGAGTCCGTTTCGAATTCCTGTCCGTTCTGGCTCACGAACTGAAAGCTCCGTTGGGCGCGGTCGAGGGGTACCTGCGCTTGTTGGAGGAGGG
>JANTGJ010000174.1 GCA_024762975.1 Candidatus Krumholzibacteriia bacterium
GTTCAAGGTACAGGAAGAAAAGATCGTGCCGGTGCCGGTGGAAGTGATGTCCAATGGCAGTGATCACGTGGCCGTCCGCGGTGGCCTGACCGTTGGCGACCAGGTCGTCGTCGCGCGCCCGTCCCGCCTGATGATGCTCAGCAAGGACCAGCCGGTACGCCTGGCCGAACGGGGAGGCCGGTCATGAATCTGATCGACCCGTATCTCCGCAAACCCCATCTGGTGGTCTCGCTGGTGCTGTTGACGGCGGTAGTGGGCCTCGTGGGCTTCCGCAAGATGCCCGTGAACCTGTTTCCTGATTCGGAGCGGCCGCAGATCGCGATCGTGACGGTGGACCCGGGCGCTTCGGCGTCGGATGTCGAGGCGGACGTTTCGCGGACCATCGAAAAAGAGGTCAATACGATCGATCTCGTGCGGCGGGTGACCTCGGTGAGCAAGGACGAAGTTTCCGCCGTGACCGTGGAATTCAAATACGCCAAAGGGTTGGACGCCGCGGCGACCGATGTCGCCAACGCATTGCAGAAGATCAAAGCGAAGCTGCCTGCCAATGCCCGCCCCCCCATGTTGTTCAAGGTTTCATCGGCAACGCGGGCGGTGATGACCCTGGCCCTGAGACCCAAAGACGGAACACCGCTGGACTTGTCGATGGTCCGTCAACTGGCCGACAACCAGATCAAGGAAGAGCTGCTGCAGCTGCCGGAAGTAGCCAACGTCGAAGTATTCGGCGCCTATCAGCCGGTGATCCGGATCGCGCTGGACCGGGATAGATTGGAGCGCAACCAGCTGACGGCTCCGGCCGTCCGGCAGGCTCTGGTCACGTTCAATGCCAACCAACCGATCGGGTTGTTGATCACGGACGAAAGCCAGTTCCTGGTCAAACGCAACGGCGAGTTCCAGAGGGTTGCAGAGGTGGGCGCCATTCCGGTGGCGAACCGGCCGGGCGGAGCGGTGCATCTGGCCGATGTGGCCACGATCACCCGCAGCACCCTGGAGCCCCAGAGTGCGTACCACGGCGACGGTACACCCGCCATCGCGGTGAACCTGCAGCGAGCGACCTCGGGGCATGCCCTGGACACCATTGCCCAGACGATGGCTTTCCTGCCCCAACTGGAAGCCAAGTACCCGTCGATCGATTTTTCGATTCCCGATACCCAGGGCGAATTGATCAACCTCTCGGTGGACAACATGATCGGCGCGCTGCGGGACGCCGTGATCATGACGATCATCGTGATCTTTCTTTTTCTGGCTGACCTGCGCGGCATGCTGCTGGCAGCGGTCAGCATTCCGTTCACCTACCTGCTGACCTTTGCCGCCATGTGGTTGATCGGGTACGAGTTCGACATGGTGACGCTGACGGCGGTGATCATCGCCGTGGGGATGCTGCTCGATGACGCCATCGTAGTGCTGGAGAACATCGAGCGGCACTACCGTGAGGTGGCCAAGGATGTGCGCACCGCGGTGGTCGGCGGGACCGAAGAAGTCATGCTGGCCATTTTCTCGGGCACGTATGCCACGGGCATGGTGCTGGTGCCGATCATCTTTATCGGTGGCTATGTACAGACGGTTTTGCGTCCCCTGGCCGTGAGCTTGATCATCGCCCTGGCGGCGTCCTATGTGGTTTCGGTGACCGTGATCCCGTTGCTGGCACCCTTGCTGCTCCGGCGCAAGCACGGCGCCCAGCGAAACCTGGTGGAGCGGATTGTCGGGCGTTTCCAGACCTATGTTGTCGACCCGGTACGCGATTTCTACGTACGCCTGACCACGTTCGCTCTGGATCACCGCCTGGTGTTCATGATTGCCGGGATCATGATGACGATGGTCGCCGGCCGGCAGATGCCGCTGGTCGGCCGGGATCTGATGCCGCCCATGGACGCGGGAATCATCAAGGTGGCTTTTGAGACCGACGCGAATACCTCACTGGCCGAAACCGAAGCGACGATGACCCGCATGGAAGAGATCATCCGGACCCGGCCCGAGGTGACCTCCGTTTCGTCGGTGATCGGTTCGGAACCGGCGGTGATTTCGTTCGGCGCCGGGCGATTGGCACAGCAGGGCACGATCACCATCAATCTGGTGGACCGGTTCCAGCGTACGTCCACGATCTGGGAGATCGAAGATGAACTGCGGGAGGAATTTCACGGTCTGCCGGGCCTGAAAACCGTCGACCTGTTCGACTTCGGTGCCACGGCGCTCTCGAGTATCCGGGCTCCCGTCGATGTGATGATTTCCGGACCCGAAACGGCCGAACTGGACCGCATCGGGAAGGATGTGGAGCAACGGCTACGTGAACACCTGCGCGGTGTGACTTCGATCTCGCGCAGCTGGTTCCTGGACAGCCAGGAAATCTCGTTCACGGCCGATCCGGACAAGCTGGCGTTGTACCAACTCTCGCCCACCGCCCTGGCGGGACAGCTTTCGGCTGCGGTACGCGGTATGCCCGGTTCGGTGTTCCGGGTGCCGAACCAGGACGGACTGGCCATGTGGTTGCAATTTCCGGCCGACCAGCGCCAGGAAATGGGGCAGGTCGCGACCTATTCCATCGCCACGCCGAAGGGGCCGGTGCCGCTCAACCAACTGGGCACCATCGGCCACCAGTGGGTGAGTTCGGTAATCAACCGACAAGGCCTGCAGCGTACGCTGGATATCCAGTGCTACCGCGGCAAGCGCCCGATCAGTCACATGCAGGAAGACGTGATGGCTGCGCTGCAGGGCCTGGAATTGCCTCCCGGCTACACGATCAGCCATGAGGGCGACATCAAGCAGATGAGCGAGTCGTTCGGCCGCCTGGGCATGGCCATCGCCCTGGGCATGGTGCTGTTGTACTTCTCGCTGGTGCCGGCCTTCAAGTCGTGGATCCACCCCCTGACGATCATGTCGGCCATTCCCCTGGCCTTGATCGGCGCTTCGTGGAGCATGTTGCTGATGGAGAAACACGGCTGCATGCCCTCCATGATGGGGATGATCCTTTTGGCGGGAATCGTGGTGAAGAATTCGATCCTGTTGCTGGATTTCATTGCCGTAGCCAGGGAGAAAGGCGAGAACGTGCACGATGCGTTGATCGGCTCCGTGCATGTGCGTACACGGCCGATCCTGATGACCGCCGTCGGCACTTCGGTGGGCATGATTCCCATCGCCGGCGAGTGGGCCATCGGGCTGGAGCGGTTGTCTCCCCTGGCCGTCGTCGCCATCGGCGGGTTGCTGGTCTCGACCTTCCTGACCATGGTCTATGTGCCGATCATCTACTCGCTGTTCGAGGATCTGGAACTCAAGGTCAAGGGTTGGTTCGGGCACCGCGGGGCCGAGGTGGTAACGGACGCGAAGAGCTAGTCGGTGAAGGAACAGGCCCCGGCGAGAGGATTGCCGGGGCCTGTTCCACTGCCCGAGGGATCAAATTCTTCCTGGATTGCCCGGTTCCGCCGCGATCGGCCGCTCCCCACGACAGGGCCGAGGTCAGCCGGGGAGGTTTGGGTAGGAACGAAATCGTTCCAGCTACTGGGAACTCTCTTCGCTCTTCGTCATCTGCGATGCCGCCAGGAGATACTCTTCGATGGCACCGGTGACATATTTGTCAAAGGCTTCCGTATCGTCTTCGATCTCCCAGACGCGATCCAGCCGGACCCACTTGAGCACTTTGCCACGCGCTTCGAGTGTGACGACCACGGTGGGGCCGTCGAGTGCAAATTGATCTTCGAATCCCGCATTTTCCTCTTCCTCGAAGTTCAGCGAGCGCCAGATCAAGCGCCCACTTTCGAGATCATCCGCCAGCAATACGGTCGCATCGTAGCGGGCCAGGGATTCGATGTTCAGGCAGGTCTGGCAGCGAAGTGTTCGGTGGAAATAGGTGGCAACGACCCGGGGCGACAAGGCCGTCTCCGCAGATCCGACGCCCGTCATCATCGACGCGACCCCAAAAACCAGAAGTAGGAAACCGGCGTCTCTACGCATGAAATGTCCTCCTAGTGCGCGGTCCAGAGCATGTAGAATCCGGCGATGATCACCAGTACGCCACACAACTGTTTGATCCGTTTGCCGGCGGTCGATGAGGTATTCCAGTCCAGCACACGTTGAGTCCAGGCAGCGCTTGAGCCCGCCAGGGCGATCACCAGACAGTGCCCGATGCCGTACGCTGCCAGCAGCGCCGCGCCATAGAACGGGGTCGTTCCCGCCACCTTGAAAGTCACCGCCAGCATGGGAGCCATGTAGGCGAACGTACATGGTCCCAGCGCGATGCCGAACACCAGCCCCAGAAGCAACGCGGCCCAGGCCCCCTGTCGCTTCATTCCCACCGACTGGGGCGCCGTCCAGGCAAAGGGTACGATGTCCAGGAGCGCCAAGCCAACAAGGAGGAAGATCCCAGCGACGATCAGGTTGCCCAGCGATCCGACGTCTCCCATCATTCGCCCGGCGGCCGCGGTGACGGCACCGATGAGGGCAATGGTCAGCAGGATGCCTGTAGCGAACACGGTCGCGAGCCAGGCAGCCCGCCCCGGGGCGCTCTCCCCACGGCCCTGGATGAATCCCACGATCAGCGGAATGCTGGCCAGGTGGCAGGGACTCAACACGATACTCAATACGCCCCACACCAGGGCCGCCCCGAGGGCGACATGAGGTGCACCCTCTACGGCAGTGGTCAATGCTTCGAAAACACCCCCCATCGATCACGCTTCCTTGTCGGGAAGCAGGACACCCAATTCACGCCATTTAGCTAGAATGTCCTCGCGAGAGAAAAACCCCTCGTGGCGGAACAACTCGGTTCCGTCCTGCGCGAAAAAGATCTGGGTCGGAATCACCTTGATTCCAAAAGGCTGCGCCGCTGGGGGGTCTTTCCAGACGTCGATAAACTCGACCGTCAGGGCCCCGGCGTAGTCGTTCCTCAATTCCTCCAGTATGGGAGTCATCATCTTGCACGGAACGCACTTGTCCGCCCCGAGATCCAGCAGGCGGGGAAGTGCGGTCGTCTCGGCGACGGCTCCGTTTCCGGTGTCCCCCGCGGTGGTATCAGCGGCTGGACGCATCAGATAGGCTGCGGTGGCGGCGCCGGCCATCAGAACGACGACAGCCACGCGAAGTAGCAGTTGCTTGTTTGCCATGAAGTCACTCCTTCTCGCTCGTCAAACGAGCAGCTTCCTGATCTCCTCGCGTGCCGGCACCTTGCCGACCACCTTGACTTCACCATCGACCACCAGCGCCGGCGTAAGCATCACCCCGTAGGACATGATATCCTTCAATTCCGTGACTTTCTCGATGCTGCATTCGAGCCCCATTTCAGCAACCACCTGCCGCGTTTCTTCCTCCAGCTTGTGACATTTGGGACACCCCGTACCCAGAATTCGGATTTCCATGACCCGTTCCTCCTCAAACCAGTTTGCCGAAGATGAATCCGGTGATCGCCGACAGGACGACGACCAGAGCGATAAAAGCCAACGTCTTGCGCCCGCCCATGATGGTTCGCATGACCAGGATGCTTGGCAGCGAGACTGCCGGACCGGCCAACAGCAGCGTCAGCGCCGGCCCCTTGCCCATGCCCGCACCGAGCAGGCCCTCCAGGATCGGAACCTCGGTCAGCGTCGCAAAGTACATGAACGCGCCCGACACGGCCGCAAACAGGTTCGCTCCCAGCGAGTTGCCGCCCACCAGGTTCGCGATCCACTCCGAAGGGATGAGCCCTTCGTAACCCGGTCGGCCCAGCAGGAGGCCGGCGACCAGTACGCCGGCCAACAACAACGGAAGGATCTGCTTGGCGAAACCCCAACTGGCCTCGAACCATTCCCCGAGCTCGCCTTTTTCGCTGGCGACGGCCCAGGCGAACACCCCGGCGGCAGTCGCGAAGGAAGCAACGGGTCCTCCCGGCCAAAGGCCTGCCGCGAATGCAGCCGCCGTGACGACCAGAGGCTTCCACCAGGGCAGACCGTACCAGCCCACCAGGGCAACACCCAGCCCCGCGCCGCCGATGCCGGCAAGCCACCACTTCATTCCGTACACCAGGGCAAAGAACCCGGTCCCCCCGCCGCCCCAATTGGCGAAGACCAGGATCGCGACCATGAAAAAGAACACGAGTCCGGTCTGGTGGAGCGGCCGCGATTCCTCAGTCGGCAGAGTCGCGGCTGCCTGCCGCTCCTGCTGCTCGCGTCGGTAAAAGAGGTGCATCAACAAACCGATCACGACACTGAAGACGACGGCACCGATCGCGCGGGCGATGCCGATATCCGGTCCCAGGACCCGCGCGGTCAGGATGATGGCCAACGCGTTGATGGCCGGTCCGGAATAGAGAAACGCCGTCGCCGGACCGATGCCGGCACCCATGCCGTAGATACCGGCGAACAGGGGCAGAACCGTGCAGGAGCAGACGGCCAGAACGGTGCCCGACACCGACGCCACCCCGTAAGCCACGGCCTTCGGTGCACCCGCTCCGAGATACTTCATCACCGAGGTCTGGCTGACGAAAATCGAGATCGCCCCGGCGATGAAGAAGGCCGGTACCAGACACAGGAGCACGTGCTCGCGAGCATACCAGCGCGTCAGTGCGAGAGCTTCGTGAACCGCCCCGTCAAAGCGCGGCGCTT
>JANTGJ010000175.1 GCA_024762975.1 Candidatus Krumholzibacteriia bacterium
GGCACCGAAGAGCAGTCCGCCGATCAGGTTTGCGCCGATGGCCGTAGCCTTCACACTGAGCGAGACAACGCCCAGGCTGGCCAGCAGGTTGATGCCAGACCGGCTCGAGTTCGAAACCGCCGCCAAGCGGAGGTGGTCCGGCGAGGCAACATGGTGGTTCGGGGATTTCTACACGGGGACCCTGCAACAGATCGAGGTGAGCACAGCCTGGACGCCTTCGCCGCTGGTCACGGTTCTGTGGAATATCGAACACGACATCGGGCGCCTCGAGCAGGGAGATTTCGATCTGACACTGACCGGTGCGACGATGAGGATGAATCTATCGCCCGATCTGCAATTCAACAGCCTCCTGCAGTACGACAACGAGAACCGGTCGCTCGGGACAAACACCCGGTTGCGCTGGACATTCCACCCCCGGGGTGATCTTTTCCTGATCTACAACCACAATCTGCGCGACCTGGCTGACCGCTGGCGTTTCGAGTCCAACCAACTCCTGGTCAAGGTCCAGTACGCGTTCTGCGGTTGACAGACCTTCAGCCGGGCGGTCGGCATAAGTCCTCGCTCTCAAAAACTCGTACTCCAGGCGATACCCAGTGAAGGCAATATGGTGAACCATTGCTCTTCGTTGCGCGCCAACACCGGGTTGCCCTGGGAGTCGACTTCCGCGTAGTAGTCGTACCCGAACACATTGGCGTGGTTGGTGACATTGACCAACTCCGCGAAAAAGCGAAAGTCACCCCGCTTCGTACGCCATCGTCGCGTTCCCCGCAGATCGAGGCGATGGTAGTGGGGCAACCGTACGCCGTACAATTCGATCGGTTTGATGGCCAATTCCGTACCGCCGTGGCCATCGTCGACCGCAACGAAATGCTCCAGCGTACCGGGCCAGCCCGAATGATAGGTGAAAGCGCTGCTGATCACCCATGTATCGCTGGCGCGGTAGCTGAGATCCACGTTGAACGAGTGCCGTTGATCCTGCGGCCATGGGTGGGTCGAATCGTACTGCAAAGGATCGGGATCGTTTACGTTTTCGATCGAAGCGACCGTCTCCTCGACCTTCGTCCAGGTGTAACCCGCCCGCAGGCGGAGGCGCTCACCAACGCGGCCCCGATAGTAGAACTCGAGGCCTCGGGAGTCCTTGTCGAGTGGATGGACCAGGATTCGATCCTCGTTCGTTTCCGGGAAGACATCCAGTACGCTCTTCCAGTTTCGGAAATTGTCACGCAAATGCGAGCCATTCTTGAGATACGCCTCCAGGCGCAGAGCGGCACCTCGCGGGAGCCGCTGCTCCAGACCGGCGGTCAATTGCTTACTGAGCTCCGACTTGCCATAGCCCGAAGAGCCGTCAAGAATCGCCGCTTCCTGGATCCTCTGCATCTGACGATAGTAGCCAGCACCAAGGCGCAGAGTCCGTCCCCCACCCAGATCCAGAGCCGCGCCCGCGCGGGGACTGATGTCCTTGTCGCCCGTAAAGGAACTGCGGTCATAGCGCGCACCGCCCTCAATGGCGATGGATTCCAGTGGCTGTAGCCGGGCCGAGGCGTATGCTCCCAGGGTAGTCCCATCGGTCTGGCGGGAATCCCGGGTCAACACGGGGTAGGTCCCTGGAGGATAACTCGCCGGATCGTTGGGGTCCTGGCCCACTTCGGCTTCGTTTTCATAGACTACGTCGAATCGACGTAAATCGATCCCGAATTGGATGTTCAGCCGCGAAGCAGGATCCAGTTGCCAGTCCTGCTTCACTCCCAACACCGTAAAATCGTTCTGGTTCGACACGGCATACAAAGGTGAGCGGTCGTCGAGATACCGTTCTGACCCGTTTCGAGTCCGGGTGACCTTGCCCGCGGAAACCATGGACTGAACCGCCACCCGGTCACCTGGAAACGAATGGAGTGTGGCCCAGGCGTAGGAATTTCCATAGCGGTTTGTGGCGTCCTCCCGGGTCCTGATGGAGTCCCGAAAGCCCGTGGTAGCCTCGGCGTCGAACGTATATCGATCGCCGGCGTGCAACACATCGATCGTCAAACGGTGCCGAGGCCCGAAGTTCAGATCCATCTTCCCGAAGAAGTCATGATAGCGCGGACTGGGCAGGTCGTTCTGATTGATCAGATTGAAGATCAGGTCAAGGTATCCGCTGCGACCGGCAGCCAGCCAGGATCCCCGCCCGTTCTTGAATCTGCCCATTGCCATGGCCCGGGCGTTCATGAAGCTCGCGCCTGCAGCGTAGAGGGTCTGGTCCATCTCGGGAATTCGCGAGGTGATATTCAGCACACCGCTGCGGCGGTTCCCGTAGCGGACAGGGAATCCGCCCGTCATCAGATCCACCGCTTGGATGTTCACCGCATCGATGACACTGATGGCTCCCTCGTTGAAATCCTTCAGGTGATAGGGTTCGTAGATCTCCAATCCGTCCAGGAGGATGAGAGTCTCGTCATGGCGCCCACCGCGGATGGAAAAATGCGCCCCGTATTCGTCCCCCGTCAGCCCCGGCAAGCGCGCCAGGGCGCGGAAGAGATCCTCGCCGATCTGGGGAGCAGACTCGATCTGGTCCCGGGTCATGGTCACGCTCGCCGCGGCTCCGTCATTCATCACCGAATAGGCCCCGGGTACTACGATCATGATTTCCAACCGCGAGTCGTCCGCGGGACGGTCGTTGGTGCGAGTGGGTGGATCTTCACCGGATCGCGCCGGGAGGGCGAACATCAGGACAGAAAGGAGTACGAGAGGAATCCGCAGGTATTGCATGGCCGACCTCCTTTTCCAGGGGCAAGCAAGGGGAACCCATCCACACTAGAAGCACTGGATGAAGAACGTGTGAAGGAACATGGCGCAACCCGAACGCATTCATCGAATCTTCAGAATAAGTTGTCACCTTCCTCGGCGCGCCGTTCGAATTCGTTTCCCTGTTGCAGATTCACCTCCGGACGCGATTCCGGAACAGCGACATAGTCGAGATCGGGAGCAATCATGACCAGATTCATATTTGCCTTTACCGTCATACTGGCGGGGGCCTCGACCGGGAGCTTCGCCCGACCAGCACCCGTCCGTGGAAACGTGGTGGCATCCGCATCCGGAGATCCATTGCCAGGCGCCCTCGTCGAGGCTTCCGGGACCGCTGATCCCGACTCGTTCCTGAGCGCGGTCGCGGACTCTGCGGGACGGTTCGTGTTTCGTTCCGTATCACCCGGCACCTATGATCTCGTAATCACTCTCCCCGGATTCGAGCCCGACAGTCTGGGCTTCACGGTGGAAGGATTAAAACCCGTGGATCTGGGCACTTTTCGGTTGGAGCAGTATGCCGCCGTGCCGGAGTACGTGGTTGTCGTTGGCCGAGCTCCTACCTACGCCAATGGGTTGCAAAAACAGATATATTCTGTCGGTGAAGACGTGTTTTCCTCATCGAGTTCGGCGACCGAAGTCCTCCAGAATATTCCTTCGGTCTCGGTGGACATCGACAACACCGTTTCTCTGCGCAATTCCGCAGACATCGGCATCCTGATCGACGGCAAATCCTCGGCGCTGCTGCGCCGCAACCCGAAGGCCGTCCTGGACCAGATGCCCGCCGACACGATCTCACGAATCGAAATCATCACCAACCCATCGGCCAAATACCGCCCGGATGGCGGCGGCGGCATCATCAATATCATCCTCAAGGAGAATGAGGGCGCCGGATTCACCGGCCTCGTTGGGATCGATGTCGGCAACGAGGACCGCCGAAACGCCGATCTTGCGGCCAACCGGACGACCGACAAGTTCAACCTTGCGGCCGGCTATCATTACCGGACGGCAGACGGTGAAGTCCTGTTTACCGATGAACGTATCTACCGGAACCCGGATCTCGGGATAACGACTGGTGGCCAGAACGAAACCGGCAACTCCCGCGTCGACGTGCAATCCCATGCTGTGTCGTGCGCTGCCGGCTTTCGGCCGGACGAAGAGAACGCCATTGAGCTGACCGGTGAATATTTCGTTGCGAACTCGCTGCACGTCGGCCGATCTACCATTGCCACTGTGGATCCTTCGACGCCTGCGGGTCCCGCCGCGATGGAACACCGGATCAATGATGAACAGGAAGAAGAATGGGAACTGGGCCTGGCCTATGAGCGAACGTTCCAGGAGCCCGAGGGCCGGTCGTTGGTAGCGGAGTTAGGCTATTCCGGTTATGACGAGAGCGAAGACCTCGACTCCCAGTGGACGTTCGGTGAACGTACCGGAACTGCAGACAATCTGATCCGCAAGTGCGGTGACCAGGTCAGCTTCCTGGCCGAATTCGTTTCCCCGGCAGGTGATGACTCGGAAGTCGAAGCCGGCTATTCGGGAAGTTTTCTTCGCGAGGATATCCGCTACGACAGTGGCAGCTATCTCTCATCCCGATTCCGGTTCCAACAGGACGTCCACGCTCTCTATGCGGTGTTCGGCGGCGTTCGCGGAGCCTTCGGCCTCAAGAGCGGGTTGCGGCTCGAGGAAGCCCGGATCACGTCGCACCTGAAGTCTCCCGCCGACTCCCTGAACTCCTATCGCTACCTCAAGCTCTTCCCATCGTTGCATGTGAGCCGCGAGTTCAATTCGGATCAGGAATTGTCGATCAGCTATTCCAAACGTTTAAACCGGCCGGATTCGGACGAATTGAATCCGTACCCCGAATACTCGGATCCCCGCAACGCGGAAGCAGGGAATCCGCTCCTTGAACCGGAGCAGGTCCACTCGCTCGAGATGAGACACCAGATGGCCGTCGGGGCTACCGTTCTTACCAACGCCGTCTACTATCGACACGAATACGATGCATTCACCAGCATTCAGACTACCTCAGGCGATTCGCTGGTGATCACGAGGCCTGCCAATCTCGACACCGAGGACGCCTGGGGGTTCGAATCCTCGGCGTCCGGTTCACCCACCGGTTGGTGGGATCTCGGCATCACGGGAGATCTATTCCATACGACGATCGACGCCGCGAGCATCGGATACTCCCGCAACCGCTCGACGCTGTCGGGCAATATCAAGGCGCACTCGCGGCTACGATTGGGAGCAGATACCGCAGTGCAGCTGAATGCATTCTACTATTTCCAGTCAATTACCCCTCAGGGGCGGCGTAAACCCTTCTTCTATCTCAATGCCGGCCTCAAGCATCAGTTGTTCGACCAACGCGCAACCGTCAGCCTGACGGTTACCGACCTGTTCGAATCATACCGCATCGAACAGATCGTGGACTCCCCCGAATTGAGTCAGAATACCTCGATCCGGCGGCGGGTCCCGGTATTCTATCTCGGTTTCACCTGGCGTCTCGACGGTACACATGAGGACCGCCAATTTTTCGAGGGCGAAGGGCTCCGCAAATAGGATCCACCGGCACCAATCACCGGGCCCGTCGACCGCGCGATCGGGATCCTTCTGACGCAGCGGTTGCAGAAATTGGAACTTGCTGTCACTGTCCATGGCCAGAATCGAGTGGCAAAGAGTAAGCGGAAGGAATTCCAACCGCATAGTCCGCCCTCGCGAATGCGGATATCCTCAATTTCTTCCCCGGATTCTACCTCACTGACCGCCCACAGTCACCAGAACGAAGCTCCGGCCCGCCGTCTGGTCCAGATGGGCCCACTCGTCCTCACCGGTGTCTTGGTCGAACTCGCCATCGTCGGCGCTGCTGGCAACCACTCGCCCTGGGGCGGATCCAGTACAGAGGCAATGATCCGCATGAGAGTGCCGCAGTGCGGGCACAGCAGCGACAGGCACTCATAGATGCGCGTCAGAAGCAGGGTCCAACACCGGGTGGCGGCGCGACCCGAAAGTCGCGCGGCGAAGCCGTCGAGATCATCAATCGCAGCGCCGCGACTGTCGATGCTCAGGCCGATGGCGAAGTGCTCGTTGATCATCCAGTCGTAGCCCAGTCCCTGGGCCAGGACGCCGCCCTCAAGTTCGTCGTACTTGTGACTCCTGTCGCCCTGGTCAAACTCGAGTACGGCACCACCGACACCCGAATCGGTGCCAACGGAAAAACCTTGGCGTTCGTGGCGAGGTTCGGCGCCGGCAGTGTCCGCATCGATCAGTACAGTGACCAGGGTGACCAACGAAAGGGGGGGGATCATTGCCCGGTCCTCAATGGAAAAAAGGCCGGCTCCGAAGAGCCGGCCCCATTCATCAACGGTTGAGCGGCGCTACAGCTTCTTCTTTTCGAAGAGACGGAACAGCGCCAGATAGCCGACAGTCAGCACAGGGATGACGACCCAGGGCGAGACACCCAGGATGCCAGGAAGTGTGATCTTGCCGAACTTGCCCCAAGCCAGGACGTTGCCCTTGAGCGCGGGGTAGATCTCGGCGTAGATTGCTGCACCGACCAGCATGCCCAGTACGGCGAAGATCGCATGCCAGCGACCTTCGCCGATCGCGCCGACCGAGGTGCCGGGGCAAAAGCCCATCACGGCCCAACCGGCACCGAAGAGCAGTCCGCCGATCAGGTTTGCGCCGATGGCCGTAGCCTTCACACTGAGCGAGACAACGCCCAGGCTGGCCAGCAGGTTGATGCCA
>JANTGJ010000176.1 GCA_024762975.1 Candidatus Krumholzibacteriia bacterium
CTCAGTCGGTGGGGTAAACACCCATATCGAATGCCTGCGGCAGGTGACGGATCAACCGGACCGCCTGCAGTTCATTCGGGTGGACCGCGTGGTCGGGCCAGTCTTCGGTAAACGGCGAGGGCGCCGAGTACATCAGGTACCCCACGTTGTTGCAGGGCGAGTGGGTGACCAGTCCGAGCGCATGACCCATTTCGTGCAGAGCGGTCACTTCTGCTGCGAACTGGGTATTGATGTTCTCGTACAGCAGGATCGTGACCTTCTCCGGTACGACCGCGCCGAGGTGCAGGTCGCCGCCGCCGGGCTCGACCAGTTGGGTCACCCCGTAGGCGGAAGCGTTGGGAGGCTCGAACTCGTAAGTGATCTCCGCCGTGCCCGGATCCTCCACCAGCTCCAGGGTCGGCTCGCCGAGCAGCAATTCCCAGACCTGGACGGCGAAACGGGCCGCCGCGCCGAAATCGATCCCGGTGCCGGCGACATGATCGGGCACGTAGACCTTCAGCGGATAATTTTCCCAGTGGTAGAGGTTCAGGTTCGGCCGATCCTGGCGAACCTGCAGCGTCGTGGTCATGTACCGCAGATAATTCGCGAAATTTCCCCGGTGTTCCGGACAGCCGGAGGGGATCTCGTAGCGCGGAATCAGGATGAAGTTCCAGGTGGAACGATCGAAGTAGGAAATCGAGGGCGAGACGGACTCGAGCCAGCCGAGCTGCCCGTCCTGCGCATCACCGGTGGTACCGAGGGCCACGAGGGTCGCACTGGCATACGGGCCGATGCGGTATTCGCCATGCGCGTCCGACAAGACCCGGTGCTGCCCGGCCGAATCCCAGACTTCGATTTCGGCAAGCGGAGTCCCGTAGACATCCTGAATCGTGCCGTCGAGGTACCAAAAGAATGGAATGTGCAGCATCGGGCTGTCGGTCGAGAGGCTGGTGTTGCCCAGGGAATCGATCGCCACGATCGCAAACCAGACTTCGGCACCTTCGACGAGGGGGGCGTTTTCTCCCACCACGAAGACTTCGTTGTAGAAGTCCTGGTCCGTCGAGCCCGGCAGTGTTTTCAGCAGAGAGGTGATGCCTACATTCTGCAGCGTGATCGGGCCGTCGTAGGAATACCGCACCTGGTACTCGCTGATCGGAAGAAACCAGTCCGTGATCGGTCGCCAGAAAACGCTGAATTCCCCGAAGGAAAGCGTTCGGGTCACACTCAGGTCGCGCGTCGGGGGAAGTTCCACGTCGTCGATATCGAGGACCTGGACGTGCCAGGCGCGAATCACGGATTCGGTGCCGACCGATACTCGACCGCGAACGATATGCCAACCGATTTCGCTGGCTTCAAAGAGGAAGGTGCTATCGGTTCCGGCCGGCTGGGATTGCAGTGTCCATTCATAGTGGGCGTGATCGGAACGGTTGTTGGCGGCGCTGAATTCCACCGACATGGTTTCGATCACATTCAAACTATCGGCTTCCGGCGTGAACTCGACCGCGAGCGCCGGGTAGGTGATATCAATCAGCCAGGTATGCCGCAGGCTCTGGTCCGGGTAGTCGACCCGTGCGGTCAGGGTATCGGCACCGTAGGCGTGAGGGAAATAGCGGTAACGGGGGCCGAAGGAGACCGCCTCGCCCCTTCGCTCCCAGGTCACGTCGTACTGGGTGGTCGTCGAATCGATCGCGCGGAAATCCAGATACTGATCCATGGGCATCTGCACAGCCCGGTCGGCGGGTTCATACTCGATTCCGTTGGTCGGGGGACGAGCCGGATCCTCGTCCTGGGTACAGCCGCTCGGGAGCAGAACCGAAAGCAACAGGCCGGCGCACGTTGTCACCATCAGCGCTGATTTTATTATCCGTTGTCGGGCAACAGGTTGCATGCGTTTTGTGCGGATCCCAAGGAATCGAATATTCATGTTCTGAAACTACGGGGGACCCGAACCGATGTCAACGAACCTGCGACACGGATTCTTTGGGGTAACGGTTGTGAACCGGGGCGCTAAAAACTATAATTCAGGATGCAATCTCAGTAACGGACCGCGCAACTCCTGCGGCCCCTCCGATTGAGAAATACTGCGAAGGAGAAATCCGATGAACGACCAGGAGAAACGGGACGCCATGATCCAGGCTGTCAAGGACGCCCTGATGGTCGAGATCAAGGGCCAACAGCTGTATTCCCACGCCGCCGAGACCGCGAAGGATCCCGAGGTCAAGACGATGTTCCAGATGTTGGCCAATGATGAAGAGAACCATGTGAAGATGCTCAAGGCGCAGTTCAAGCCCTTGATGGAAGAAGGCAAGGTCACCCTGGACGGTTTCCACCCCGCTGAACTGGATCACGGATCGGCGAGTATCATCCCCGATAGCTTCAAGAAGCGGATCAAGGGCGGTGAGTTCGAGATGGCCGTGATCGGTATCGGTTGCCAACTCGAGGTGCAGGCCATCTCGCACTACAAGAGCCGCGCCAAGAACATCGACGATCCCGATTTGAAGCAGCTTTTTTCCTGGCTTTCGGATTGGGAAGAGGATCACCTGAATCAGCTGCGCGAACTGGAGACCATGTACCAGGATTCCTACTGGTCGGATCAGGGTTTTTCACCGATGTAGAAATCAAACGAGGCGTCCCGAACGTCTCCGGAGGTCCTGATGAGTGATGAACTGAAATTTTGTCTGAAGATTCTCGACGAGGCGATCAAGTTCGAGGAAGAGGGCATGGCCTTTTTCAAGGAACGCGAGAAGGAGGCCCCCTCGGCGGTCGAACGCTCGGTCTTTGCTTCGCTGGCCGCCGACGAAGCTGGTCATCGCGCCTATCTGGTCAAGATGCGCGACGAGATGGTGGCCAAGAACGATGTCGGCGTGTTGAAGGTGGATGCCGACGAGGGTCACCGCACGGCACGCCAGATCTTCGAGGGTTCGATGGCGGCAGTGGCCGACACCGATCCGTACAGCACCGACGAGTTGGAGATTCTGCGCGGCGCACTCGAGGTCGAACGCCGTGGCTACAAGATGTACGCCGACGCGGCAGCCGGCGTCTCCTCGCCCGCGGCCAAGGCTACGTTCGAGGATCTGGCTTCGCAGGAGCAACAACACTATCGCCTGCTGCAGAACACGCTGGACTATCTGTCGGATCCCGAGGGCTTCCACGGCTTCGACGAGAGCCCGATGCTGGACGGGGGCTAGAGATGGCCAAGAAAGTCGATTGGTACTATCACCGAAACGGCTGAACGTCGTCAAAACGCTCGCAGGAGTTTCTTGCGACTCATGATATCGACGTGAAGCAGCAGCAGAGCGCCAGCGCGAAGTTGGGAGTCGACAAGGCTCGCGAACTGGTTGCGGCGGCCTCGAAGATCATCGTCGCCAAGGGGAAGAAGATCACCGTCTTCCACATGAAGAAGGATGCCCCGGACGAAGAGACCCTGATGAAGCACCTGTTGGGTACGACGGGAAACCTGCGTGCTCCCACCCTCGTGAGGGGCAAGACCCTGCTGGTGGGTTTCAATCAGGACGAATACGAAGGTGTGTTCGGGTAGAAGAAAAGCAGGGGGGGCGGGCTTCGGTTCGCCCCTCTTGCGGATTCCTGTCGAATAGCGACAACCTGGGATCGACACTTGAAATCCCTGCCTCGGATCCCCATCCCGCGGTATGCGCTGCTGCTCCTGGTAGTGCTTCTCCTTCTGCACGCATTTCCCGTTCTTGGCCAGCACTACCACATGCGCACCTACCGCGAGCAGGACGGTGTGGCCTCGAACTACGTATTCAGCGCGGCTCAGGACTCGTTGGGGAATATGTGGTTCGGAACCCGCAACGGAGCTTGTCTGTACACCGGCGCTGATTGGGAAACGATCGGGCGGGACCAGCAACCGGGTCCGCGTGGCGAGGGCGTCGTTGCCATCAGCGATGCCGGTACCATCTGGTGGGTGGCCCGGCGCCTGCCGCTGCGGGTTCTGCAGCTCACGGGTGACCACTGGATGCCGGTACCGGCCAAGATCCTGCGGTCCGATTTTCACGAACTGGCTGATGTGGTCGCATGGTCGAACTCGGACGGCGTGCCTTGCCTCGCGGCGATATCGCGCGCCGGACAACTCGCCTACTGGGACGGAAGTCTTTGGCGGAAGTACCTGACGCAAAGGGCCGGGGAGCCGCTTTATTCCCTGTCGAGGGCGCGGGGCCGCCTGCTGGTCGCCGGGCAGGACGGCGTATCGTTCTTCGACCTGGAAAACATCGATGCCGGATTGCAGCCTCTGGACTGGGACCTGCCGAACTCCCATGTCAGGGGACTCGGGCATACCCGGGACACCGGAGTGACCTGGGTAGTCGGTGACAATTGGTGTGCTCGACTGGTTGGCGACCGGATCGACGAAGTGTTCGATGTCGGCGGGTTGCCACCCCGGAATCGATTCCTGGGCGCATCGGTCGCTGAAGCGCCGGATGGTGGTGTGTACATTGTCGAGCCGGCAGGGGTCCATGTCTTCGACCCCGGCGAGGGACTGGAAACCATCACACCGGCGGTCGAACTGGTTTCCGGTGGCGGCCTGGAAATTTTTATCGATCGGGAGAACAACGTTTGGCTGCCCAGCGGCCGCGGTATCCACATGATCCCGAGCCGTCGCCTGGCCTGTTTCAATCACCGGCATGGATTGATCGGCGATGAAGTCAGCGCGATCCTCGAACGTGCCGACGGCTCTTTGCTTCTCGGACAAAGCCAGGGAATCACGGTCTTCGACCGGACGCCGAAAGCGATGCCGTACGAATCGCCGGACTGGCCGAACGGTCGCATCGCTGACCTCGTCGAAGGTCCCGATGGCCGGGTGTGGGCGGCGGCAAACCGCAAGGGAGTCGGCCGGGTCCGGGCCGACGGATCGGTGGATTGGCAGGCTCTCGCGGGCATCCGCAGTGTCGGAATCTATTCCCTGGGATTCCACCCGGATTTCGGCATGCTGGTCGGGACCAGTTCCGGACTCTATGCAGGAGAGCCCGGGCAGGAATTTCATCGCCTCGAACTTCCCACTGGCGGCCCGAAGCGAAATATCGTGGTTCGGCGCATTGTCCCGCTGGCGCGCGGCCGCGTCGGAATCGCGACGAACAGGGAGGGCATCTTTGTTCTCGATGGACAGGACGTCGAATGGTATCCGGGGGATGACGATCAGCTTTCTTACAGCTCATATGCAATCCATGAAACCGCGGAGGGCCGATTGCTGGTGGGAACCGACGCCGGTCTGTACCACGTATCCGGAAATCGACTGGAGCGCTCGGCGGCGCCCGAGCCGGAGATCCGGCGGCCGGTGTACAGCATTCTCCTCGATCATGAAGGAACCTACTGGTTCGGGACGGATAACGGCGTGTCGGTGTGGGACGGCCGGGTGTTGAATCGTGTCACCGCCGACGACGGTTTGCTGGGCCATGAGACGAACCGTGACGCGCTGGTCGAAACCCGCGATGGACGAATCCTGATCGGTACCGACTCGGGGTTATCGATCTATCGCCGGAAATTCGACATCGCGCCAACGGTGGCTCCGGTTCTGAATTTGACGGCGATATTCGTCAACGGATTGGCGCAACCGGTCGATCAACCGATCCGGCGGGTCGGTCCGATCGGATCCCTGGTTCTGAACTTTCGCGCTCCCAGTTTCAGCAGCAAACAGAATATCGAGTTCCGCGCCCGGCTCGTCGGTGAAATCGAGGATTCGCTGCCGTTGCAGGTCCACTCGCCCGGTACTCTGCCGCTGACCAACGTGCCCTCCGGTTCGTTTCGGATCCAGATCCAGGCCCGTACTCCGGATGGACGCGAGTCCGGGGTCCTGACCACACCGTTGATCGAAGTGGTCCCGCCGCTGCGGGACCGCTGGTATATGCGCGCGGCGGTAGCGGCTTCGATCCTGCTCGCGCTGTGGCTGGTGTTTGCGTATGTGTCCGGTCGTCGGCATGCCCGGCGTCTGGAGGATGAGGTGCGCCGGCGCACGTCGGATCTCCGCCGGCGTGAGGCGGCAGCCGTCCGTGAAACCGAACGTCTGACGGGGATCCTCGAAAGCATTTCCGACGGCGTGGTCGTGATCGATGACCAGACCCGCGTCGTTCTGTACAACGGGGCCGCCGAGAATGCCCTGCCTGATGGCCGCGGGTTGCGAATCGGGATGTCGCTGGAGGATGTCCTGCCTCCGGCGGCGCTGATCGATCCGGGACAGCGGGAACGCTATCTCCGCCTGCTCTCGAGTCAGGAAGCGATCGGTGTACCCTCCGAGCCGATCGCCATCCAGGTGAGTGAAGGGGAGATTTTCTGGATCGAGGTCACCGCGGTTCCGGTCGGCATCGAGGATGCCGGGATGGTCATCGCGTTCCGGGATATTACCAACCGGCGCCGGCTCGAACACGAGAAGCGGCGAACGCAGAAACTGGAATCGCTCGGTCTGTTGGCCGGGGGGATCGCTCATGACTTCAACAATCTGTTGACGATTCTGCTGGGTAATCTGACCCTGATCGAGACTTCGCCGGCGGCGGGTCCCTACGAAAAAAACCTTCTGGGCAGAATGCGG
>JANTGJ010000177.1 GCA_024762975.1 Candidatus Krumholzibacteriia bacterium
ATAGAAGCGCCAATGCGATCGAAAAAATCCTGGACATGTTCCCCTCCCGTGGGGCGATCGATTGCACAAATCGGACCCGACGTTCCTCGCCGGGAGTTGTCTCCGAATATCGGCACTTGAAAGGAGACTTTGAGTCCGGTTTGCACGGTACAGGAGAAAAGATACGAAAATCAGCGAACCAGCGTAACTGAGCCCTTCCCCAGATTGCGCCCCAGCTGCAGCTGGTACAGGTAGCGACCGGAGGCAGCGGCGCCGCCGAAATCGTCCGTGCCGTGCCACTGGATCGAAACGCTGCCGTTCGCCACGTGGCCACCGACGACGGTGCTGATCAGCGCGCCGCGGATGTCGTAGATGCGCAGGACGGCACTACCCGAGGTCACGTCCGAGTCCGAATCCAGAGCCATTTCGATCGTCGTCAGCGGATTGCAGGGATTCGGGAACGCGCGAGCGGCCACAAACCGGGGGGCTGCGATCTCGGCGCGGAAGTACCCGGCCAGTAGCGAGTCCAGTCCTGCGACGCGGTCCGGCGTGACCAGGTCGTGGTTCTCGATGGTCCCGCTGCGTGTCGCCAGCGAGCCGCCGAACAGGAAACGGATATCTTCGGCGATGATCTCCCGGGCGCGGTCGGCGTGACGGGCGTCCGTGCTCAGATTGCTCTCGTCCAATCCTCGAACCTGCAGGTATTCATCCCAGCGCGCTTGCCGACCGTCCAGGAACGCCCAGGTCAACACATGGCCCATCTCATGGGTCGTCACGTAGGCTATCGTCGACGCCGGCACTACGCCGGTACCCGGCGACAGGTAGATCGCGCCACGACGTGCGAAACTGCTACCGATTTCGGCCGGAGGCGCCGGGAGTACGAAAACGTCCACGTCGACATGGGTCGCGAAGCCGGTCATCGACTCGAGAGCGCCGACCACGGCGTACTCGTCCATCGGGACCCAGTCACGGCCCGCAGCGTCCAGTACCAGGCTGCCGACGGCCGGATGCACGAGTTCGCGGCCCCCATCCTTGTCCAGGACCAGCGCGTCGTTGATCTCGTCGGCGCCGTGGACGGTCGCGCTGATGCCATTGGCGAAATGGTAGGTCTGGGCACCCGAGGAAACCTGCGCAAGCAGCATCGCCATGGCGAACAGGGTCCAAGCCGCGATCTGGTTCCTGCTGGAGTTGCGATTCGCCTTCATGCCCCGTTTCCTTCCGTTCTGCACCGTGATCCGCCCTTTGAATCCTTCATTCTCCCTGTGGGCGTCCTCTACCCAGTAGATCGCAGGATTCGTTCCTGTCGTGCAGAACCGATCGAGAGATAATACCACAAATCGGGAGGTTTTCGGCAGGATATGCAACCCTTGCAGGGACAAGCGGTTGGGAGAAGCACGCCAGAAAGAATCTACGCGAACGGGAGTCAAAACCGCTGCGCCAGATATCGCCATATATCAATATTGGTGCTTTTTTACTCTTTTATAGCGCGTTTTTCCGCAATTCTGAAATTTCCGAGGGGGGAGCCGGGGCAGCAATGGGGACTTCACTCCCATTAATGGGCGTGTTTTTCCCCATTGCGTAATGTGTCAACCAGGAGAGAAAAAAGAATCAGGCGGGATGGCGGCGCCAGACCTGACTGCGCGCCAGCGCTCCGAATCCGAGGAAGAATGCGATCATCTTGATGCCGAACCCGATGGCCATCAAGAGAGTGGCGGCACCGCCGCTGGCGACCAGTCCCACGAGTCCGGCCAGCAAGGATACCGAGTGCAACACAATCAGCCCCACAGCGACTGACAAAACGAAGGAGGGGCAATCCCGCGACACGACCCGGCATAGGCTCCGTCCGATGGCGGCACCCGCCACAGCCACGGCTAACGCAGCAACCAGGCCCATGGCGATACCGAGCAGCAAAGCCAAGGGCAGACCGATCACCGTCAATATCAGCACTGCCAGCAGGACCAACACCACCAGATGCAATCCCAATCCGGCCAGTACTCCGATACCGAGCGACCCCAGAGGATCGCTCCGCAGCGAACCCAATACTCGCTCCAACCGCTCCCGAGGCGTAACGCCAGCCACGATCAGGGCCAGGACGAACACGACCAGGAAAAGGATTTGACTGAGTGCGAAGGCGGCCACGCCGTTCCGGCCCGGCTTCCAGCCCTCCAACCATCCACCCGCCGAAGGCCATGGATCGACGACCACCAGTTCTCCGACCTCGGCATCCGGGTCGCGGTCCAGTCCGCCCAAAACGCAGACGGCCCGCCCGGTCACTTCGGCCCCCTTGTCCAAACGCAACGATCCAAGTACAACTACGACATCACCATCGACGCGACCGGAAACTTCCGCATCCCCCATGACAACCACCAGGTTGCCACGCAGGTCCTCACGCCCGGTGATCTGCACATCGTCCGAGACCTTGACCAGATTTCCCTGAATGATTTTCCGCTCCGACTTGCGCTCGCGGTTCGAGAAGAGTGAGGACAGATTCAGGGTCCGCGTCAACTCGTAAGCACTGCTGGAATCGGGAAGATCTTTCAGGATCATTTGGCTGAGAGCCTCCACACCCTCGCTCAGACGCTCGTCGAGGTTCTCGGGAATCTGGATCACGATGCCCTCGCCGAATTCGTCCGTCAGCGAAACCCGGTTCTCATTGATCTCGAAATCGAGCCGACTGAGCTCCTGACCGATGTCTTCCACAATTCCGGTAAATTCGGAGATCGATTTCTGCAACCGCTCGCGTTGCGCTGCATCGAGTTGGATATCCAGACCGCCGAAACCCAGCGAGTCTTTCAGCGTGGCAATCTCCTGCGAGTAACGCTCGATTTCCAGGAGCAGGGAATCCCGGCCGGCGGGAATCGATTCCGGGGGCGGCGGAGCCAATTGGCCTGCGGGAACTTCCGGCGCTGCCGGAACCCCAGGCACCTCGCGGGCATCCTGGGCGCGCACCGACACGGCTCCGGCCAGCAGCGCGAAAACTACGACCGCACAGAACCAGAGCGCAGGACCGGAAGGGTCCTGCGCTGTGATTGATTGCGCTCGTGGTGCCACCGGCGGGCGGCTGGCTGTGGGAGCCACATTCATTGTGTCAGCTTTCGGTTCGTTGCTCGGCCAGCACCATCCGGCGCCCCACTCCCTGCAAAGCGACCAGCACCGCGGGCACCAACCCGACGGCGCCGACAATCGCCACCGTGGGCGGCAGTTGCAAGGCCCATGTCGTTGCAACCGTTCCCACGGCCGCCACGATGCCGCTCCATCGTACCACCGAGGAACGGATCCAGGCAGGAAGAAATTCTTCCTCGAGGTAGACCGGGACTCGCTCGCGGCGAATCGGCTCCATGGCACGATATGCCTCGTAGGGAATCGAAGCCAGGATCGGTTCATCGAAGTGCTCGGGCACCGGGTGATCCGGCAAGGTCTGCAACATCCCGTACAGATTCTTCAGCTGATCGTGCTCGCGACGACACTCGGTGCAATCGCGCAAATGCAGGAAAAGCAGCAGGGAACGCTGTTTTTCCAGCGTCCCGTCCAGGTACTCCTGAAGACCCTCCAGGCACTCGGGGCAGCTCAGCGGCTGGCCTTCGGTGTTCTTGCGGTCTTTCATTCCGGTTCCATCCCCTTTGTCCCCTTCAAGCCATGCTGCAGCGACCGTCAAGCTCGATCCGGTCGCCGGATTCCCGGGGGGAAACGGCCGACGAAAATCGCGACCGTTTCCAACCCCATGTGGACGGGCGTCGTATCCCCCGACAGTGATTTGATCACCCGTCTGGGCCGATCTACGACCTCCCCGCCGGAAGGTTGCAAAAAAACACGCCGAATCGATGGATCTTCCTGGCGCAGGTTACAGATCATACGACCGGTTCTTCAGCATCTGTTGCAACAGATTTCGCGCGCGGTGGATTCGGGCCTTCACCGTACCCAGCGGCATCTGGAGCGTCTCGGCAATCTCGTCGTAGGAGAGTTGCTGGTCGTGGCGCAGAAGGATGATCGCGCGGTAGTGAGGCGGCAGGTCGGCGATGACTTCTTCGACCTTTTCCATCGCCTCTTTGCGTTGCAACACGGTATCGGGTTCCGGCTCCTTGCCGGGAAACTGCAGTTCGTACTCTTCGCCGTCCTTGCCTACGGCCCCGTCCAGCGACAGGAACTTGAGCCGGTTGCGGCGCAGGTGATCGATGCAGTGGTTGGTGGCGATCCGAAAAAGCCAACTGCTGAAGGCATAGGACTCGTCGAAGCGGTCCAGGAGCGAGAAGACCTTGATGAATACCTCCTGGGCCAGATCCCGGGCATCCTCGCCATTGCGCGTCATCCGATAGCAGAGATTGTAGATCGCGCCGCGATAGCGCGTCAAAATCTCGGCGAATGCGGCTTCCTCGCCTCGCTTGCAACGCTTGATCGTTTTCAAATCCTGATGCCGGTCGAACATGCGGCCTCCTGTGAAAATCGATTCGCGGGCGAAAATAGGCCCCCATGCATCCACCGGTCAACCGATTTGAAAGATCATCGTCGCAAGGCTCGTTGGGTTGACACTCGGACGACCCGGGCCTAGACTGCCGTGGAAATCTCGATTGCGACGACGATACGACCGTCCCATTCCGCACGGAAGGAATACCGATGAGCTTCATCGAAATGATTCAGGCCCGCGAGATCCTGGACTCCCGCGGCAACCCCACCGTCGAGGTGGACGTCTTCCTCGAGGACGGCAGCGTCGGCCGGGCCGGAGTGCCCAGTGGCGCTTCGACCGGAGAGCACGAAGCGATCGAATTGCGCGACGGCGATCAGGATCGCTATGGCGGCAAGGGTGTGCTGAAGGCAGTCGACAACGTGCGTGACCTCGAATCCGAGTTGGTCGGCATCGACGCTACCGATCAGTCGCTGATCGACAAGATCATGCTGGAACTGGACGGCACACCGAACAAGGGCAAGCTGGGCGCGAACGCGATCCTCGGCGTGTCGCTGGCCGTAGCGCGCGCGGCAGCCGAATCGGTCGGCCTGCCCTTCTACCAGTACATCGGTGGCACGGCAGCCCGTACGTTGCCGGTTCCCATGATGAACGTGCTGAACGGCGGTTCGCACGCCGACAACAACGTGGACATCCAGGAATTCATGATCATGCCGGTCGGGGCGCCGAACTTTCGTGAGGCCCTGCGTTACGGCTCCGAAACTTTCCATCACCTGCGCTCGATCCTGAAGTCCAAGGGCTTGGCCACCTCCGTCGGGGACGAGGGTGGATTTGCGCCCAACCTGGGCAGCAACCGGGAAGCCCTGGACTATCTGATGATGGCCATCGAGGGCGCCGGATATCGCCCCGGCGAGGACATTGTTCTGGCGATGGATGTCGCCTCCAGTGAGATGTTCAGCGACGGCAAGTACCACCTCGAGGCCGAGGGCGGCGAGGACTGGACCGCCGACAACCTGGTCGATTTCTACGGCGACCTGTTGAACAACTATCCCATCCTTTCGATCGAGGATGGCCTGGACGAGAATGATTGGGAAGGCTGGGGCAAGATGTACCAGAAGCTGGGCGATCGCGTACAGATCGTCGGCGACGACCTGCTGGTGACGAATCCCGAGCGGTTGCGCCGAGCCATTGCCGAGGGATGTGCCAACAGCATCCTGATCAAGCTGAACCAGATCGGCACGCTGAGCGAGACGCTCGAGACGATCGAGATGGCCAAGCGCGCGCGGTACACGAATGTGATCAGCCACCGCAGCGGCGAAACCGCGGACAACTCGATCTCGAACCTGGCCGTGGCGACCAACGCCGGTCAGATCAAGACGGGTTCGCTGTGCCGAACGGACCGGATCGCCAAGTACAATGAGCTGCTCCGCATCGAGGAGGAGCTGGACGATCTGTCTGTGTACATGGGTATGGATTGCTTCTACAACCTGCGCTAGAACCCCAGGGACGGCGGGACCGGCCGGGCCGGCCCCGCCCCCGGGAACGGAATCCCGGGAGAATGGAATGACGGAGCATGGGTTCCCCCCGCAAGACCACCACATCGGACGGATTTCTGCGCGGTGCACGGCCGGACCGTTCCCTGGCGCGCCGCCTGGCGCTTCTGGTCGGTGGCGCCTTTCTGGTTTCGGTCCTGGCGCTGACGCTGCTCGGCGAAAACGGATTGGGCGCCTGGTTTCGACTCCATGGACAACAGAAGGATCTGCGCAGTGAGGTCTCTGACCTGGAGCACAGAAATGCTGTCCTCTCGACGCAGCTGGACGACCTGGCGACCGACCCTGCCTCTCTCGAAAAGATCGCTCGCGAGGAGTACAATCTGCAGCGACCGGACGAGGAAGTTTTGCTGATCGTACCGGCCCAGCCGGACGCTTCGCAGGAGCAGGATTAGTTCGGGCGGCTTCCTTGACTCCTTCGGAGTCGGGTTCTATATTCCGGGCCACAATCGATTGGATGCGGGGTGGAGCAGTCTGGTAGCTCGTTGGGCTCATAACCCAAAGGTCACAGGTTCAAATCCTGTCCCCGCTACCACTTTGAAAGAGTCCTCGATG
>JANTGJ010000178.1 GCA_024762975.1 Candidatus Krumholzibacteriia bacterium
ACTGGCCGGCCTTTTCGCCTGGGCCGGCTGTAGCGACGAGGGGTCCGATCCGACGGATCCGAATGACGGGAACGCCGATCCCGTTTCCTTCGCCCAGGATTTGCAGCCGGTACTGGACGCCGGTTGCCTCGGATGCCACGGCGAGGGCGGCAATGGAGGGCTGGACCTGCGGGCTGTGAACGCACGCGCGAATCTGGTCGGGGTCGACGCCCAGTCCTCGTCCGGAACGCGCGTGATTGCAGGCAATGCGGCCGAGTCGGTGTTCTACCGCCGGTTGATCGGCGATGGCCTGGGAGTGATGCCGCCGGCCGGCGCGTTGGACTCGACCACGCTGAACCTGTTCCGCGACTGGATCAATGATGGAGCTGAAGACAACTGACCGAGTGCATGGAGTTTCACCTTCGGCCGCGGCGGAGGCGTCGACGGTCGTTCAGGAGGGAAAAATATGAAGTTGGTACGAAATACCGGATCGATCGCCTGCCTGCTGTTCATCCTGCCGGGAATGGCTATGGCTTTTTCCAATTCACCGCCGAACGGACGCACCAATGCGCCCGGCGAAGGCAACTGTACCGCCTGCCACTCGACCTTTGCGCTGAATTCGGGTTCGGGCTCGATGAGCGTCAGCGATCTGTCGAATTGGGTTCCGGGACAGACCTATGATATCGATGTGAATCTGGCAGATCCGGCCGCTTCGCGTTGGGGCTTCGAGTTCACGATCCTGGATTCGGAAGGCGTGAGCGTGGGAACGCTCGCAACCCTCGACGGCAATGCCCAGATCTCGAGCTCCGGGGCGCGAACCTACGCCAAGCAGACCTCGTCCGGTACGCTCAACGGTACGACGGTCGCGGCGGGTTGGACCTTGCGTTGGACGGCTCCGCCTGCCGGCGCGGGGGATCTGACCCTGTATGCCACAGGCAATGCCGCCAACGGCAATGGCTCGACCAGCGGCGATCAGATCTACGCCATCGCGTCGACCTGGAATGAGGCCGGGCCCACCCCGGCGCCGCTGCCGCTGCTGGCCGGTGCGAAATTGTTGCCCAACTACCCCAATCCGTTCAATCCGCGCACGACCCTGGCTTTCGAGCTGAACCGCGACCAGTGGGTCGATCTTTCGATCTACTCGCTGAACGGACGCCTGGTGACGAACATGATTTCCGGCTCGCGGGAGCGGGGACATCACGAGGTGCGTTGGGATGGTATGGACCACGGCGGTCGCGCCGTGCCCTCGGGTACCTACGTGATCCGCCTGCGTACGGGCGACGGCACCCAGGTCAACACGATGACCCTGGTCCGCTGATTCATTTGCCTCAAGAGCGGGGCGGTGTTGAATTTCGGGATCGCCTGTCGGATAATCCGGCCCCGAAATTCACCCGCTCCCCCGAGGTATTCCGATGAGCCGCTGTTTCGCGATCCTGCTGATTCTTCTGCTCTGCCCTGCGGCCGCCCTGGCCGGTACGCCCTGGTTCCAACGTGTCCTGATCACCAACGACGACGGCGTCGACACGCCGCAGATCGCCGCGCTGGCCCGTGCCTTCGCCGAGGTCTGCGAGGTCACCGTCGTGGCGCCGCTTGCGAATTGCAGCGGCTCGACGAACTACATCTCGGCCTTTCGGGATCCCGAAGTGGCGGTCGAACCGCGAGATCTGGGGCCCGGTATCGCTGCCTGGGGTGTGGATGGATTCCCCGGCGATTGCGTGCTGCTGGCCCTGACCGGCATGATGGTCGACGCCCCGCCGGACCTGGTCATCAGCGGAGTGAACTCCGGGCCGAATCTGGCCGATGCCTACCTGGCTTCCGGTACTCTCGGCGCCGCGCGGCTGGGCACGCAGTTGGGTGTTCCGGCGATCGCCTTCTCGAATCTCGACGACCAGGACGTGGCGATGCAGGCCGCCGTTGCGCATTGGTGTGTCGAGCTGGCTTCGTCCGGCGCCGCACGCGGGATGACCGCGGGCCAATACCTGTCCGTGAATTTCCCGGACGGCCCCCCGCAGAAGGTGCGCGGAGTACAATGGGCCGGACCCGGCCATCAGGTATTTCACGACGCCTTCAAGAAAGCCGGCCTGGATGAACAGGGCCGGCGCATCTGGAAACAACACTGGTGGTTCGACGACGGAACCCAGCCCGAAGGCAGCGACGTGGCCCTGCAGCGAGCCGGCTGGATCACGGTGACACCGATGCGGTTGGGCGATCTGGATCGCGAGCGGATGCAGCGGGCGGGCGCGCTCCCGAAGTGGTGAGCGCGCGAAGAACTCAGCCCGTTCTCATCGTCAGGAGGGCGGCCACATCCAACGGCTCTTCGTACCGGGTAAATGCCGTCGCCTGCGTGTCGATTCCGAGGATGGACATGCGATCCGCCAACTCGTTGCCCTCGATCCCGACGTGGCCGTTGACATGCAACACCCGGATCCTGCCCTTCAGCTTCAGATAGAGCGCATACATCCGCTGAATCAACTCGAGGTTCTTGATCTCGCCGCCCGGTTTCTTCCAGCCCTTCTTTTCCCAGCCGGCAGCCCATTGAGTGACGCACTGGATCGAGTACTTCGAGTCGCAGAAGATCGCGATCGTCTTGCCCTTGGCGATCTCCTGTTCGGCCCGGATCAGGGCCTGGTGCAGCGCGTTCAGCTCGGCCGTGTTGTTGGTTCCGCGGGGGTTGTACAGGCCGTACCACAGCTCGGAGATCGCGCCGTCCCGGTACAGGGCCATGCCGCTGCCGGCCTTGCCCGGATTGGGCTCGCAGCCGCCGTCGGTGAAGATCTTCACCTGCGCGTCGACCTCGGCGACCTCGCTGGCCGAGTAGGTCTTCGGGCCCCGGGACGAGGAACTCCGCTTCGTCGCCGGTTTCTTCTTCTTCGCCGCCGCCGAAGGGGCGCCACTTCGGTAGGCGGTCTCGGCCTCGGCGCGGGTCTTGAACGATTTGTACCGGGCTCCGGCAAAGCCGTCGACCTGGCTCTTGCAGGTGTTCCAGTCCGTATAGATGCCGGGGGTCTTGCCCCTCCAGACCACGTAGAACTTCGCTGCCACATTCCGCTCCGTCGTTGATCGAATCCGTGTCGCGTTGCGCCCCAAGTAACGACATCGGCGCAGGTCTGCCAACCCTGCATTTCGATTCCTGCCGCCAGGCACCGCGAAGGTGGAGGATGGCCCGATTCCATCGTCTTCGGCAATCGAGACGATCAGTAGCGACGGTCCTGCAGAAAGGGAAGACGGGAACGAATGCGGGCGACTTCGCCCGGGGCCACTTCCGCTTGCACTACGCCTGGTTCCGCGCCTCCATGTGCCAACACCTGACCCATCGGATCGACAATGACCGACCCTCCGTCGAACTGCAGCCCACCGCCCTGGCCGACACGATTGCATCCCATCACATAGCATTGGTTCTCGATCGCTCGAGCCTGCAGCAACACGTCCCAGTGTCGCTGCCGCGCATTCGGCCACGAGGCCATGACCAGCATCAGGCCGCAGCGGTCGGCCGCCCGACGGAAAAGCTCGGGGAAGCGCAGGTCGTAGCAGATCAAGCAGGTCGCGGTCATCTCACCCGCGGTAAAAAAAGCAGGAGCATCGCCCGCAACATGGGCCGCATCCTCTCCCAAAGTCGCGATCAGGTGAATTTTGGCATATTCGGCGAGCACATCGCCGTTCGGTCCCACGGTCAGCGCGATGTTCACGCCCTTGCCCGCACCGGCATGGCGCACGAAACCGCCGACGACGGTAGTGTCCAGCTCGGTTGCCAGGGATCGCAGGAAGGTCTCGGTCTCGCCGCCCGCGTCTTCCGCGGTGACGGACGGATCCATGGAGAACCCGGTAGCGAACATTTCGGGCAGCAGGATCAATTCGGCCCCGCCGGATCGTGCCTCCCGGGCCAGTCGACGAGCCGTGGCGTAGTTGGCCGCACGGTCTTCCCAGACGAGATCCATTTGCAGGGCGGCGATCTTCATGCGCATCCTCCGGCGGTGGGTGATGGGTCGCTTCGCACGGTAGCGCATGCGTGGCGGGTTCGCCAGCGGCTGGAGATCAGATCGCGGTGGGCTCGAGCACGCCGGTCAGCTGCAGCACGCCGACGATTTCTTCGCGCTTGACCGGCTTGGAAAGGAAATGATCCATCCCCGCTGCGTAGCATTTTTCGGCGTCTCCAGCCAGGGCGTTCGCCGTCAGCGCGATGATCGGGACACTCCGGACGGGCTGGCTCATCTGCCGGATCGCCCGGGTTGCCGCGAATCCATCCATCACGGGCATCTGGCAATCCATGAAGATCACCGCGTAGGTATGCTCCAGCAACGCCTCGATGGCCAGTTGGCCGTTGGACACGATCTGAACTTCCAGTCCGAGCGAGGTCAACTGGTGCTGGATCACCTTCTGATTGAACGGGTTGTCCTCGGCGACAAGAATCAGGTCGGATCGCTGCGGGTCGGCAGGATCCGGCCGTGTCGGAAGTTCGGATCCCGGTTTGCTCCTCGGTGCGGAAGCGGGCGATACGATCGCACCGAGCCGCCGTTCCGAGACCGGTTTGCGGACGCGCTTCCAGCTCAGACCCAATTCGGCAACCAGGCTGACGCGGTCGTTGCGCTCGAGCAGAATCGTACATCCGGCACTCGTGATCCGGTTCATCGCATCGGCGGTTTCCAGCAGTTGCTGCGCGTGGGTCAGGAAAATCTGATCGTCGATGATGACGATATCGTCGGCGCCGATGTCGATCGCCCCGGAGATCAACTCCGGCAGCGCAACGTGGACCACTTCACGGAACGGAAGCGCCAGGACCACCGCTTCGGCGGTCGGATCGTGCGCTGTCAGCAGAAGCACTCGCTGCTGCTGCGGTGCGGGCTCTTCCCGGGGGGCGCCGCAGACCGCCTCGGCCGGCAGATGCAGCGTGAAGCAGGTGCCCCGCCCCGGCTCGCTCTCGGCGTGTACATGACCGGACATGGCCGTCACCAGGTAGTTGACGATCGAAAGCCCCAGGCCGGTGCCGCCGTACTGGCGTGTGGTCGAACTGTCCGCTTGCGTGAAGGGCTCGTAGATTCGCTCCAACTGCTCTCGGGTCATCCCGATTCCCGAGTCCTGAACGTGGACCTCCAGTTCGCCCTGCAGGTTCTCCCTGGGCCGCCAATCGACACGAACGATGACCTCTCCCTGTGCGGTGAACTTGATGGCATTGGTCAACAGGTTCAGTGCGATCTGTTGCAGCCGCGTCGGATCACCGCGCAGCTTTTCGGGAACCGCGCGGGCCGGGAGGAAAACCAACTCGAGGTTCTTCTGATGCGCCTGCTGGGTCAGCATCTCGAGCGTCTTGAGCAAGGTTGCGCGGGGGTCGAATGCGACACGCTCGAGCTCGAGTTTGCCGGCCTCCAGCTTCGAGAAATCCAGGATGTCGTTGATGACCATCAGCAACTGTTCGCCCGACGAGCGGATGATCTCGACGAACTCCTGCTGCTGCTCGGGCAGGCGCTGTTCCAGCAGCAGATCGGCCATGCCGATCACACCGTTCATCGGCGTGCGCAGTTCATGGCTCATGGTGGCCAGGAATTCGCTCTTGGCGCGAACGGCCTCGTCGGCCGCGTCGCGTGCATGCGTCAATTGGAGAGCGTTGTCCTTCAACTCCTGATTCGCCTGCAGCAGGAGCCAGTACTCGCGATTGAGGGCCTTGGCCAGGGTGTAGCAGAAGACGATGTACACCAAGACGAGCACTCCGAGCGTCACCGCGTTGTGGCCCAGGAAGTACGAACAGGAGATCGCCGACGGCAGGAGCATGCCCAGGATGAACGGGCGCACCAGGCGCAGGTCGGGGGCCAGCGTAACGGCTCCGCCCAGCGAGAACCCCGCGGTGCCGATACAGACCAGCAGGAAGGGAACCGTGGCCACGCCCTGTAGCGAAATGAGTACCGAGAAGAGGCCCCAGTTCAGGCCCTGGATGGTCACGTTGATCCAGAAGTCCCGTCGCCAGGTGGGTCGCGGCTCATCGCTGCGCAGAATCTCGCGGATCAGGAGCATTCGCCAGGTTCCAGAACCCAGGGCGATGGCCGCGATCGTACTGTAGATCACCGGGTCATGGGTGAATTGTCCGGTAATTCCCGCGATCGCCAGGATCACAACGAAGTAGAGGTATCCGCCAATCCGGCCTCGAGCGGCCAGATCGCGATCCACGTGTGCGCGCAGGCTGGGCGTGTTCCGATCCACCAGGGTTCCCTCCGACCCGGTTCATGGGAGCTATTCCCGTTCTGGATCGGTAGTTGGCGGGACTTCTTTAACCCGGAGTGTCTCGGTCGGGAATGATTCGCGCGCCACCGGCCACATCTCCAGGAGCATCTCCGGCAACAGATTCCGCCAATTGCCCCACGAATGCCCCTCGTTGACGAGTCGGTGGTGATAGCGGTAGCCCTTCTGATCCAGCACGCGCTGGAATTCGAGCGTGGCGTCGCCGAAGTCGTGGAGTGTGCCCCAGGTCATGAAG
>JANTGJ010000179.1 GCA_024762975.1 Candidatus Krumholzibacteriia bacterium
CTTGTTTTCCCTCAACAGACGTCGATGGGCCAACGCGCGGCTCGTCACGGCTTCCAGCCGGTCCAGATCGATGGGTTTGGGCAGAAAGTCGACAGCCCCCGATCTCATCGCCTCGACGGCGTTGTCGACGGTGCCGAACGCGGTCATCAAGACGACGGCGACATCGGGACGACGATTGCGAATCTCGTGCAGAAGATCGATTCCCGAGCTTCCGGGCATTCGAAGATCGGTCAGCACCAGATCGAACGGCTGAGTGCCGAGCGCATCCAGGGCCTGATTCGCATCAGCAGCAACGGCGACCTCGTGTCCCCAGCCGGCCAACGCCTTCGCCAGCGCACGCCGCTGGGTGGCTTCGTCTTCCACGATCAGGATCATTCCCGGAATCATCAATTTCTCCCGTCGCGCGGCAGTTCCACCCGGAAGCAGGCCCCGTTTCCATCCAAACCGGATCCCGGATCCAGCCGCAGCGCGCCGCCGAGCGCCGAGGTCATCCGGGCTGCCAGACTCAAACCCAGACCGCTGCCCTCCGGACGGGTCGTATAGTACAAATCGAAAATGCGCTCCCGGTCCTCCTGCCCGATACCGGGGCCATCGTCGGCCACGACGATCTCTGCGGTTTCCGGATGAGCCCGAATTTCGACCCGCACCCGACCGCCACCGGTCATCGCTTCCGCGGCATTGCGCAACAGGTTCTCCACGATTTCGATCACGAAGCCGCGGTCGGTGACGATCGGCAGTTCCTGCGGTCCGATGATTTCGATCCGACAGGACGGTGCCACCGCCATCTGCACCGCGACGATCTCCTGAACGATCAGGACCAGATTTTCCAGCACCAGTTCAGGATCGCGCGGCCGCGCATAGCGCAGGAACTGCTGCACGATATTTTCGATCCGGCCGCTTTCATCGCGGATCCTGTCGATCTCTTCGCGCGCCTCGATTGGCAGGTCCTCCCGGCGTCCGAGCAACTGTGCGAGCATGTGGATTCCATTCAGCGGATTGCGGACCTGGTGCGCGACGCCGGCAGCCAGGTTCCCCATCGCGGCGGCCTTTTCGGCTCGCCGCACTTCTTCCTCCTTGGCCATCAATTCGCCCGTCACACGCTCGACCTCGCGGTCCAGCACCGATTGCCGCTGCCACCCCTGCAACAGCACCAGGAAAACGACGATGCTGGCGAGCAGGACCGCCAATCGGGTCCAGGTGTGACGAAGCGTATCACGGCGCATCGCTTCCAGCGGCCCAGCGTCCAGCCCGACCCGCAACAACACCGGGGTCCGAGCACCCACGAAGGCGATGCGGGCCACTTCAAGAATCGGCCCGGCGTCGGTCAAATATTCCCGCGTAACATAGGTCTGGCCCGCAAACAGGGGCTCGAGACTCGCGTCGTCGCCCATCGCCGGAACGGTCAATCCCGGCGCGGACGAAGCCTGGATTCCCTGCTCGTTCTGCACGACGACATAGTGGACGCCTTCCTCGGCGCCCAGGGTACGCAGGAAGCGGCCCGGCCCGAGGTCGAGAGAGGAAGGAGACTGCACTTCAGCGGTAGCCCCGAACTCGGACTTCCAGCCGGCGATCCGTTGCCGCGAGGACGCCTTTCCGGCCGCCAGGGTGTCCAGGCACGCTTTCCATCGAGCGCGATCCCTACGCAACTGACGCGCCGTGTTTTCCCAACCGTTGTAGAGTTCGAGCCCATAACCGCTGCTCTCGGCGATCACGTCGACCAACGCGGATGCCTGGGCAGCCATCTGGCCTCGCATCTGATCGATATGATGGTCCTGGTCGTAGAGGAAAGCCAACCCCAGCAGGAGAACGATCGTCACCATGGCGATGACAGCGAGCAGGCGTCGGGCGCGGATCCGCATCATACTCCTCGTTGATTCGGCAGCCAGGCGGCCCGCCGGGTCAGAAAACCCGGCGATTCAGGAACGTCCACTCGCCGCGGCGGATCTCGACGTCCGGCACGACCAGCGTGTCGACGCCGCGCCCCGACTCGTCCAGCAGTTCGATTTTCAGGTCATGAACTCCGGCGGGCAGGCTCATCCGGGCCAGAAAGACACCCCGCGGCAGGGTCAACCATCCACGAGTGTCAGCCCGCTCGGTCGCCGCGCCGAGCACATTGGCCAGCAGGCCGCCGAAGGCGCCGGTCTTCTTTTTCACTCCCCGCGTGGCCAGATATTTGGTCAGCCCCCGCAGAAAGGTACGGAAGTAGATCGAGGGCTTCTCGGCCTCGAAGGTAATCAAGGCGTCCGCGTTCAGGTTCGCCACCTGGTAACCGACCGCGTGCGAACCCGGAGCCGCCGTCGAGAGCCGTGCGCCGGCCAGCGTGCGCGGCTCGGGCCGCATCTGTGGCAGCGCGACCGAGAGCCAGTACTCCACATCGTGGCCGGCGGCCCAGGCATGCAGTTCACCGCTGCCGTCGGCCATCTCCCAGGCCCAGTAGCTCGGATCGTCGTAAGCCTCACCCGACAAGATGGGCAGGTCCATCCGGGACTGAACTTTCAGCGGGATGAATCCCTCTTCCAGGAGCACGACCAGCTCGCCCCGGCCCCCGTCCGGTTCACCGTATTCCTCGGGCGTGGTCGGAGCCAGCGGCATCGTATCGAGCTCCGCGAACACCGCCGGGCATTCGTTCCGCAATCCGGTCAACTCGTCTTCGAAACCCAGACGCGAGCCGGTGCGGATCAGATCGGCCGCAAGGGACGGCGGAATTTCCAGGTCCAGGACGTCACGATTGGCCTGGAAAGCCACAGCCGCGTTGCGATACGAGATGAAGGCATCGTTCCACTCGCCGTCCCAGTCATAGAGCATGCCGGCAAAGTAGAGCATGAAGGCGTCCGAGCGAATGGACTCCAGTCCCGCACGGTCTTCTTCGCGCAACGATTCCAGGGTCAGATCGATATACTGCGCCAGCATCTCGCTCGAGCGCCGCGCCTCCACCAGCGCTTCGTCCCGTTGGCCCAGGAAGATGTAGTTCAGGGCCTTGTAATAGGGCACCATCGCCATCTCAAACGGTCGGGGGCGGTAGGTGAATGCCATGTCGCTGGTCAACAGGGAGACCGCCCCCTCGGCCAGTGATGTTTTCCAGATCTCGTCCGCCAGACCCTCGGCCACAGCGAAGGCCTCGTTGCTTTCGGTGAAGCGATCGGAGAAATGCAGGATCAGGCCGCGCTCGAGATAGCGCAACACCTGGTCCTTCTTGCCGGTATGCTGATCCACGGTTTCCAGGGCATGCTCATAGCGTCCGGCAACCAGGTCCGGACGAACGGTCTCGAGTCGAGTGGTATAGGTCGCGCACCCGGACACATGCAACAGGCCGGCGGTGAGCACGAGGCACACCGCCGGATGCAGGAAGCGGGGAATCACGCGCCACGACACGGGACTAGCGCTCGACCAGCTTCTTGATCTTCTTGAATCCCGCCCAGACTTTCGTGTTGTCCTGCAGATCGACCAGATTGCAGTCGACCTGGTAGTACCGCACCTCATCGCCGCCTTCACGATCCAGAATCAGGTTGATTTCACCGATGAACATGAAGTCGGCACCCAGTTCACGCCCCCACTGCTTCATCGATTCCTGCGACGCGAATTCCTGCTGGTCGGCCCGCTCGGTCCGGATCTGATCGCGCTCGTCGGGCGAGACGACCACCTTGACGCGACCGCCATTGGTGAAGAACCGGTCCAGCTCCTTGACGAAGGTCGAGACGGCAATGTGCTCGCTGGTCTTGTTGCGCACGTTGCCGAATATCAACGCCGGCTTGCGTCCATTCTCTCCCCGAAAATCCTCGATCCAGGCTGCCGACGTGATCTGGTCGACCAGATCCTCGGCGACCAAGCGGCTGTCCGAGTCGTTCCACTTGCCGGAAAGATCAATCGTCTCGTTGACGGCGGTGCGCGTCACCGTTTTTCCTCCGCACCCGGCCACCAGGGCCAAGCCCAGAATCAGGGCCGCGATCCATGCATACTGCTTATTCATTCAGCTTCCTCCTTGGCTTCCTTCATCGCACGCCACACCCGCTCTGGCGTGGCCGGAATCTGATGAACGCGGACTCCCACCGCGTCGTAAATGGCATTGACGATCGCCGGCGCCGGCCCGTCGATGGGCACCTCGCCGGCGGCCTTGGCCCCGTAGGGTCCGCTCGGTTCGTCCGTTTCGACCAGGATCGTCTCGATCGGTGGTACATCCAGCGACGATGCGATCTTGTAGTCCAGGAAATTCGGATTCAGCACCTTGCCGGACGAATCCAACAACACTTCCTCGAACAGGGCATAGCCGAGAGCCTGGACCACGGCGCCCTCGATCTGTCCTTCGGCCATTTTGGGGTGGATGACCGTTCCACAATCGACGGCTGCAACCAGCTTCTGGACAAAGACCTGACCGGTCTCGACATCGACTTCCAGATCGGCGAACTGGGCTGCGAATGGGGGCGGCGACTCGTTCGAAAGATGACTGGCCGTGGCCATGGGCTGGATCTTCGCATCGTACAACGCGAAAAGAGCCACTTCCTGAATCGTCATCTCCTGCCCCGCCGGCCCGGTAACGCGGCCGGAAGCGAATACGATATCCCCGTCCTCGCAGTTCCATTTCTTTGCCAGCTCCGCCGCCAGCTGCCCGCGCAGGTCGGAAGCCGCCTTGACCACGGCACCGCCCGAGACGTAGGTCGTGCTCGAGGCGTAGGCGCCCACGTCAAAGGGGGTCAGGTCCGTATCGGAACTCAGAACGAGCACCTGATCGATGTCCAGTCCCAGCACTTCGGCACACAGTTGGGCCAGCACCGTATCGGAACCCTGGCCGATGTCCGTAGCACCCACGGTGAGATTCACGCTGCCGTCGTCGTTCAGTTTGACCGTGGCCGCCCCCCAGTCCACGCCCGCGATGCCCGAGCCCTGCATCGCCAGCGCCATCCCCAGCCCCCGCTTGCGATGGGGTGCCGATGCAGGCTTCTTGTGGCCCCAGCCGATGGCAGCGCACCCCCGTTCGATGGCTTCTTCCAGGCCGGTGCTCCGGATCACCCGCACCAGGCCTTCCCTGCCCTCGCCCAGCTTCGCGCTCAGCGGATCGGTATCGCCCAGCCGGATGTGGTTCATTCGGCGCAGTTCGAGCCGATCCATGCCCAATTCCGCCGCCAATTCGTCGATGTTCGATTCGAGCGCGAAACATCCCTGCGGCGCTCCGTAGCCACGGAAAGCACCGCTGATGGGATTGTTCGTGTACACGCATTCCACCTGGAAGTGGATATTGGGTACGGGATACATCGGCAGCACCTTCTGCCCCGTGTTGCCCTGCACCGTCAGGGCGTGCGATCCGTAGGCTCCGGTATCGGCAACCACCTTCATCCGGTTGGCCAGGATCGTGCCGTCCTTCATCGCGCCGGTGGTCATGGTGATGGTCTGCGGGTGGCGGTAGCGCGCGGCGACCAGCTCCTCTTCGCGCGTGAACTCCAGCCGTACTGCGCGCCCGGTGCGCAGCGCCAGCACCGAGACCAGGTCCTCGACCACCATTTCCTGCTTGTCTCCGAAGCCACCGCCCACGCGGGGCTTGATCACGCGGATCTTCGCTTCGGGCATTTCCAGGATGCGCGCCAGCATTCGCCGCAGATGGAACGGCACCTGGGTACTGGTGCGCACGATAAGCCGGCGGTCCTCGTCCACCCAGGCGATCGAGATGTGAGGCTCGATATGACTGGCCTGGATGCGCGGCAACTGATACTGCCGCTCCACGACGACATCGCAATTTTTCAGCGCCGACTCCACGTCCCCCACCTGCTTGTCGATGCGTGCGGCGATGTTGTCCCGGCCCCCGCCGGAGATGCCGCGTGGATCGGCTATCTCGTGGATCAATACATCCGTACGCGTCAGAGCCTCTTCCATGTCGGTGATCGCCGGCAGGACTTCGTATTCGACCTCGATCAACTCGAGGGCCCGTTCGGCGGCCGCCAACGTATCGGCTGCGACCACGGCTACGCGGTCGCCGATGAAGCGGGCCTTCTGCGGCAGGATGAGGGTGTCGTACGGGGACGGCTCGGGATAGCTTTGCCCAGCCCGCGTGTGGGGTATGGCCTGGACGTCCGGGTGCCAGATCACGTCGACCACGCCGTCGAGAGCCAGTGCGCGCGAGGCATCCACGTTCTTGATGCGCGCATGCGCGTGAGGCGAGCGCAGTACCTTCGCATAGAGCATTCCGGTGCGGGTGAAGTCGTCGGTGAAGGCCGGCTTGCCGGCGGCCAGCTTCAGGGCATCGATCTTGGTGACGTTCTTGCCGACGACCTGGTTTTCCTCGGCCGTCATGGGGACAGCCGGGCTGTTGGCATCCTGCTTCATCGGCTCTCCTCCAGCGAACGGGCGACCTCGACGGCCGCCGCCACGGGCTTCACGTAGCCGGTGCAGCGGCACAGATTACCGGTCAA
>JANTGJ010000180.1 GCA_024762975.1 Candidatus Krumholzibacteriia bacterium
CGGCATCCAGAACTGGCCGAGCGTTTGGCATGGCATCGACGCCTGGAACGGGAAGCCGAAGCTTCCTTGCCCCGGCCGGACGAGACCGCCGATGGTTTGACGGATGCGGAGGTTCGCGAGCAGCAAACGAGTCTGCGTCGCACCTTGCAACGAGTCGTACCCGGTGCGGCGACACCGGTCGGATCCATGCCGGCCTGGCGGCGTACCGCGATGTGGGCTCTGCCTCTGGCGGCGGCACTGGCCCTGGTCCTGCTGTGGCCCCGAGATCGGTCTGCCGACGATCTGCTTCGCGATCTGCAGGTGATCCCGGTGGCGATGCAGGGCGATACGCGCGGCTTTGAGCAAGTCGAAGGGGTCTTGCGTTCGGGGCAGGCCTTCGCACTCGAGTTCACCCTGGAACAGGATGCCCAGGTCACGATATTTCATCTGGATCCTGAAGGCCGCTTCGCTCAGGTCCATCCCGATCCGGAAACCGCCGCGGCCGTGGCGATGAGCGCTGGAGTACATCGCATTCCTTCGACCGACGCGGATGCTCATTGGGTGCTGAGCGGGGGCACGGGCACCGAGACGTTCTTCGTCGCGCTCAGTACCGAGGCATCGCCCCGGTTCACCATCGCGGATGACGGAGGCGCCCTGGATCGCGCCGAGCGCATCGCAACGTTGCTGGCGCACCTGCGCGAGCATTTCGACGAGGTTCAGGTGCACGAATTCCTGCACGTCGACTGACGGGCCGTTTCCTCTTTGCCAACGAAATCGACACGGGGTGCAACTTTTGTTGCGCCCCGTTTGGTGTTTTCCCCGTTGCTGGTCACCCGGGCCCGAGCGGCCCGGCAACGAAACGGATGCCCGGATGAAAAGAATCACCATCACTGCGGTCACTCTGGGCGCCTGCCTGGTTTCGGCCGCGATCGCTCTGGCTTCGCAGGTCGCCCTACCCACCGTTGATATGGGTTCCGGCCGGATCTCCGGGCCCGACGGCGGAGCCAAGGTCAGCGTTGGACAGGCTTTCGCCGGCCGCGCGGATCACGTCGCGGGCAACTACATGGGCCGCCTGGGAATCTGGCCGTCCCTGCTGGATACCTACGTCGCCTCTCCGGTCGAAGACGGATTGCCGTCGGTAGTCAACCGGCTCTACGCCAACTACCCCAACCCGTTCAACCCGAGCACACGCATCCAGTTCAGTCTGGCGAAAGCGGCCGACGTTCATATCGACGTCTACGACCTGAAGGGGCGACGCGTCGATTCGATTGCCGAAGGGCCCCGGGCCGCCGGCCTGCATACGATCACCTATGAACCCAAACAGCTCGCCAGCGGAGTCTATCTCGTGCTGATGCGCGCCGATTCGTTCCGCGCCGTCCAGCGCATCATGTTGGTCAAGTAGTGAAGCATTCACCAGTACGAGAGGATAGAACGATGAAATCGATCCTGATGATCACCCTGGCCCTCCTGCTGCTGTCGGTTGGTGCGATTGCGCGGGTGCCGGAGACGATGAACGTGCAGGGCGTCCTGATGGATGACCTGGGCAATCCGCTGCCGGACGGGGACTACACCGTGTCCTTCATGCTCTGGGATGCGCCGACGGACGGTTCCGACTTCTGGAACGAAGACGTCGTGGTCACCCAGGCGAACGGGTACTTCGACGTGATCCTGAACTACGTTGATCCGTTGATTTTCGACAAGACACTTTGGCTGAGCATGCAGGTTGCGGGCGACAGCGTCATGGAACCGCGCATCCAGATGGCGTCGGTCGGTTCGGCTCTGATGGCGGCGCGCGTCGACCGGAATGCGGCCGTGCTCTCGCTGAATGGAATCAAAAACAATGTGCAGATCGAAGGTGGTACGAACGTCACCGTAACCCAGGCCGACAGTACGATCACGATTTCGGCCGCCGGCGGGACCAGCGGCGACGACGGCGACTGGGCGATCGTGGGGGATGACCTGCACAAGGACACGGGACACGTGTTCATCGGTGGCGATGCGGCAAAGCTCATCGACGAGGAGACCCAGGGCGACGAAGCGGTCAAGGCGATGCCGGCAACCAGCAAATTGCAGGTGGTGGGCGTCAACGAGGGGCTGGCGGCGCAGTTGGTGGAATCCACGACCGTAGACGGCAACGCGGCGGTCTACGGTGAGTTGCGGCGAGGCGCGCGCAACCACGGCACCGACCACACCCCGGGCGGCTCGAATGCCGGTGTCATGGGGTACAGCAACACCGGCGATTCCTACGCATTCGGCGTAGCCGGCTTCGTTTCGCCGACCTACAACAACACCGGCGCGGTACTGGGCGCGCACGCTCAGGGCTCCTACTGGGCCAGCTTGGCCTACATGGACGACAACTGGGCGATGTGGGGCCTGTACACCAACTCCGGGATCCATACCGATGGCCTGACGGAAACAAACACGCTTCGCATGACCGATGGCGCTGCGGCGGGTTACATCCTGACCAGCGATGCTTCGGGCAATGCCGGCTGGGCTCCGCCGGCCGCGGCGGGCAATGACGGTGATTGGGACATCGTCGGATCCCATCTGGCCAGATCTTCGGGCACGGTGGCATTGGGAACCGGAGTCCCCCGCCCCTTCGCGGATGCTTCCGGCTTTACCACGTTGCAGATTGAAGACGACTCCGCGCCGGCCATCTGTCTGGACACCACGTCCGGCGGGTTGAGCCGATGGAATATTTTCCAGAACGCCGGGAAGATCTACTTCGCACATGCGGCAACCTACTCCGGGCTGGGTACGACGGCTTTGACGGTCGAGGAGGGTGCTGTCGAGGTAGGCAACTATTCGGGAGCCACGGCCATTCGTTTGCAGGGAGAGGGAGTAGACTCCTCCGGCCCGCGGGCAGAGCTGTTCAGTACTTCTCCATCCACCACCTTGCCGGCCGTATCAATTGCGGCGCAATCCAACTCCAGCACATTCGGTGGCGAACTCCAACTGCGCGACGGCAACGGACAGTTGCAGGTCGAGGTCACTGCGAACTACGCCGGTACGGGTGTCGGTCGTGTCACGACCCCGGTCCTGGAGATCACCGGCGGCTCCGATCTCTCCGAACAATTCGACATCGGCAATGTCCTGGCGGAGATCGAACCGGGAATGGTCGTGAGCATCGATCCGGAGAATCCCGGGCGGCTGCAACCGAGTGTGTCCTCATACGATCGCCGGGTCGCCGGTGTGATCAGCGGAGCCGGCGGCGTCAACACGGGCATGGTCATGGGCCAAGGGGGGACGATGGCCGATGGTGAGATGCCGGTAGCCCTGGTGGGTCGGGTGTACGTGTGGGCGGATGCTTCCGCGGGCCCGATCCAGCCGGGCGATCTGTTGACGACTTCCGACATTCCAGGTCACGCGATGAAGGTGGAGGACCATGAGCGCGCGACCGGAGCGATTCTGGGCAAGGCCATGACCGGCCTGGACGAAGGACAAGGCCTGATCCTGACCCTGGTGACGCTGCAGTGAAGGGGCTGGGCCTGATTCTGTTGCTGCTGGTCGCGTCGCCGGGATTCGGCGCGACCCTTTGGACCGAGAAAAACGGTTCCGTGGAGCTGGATCCGGACGTTGCCCTGCAATTGAAGAACAAGCAAGCGGTGAGTTGCGAACTGACGGTCGACGGAAAGCTGCTTACTCTCGACGTCCGAACCGTCGGAACGAGTCCCTTGGAAGTGGATCAGTTGCGCGGTCGGTTTCGCGACGCCCCAAGCTCGTTCCTGGTTCTCTGCCGGGTGGACGGCGCGACGGCCGCGGTTTTGCAGACACCGAACGGCGAGGCCTTCAAGATGGACTCCTCGTCGGGCGCATTGAGGCTTCAGGCGATTGATGCCATGCGGCTCGGTAGCTGCGGTGGAGGGCTCGCGCCCGAGGATCTACCGCGGTTCCCGGGCGGCCCCCATCCGACGGTGATGCCGTTGCAGCCCGGTAACAAATCCGGTCCCGTGGCAGATGACGGCAGCCTGCATGACGTTCTGATCGCCTATACGCCGCGGGCCGAGGAGGTCATGGGCGGCACGGCGGAGATCCTGGCCGAAGCGCAACTGGCGGTCGACGTGGCGAATCTCACCTACGACAACAGCCTGATCGCTTCACATCTGCGTCTGGTTCACGTCGTGGAAACTCCGTACGATGAACTGGCCGCGTGGAACTATTCGGACCACGTGAATTTTCTGTACGATCCGAACGATGGCCACATGGACGAACTGCTGCCGTTGCGCGATCTGGTGGGCGCGGACTTCCTGTCGGTGCTCGTCGACGGGAGAAATACCCTGGGCGAAGTGCCGACTTGCGGGATCGCGCCGGTCATGAGCGCCGACTATATTCAACCGTCGTTCGAGGCATATGCGATCTCGGTCGTCTCGGTGCAATGCGCTTCCAGTGTCTGGTCGTTTGCTCATGAAGTGGGTCACAACCGGGGCTGTGCGCACAATCGTGAGAACACGCAGGTGCCGGGCGCCTACGACTATTCCTACGGTCATCGCTTCGAGGTCGGAGGTTCGGGTTTCCGCACCGTAATGGCCTACGATACCAATCCGCCCGAATTCGCGCGAATTCCCTATTTCTCGAATCCCGACGTCGACTGGATCGGAGCTCCCACCGGAGTGCCGGTCGGCTGGGCGGGCGAGGCACACAATAGCCGGACGCAAAATCAGACTGCGACTCTCTGCGCGGCGTTCCGTGCCGAGCGCACTTTCGTGCAGTTCGGTTGGAGCGAACCCTCGACGGGTTTGATGGCCGCGCCGATCCCCACGATCGCCGAAGCCGTCCTTGCGTCGCGGAGGGGCGGTTCCATCGCGCTTCTGAATGGAAGCCGGACACTGACCGGTACATTCACCGAACCCAATACCTTGGTTTCGGCGGCATCGGGCAGTGTCGTCCTCGGAGGAAACTGAGGATCCGGGATTGCCGAACGACCCCGCTCTGCGCTAGCGTGTTCCGACACTTCGCAGAAAGGTCACTCCGTTGTCCCGGTCCGTTTCGATCCAGCTTCCCGAACAGCAGACCGACGCACGCCCGACCTGGGCGCGGGTGGCGACGGCGGTGCTCTTCCTCGTCGTTTTCCTGCTCGTTCTGCAGGCGCCCGTGGATATGACGAAAGCCGATCCACAGGGCGCGTTGCTGACTTCGCACGCGATCGTGCACACCGGACATCTGGCCCTCGACGACTACCCCGAACTGGCCAATCCGAAGAACTACAAATTCCGCGAGGTCCAGGGAAGCGTGTTCTACGCGCTGTCGTTCGGGACCTCGGTGCTGTGCGTGCCCGTCGTCGCGTTGGGCGAGCTGATGGGGCAGGACGTACTGGATCGCGAGACCGAGAGACGGTGGCAGCGTACGCTGGCCGCGCTGATCGTGGCCGGGCTGTTCACGCTGGCGCTGACGTTTTTCTGCATTCGGCTGGATTTTCTGCCGGCGCTGGTGTTGGCGGCAACTCTGGTCCTGGGTACTTCCCTGGCTTCGACCCTGGGTACAGCGTTGTGGAATACGGGTCCGGAGTCGCTGGCACTGATGGGCGGCGTACTGCGGATCGCACGGCACCGGATGACCGGGCGCGATCTGAGCCCCTGGTTGCTGGGCACACTCCTGGGCATCGCCTACTTCTGCCGTCCCTCGGCGATGTGGCCCGTAGCCTTGATAATGTTGTATGTGTTGCTCTTTGCGCGGCGCGATTTTTGGAAGATGCTGGCCGCGGCGGGGGTGTGGGTTGTGCTGTTGGTCGGAATCTCCCTGCGTGAGACCGGCGAGTGGCTGCCGCCCTACTACCAGGCCGTAATCCAGGAACAGCTCTGGGATCCTTGGATCGTGTTGCGGGGATTGACGATCAGCCCGGGTCGTGGGGTCCTGGTTTTCAGCCCATGGATCGTGCTGTTGCTGGGCTGGGCGCTGCTGCGCCTGCGCCGGCAGATGCGCGAGCCCCTTTTCTGGGGAGGGCTGGCCGGCTTTGTCGTGCATGTGCTGATGATGGTGCGGCACGCCCACTGGTGGGGTGGGTCGTGCTTCGGAGCCCGATTGTTGACCGATGCCGTGGTCGCGCTGGCGCCGCTGCTGCTGCTGGCCGGAACCGAATGGCGCCGGGCTCGGCGTTCGCCCAGCAACTATGCGGTGGCCGGCGTATTTGGGGTATTGGCCCTGTTCAGCGTGTGGGTGCACGTCGGGCAGGGACTGTACGAGCCGCAGACACACCGCTGGAATCGGAGCCCGTCCATCGAGCGCGATCCGCTGGGTGCGGTCTTCGACTGGACCTACCCGCAGTTCCTGGCCAACGAAGAGAGACTGCGGGTGCGCGAACGTGAATGGGAGCTTCGGCGGCGGGATCGATTGGCGATCGGT
>JANTGJ010000181.1 GCA_024762975.1 Candidatus Krumholzibacteriia bacterium
CGCCCATCGAACCGTGAAAGGATCGAGCTTGCTCAAGGTCGCCGTAGCCTTCGGAACCCGCCCCGAGGCCATCAAGATGGCTCCGCTGCTGCATGAGTTGCAGCGCCGCAGCACAACCATCGAGACGGCCCTGTGCCTGACAGCGCAGCATCGGGAACTGGTAGACCAGGTACTCGAGCATTTCGATCTCGAGCCGCATACCGACCTGGATCTGATGCGGCCGAACCAGGATCTGACCGACCTGTCGATGCGCCTGCTGGACGGGATGCGCGGTTTTCTGACCGACTTCCGGCCCGACGTGCTGCTGGTGCACGGCGATACGACGACCGCGCTGATGGCCTCGTTGGCTGCCTTCTACCACAGGATCCCCGTCGGCCACGTCGAGGCCGGCCTGCGAACGGGCGACATCTACGATCCCTTCCCGGAAGAGATGAACCGGCGCATCTGCGACGTGATCAGCTCCGTGTACTACGCGCCGACCGAACGCAATCGACGCTCGCTGCTGGCCGAGGGCGTTGCCGATCAGGACATCGTCCTGACGGGCAACACGGCGATCGATGCGTTGCAGTGGACAGTCGAACGCGAGACGGACACGGGCGAGAGCATCTTCCCCGCCGGCAAGCGCGGCCTGCTGATCACGATGCACCGCCGCGAGAAATTCGGCGAGGGCATCGCCGTCATCGGTCGCGCACTGGCGCGCCTGGCCGCCGCCCGCGAAGACCTGTATCTCGTATTTCCCGTGCACCCGAACCCGAACGTGCGCGGCCCGGTCGAGGCCGTGCTCGGCGGCATCCCGAATGTCAAACTCGTCGCCCCTTCGGACTACCCCACCTTCGTGCGCTGGATGCGCCAGGCGCACCTGATCCTGACCGACTCGGGCGGCATCCAGGAGGAGGCACCCTCGCTGGGCAAGCCGGTCCTCGTACTGCGCGACTGCACCGAGCGGCAGGAGGCGATCGAGGCCGGCACCGTCGAACTGGTCGGCACCGATCCGGAGAATATCGTCGCTGCGGCCCTGCGCCTGCTGGACGACGAGGACGCATACAAGGCGATGGCCCGCGCAAACAACCCGTACGGCGACGGTCGTGCCAGCGTGCGCATCGTGGACGATCTGGAGCAACGCTTCGCAACGCCGGCCGGGTCCGAGACTCCGGCCGCACCGGTCGAACTGGAGAACCCCTGATGGAGACCCGCCGACAGAAGATCCTGTTCGTCGCCCTGCTCGTCCTGTGCACGGCGGTCACCCTGTTCCGGCTGACGATGCCCGAGACCTTTGCGGTCTGGATGCGCGTCATGCCGGAAGATCAAACGGTGATCATCAACAACACGCAGTGGAAGAAACTGGTGAGCTGGGATTTCTCCGACGGTCACTTCCCCGACGCCTGGGGCTGGGGCGACTTCGATCTCGAGAATGGCGATCTCGTGCTGCACGACCCCCAGGGCGACTGGACGGTGTATTTCACTCCGATCGAGCACGCCGGAGACTTCATCCTGGATACGGAGTTCATGATCGAGCCCGGCGAGAATGCCGGACCCCAGGAAGCCCATCTGATCACACGCGACAGCCGCGAGTTGAACAGCGAATGCGGATTGGCCGTGTTCATCGGCGACCACGGGTTCCTGCGCAACACCGTGCGCAAGAAGAACTATTTTCGCGAGACCGTCGACCTGGGCCAGACCGTCGTGGCAGGGCAATGGCAACGTGCGCGCCTGCAATACCTGAACGGCCGGGTATCCGCCTGGGTCAACGGCATCGAGGTGCCTTCTCCCGATGGCGTCTACCCCCAGACGCTCTACACCGAGCCCCATTTCGCCGCCCACAACAGCACCGTGCACTACCGGAACATCAAGATCTACAGCAAGATGCGCAACGTGCCGCTACCGGGACGCCATCAGCCCAGCGACCTGCTGGCCGGCCTGCAACCCTGGCGGACCGAACCGGTCGACCTGCCGCGCTCCTGGCAACGACGCGGATCGGGCGGATCAGGCGGATCGGGTACCGGCATGGCGCGCGGAGCCTTCAACTCCGCTGAGGTCAGTCCGTCACTCAGCCTCTGGAAACCGATCACCGGCAATCGCCCGCAGACCTTCTCGGGAGTCGAACCGCCGCCGTTGCCGGATCGCCGCGGCATCCCGGTGCTGATCCTGAAGATCATCTTCGGGTTCATCATCGTGTCGATCTGCCTGTACATCATCCGGCACTACGTCTTCACGATCAATCGGCTGACCGGGCAGCAACGGCATCCGTACCTGGACCTGGACACCGTCGAGTGGCCCGGCGTGACGGTGCTGATTCCGGCGCACAACGAGGAAGAGGTGATCGGCGAGGTGCTCGAAGTGCTGCTGGAGGTCGATTACCCGGCCGACCGACTGCGCATCCTGCCCATCAACGACCGCTCGACCGATTCGACGAAGGAAATCATCGACCGCCTCTGCGCCGAGAATCCCGGCCGCATCACCCCCTTCCACCGCACCGACGGGGAACCGGGCAAGGCCGCCGCGCTGCGCGATGCGATGAAGATGGTGGATCACGAATTCGTACTGGTCTTCGACGCCGACTACCTCCCGGGCACCGGCCTGGTCAAGCAGTTGATGGCCCCGTTCTTCGATCCCGAGGTCGGTGCCGTCATGGGGCGTGTCGTGCCGCACAACGTGGGGACGAATCTGCTGACCCGCATGCTCGATCTCGAACGTTCCGGCGGCTATCAGGTCGACCAGCAGGCACGCATGAATCTGCGCCTGGTGCCCCAGTACGGCGGCACTGTCGGCGGTCTGCGCGTCCAGGCGCTGGATGCCGTCGGCGGTTGGCGTACCGATTCGTTGGCCGAGGACACCGATGCCACCTACCGGCTGCTGCTGGGCGGCTGGAAAACCGTCTACCAGAACCGCTCCGAATGCTACGAGCAGGTGCCCGACACCTGGTCGGTGCGCATGAACCAGATCTTCCGTTGGACGCTGGGGCACAACCAGACACTGACGCGCTACTTCTGGAAAATGTTCGGCAACAAGCGCACCCGATTCGCCGAGAAGGTCGACGGGATCCTGTTATTGGGCATCTATTGGATGAGCCCGATCATGCTGCTGGGCTGGCTGGTCGGCGGCACGCTGTGGTACCTGGGCATCAACAAGCCGGGGCTGATCATCATTCTGGCGGTGACGACCTACAGCGCCGTAGGCAACTTCGCCGTCTTCTTCGAGATCGCAACAGCGGCGCACCTGGATGGAACACGCGGGCGGATCCGACTCCTGCCCTTCGTACTGATGGGCTTCATGGTCAGTCTGGTCTCGGTCACACGCGCGACGCTGACCCAGATCTTCCGCCTGCATGGACGTGACGGCATATTCTGGCACAAGACGAAGCACAAGCGGAGGGAAGCGTGATGAGCCTGGCATTCGCATCCGTGTTGTTCCTGGCTGTGACCTTGGTCTGGATCCTGCTGCCACTGGTCCCGGCTTTCCACGAACTGCGCTTCAAGACCGACGCTGAGCCGCTCCGGGTCGTGCGCCGTTCGGACACGAATATCCGCCACTTCGCGCTGGGCTTCCGCGGGTTCCTGCAAAAGCACTTCGCGACCCACCTGGATCGTTGTGAACTGACGGACCTGCCGCAGATCGGCGAACTGACCGACGGCACGCCGTTTTGCGTACTGCCCGAAACCGTCGAGGAGCCGCCGGTCGACCAGGAGAACCCGTCTACGGAGGAGGATCCGCACCTGGTGATCTCCTGCGGCAACCTGAAGCTGGACGCGGCGAAGACCTACCCCCGCGAAGTCTACGCGCGCGGATCGCTGAGCGCCGGTAAAGGTGCCTCGCTGCGAGCCGCCCTGGCGGATCAAAGCATCTACCTGGGCGACGGTTGCACGAGCTACCGCTGGCTGCACGCCAACGGCGAAATCCATGTCGGCCAGGCATGCACCCTCTACGGACGTGTCTCGGCGGATCGGCTGATCAAGATGGGCGACGACTGTCGCTTCGAGCGACTGCATGCGCCACGCATCGAGTTCGGCACCCCGGCAGCGCCCCACGAGACTCCGGAAGAGGTCCGCGAGATCGACCTGGAGAAGCTTCCTCGTTTCGCCGATCACTCGGCAGACCGCTACCTCTTTCGTCGCCAACTGGAGATCCCCGCCGGCGGACACGTGGAAGGCGACATCGTTGTCACCGGCAAGCTGAAGATCGGCGCCGGAGCGCGCATCGACGGCAGCATCAAGAGCCACGACGACCTCGAACTGGCGGATAACGTCCGCATCGCCGGTAGCGTCGTCAGCGGCAAAAACATGCGACTGGGCGAAGGCTGCGCACTGGGCGGCCCGGTCGTCGCCGAGCAGCGTGCCGAGATCGGCGCCGGCTGCACCTTCGGTGACGAAGAAAATCCGACCACCCTGTCCGCCCGCGGTCTGAAGATCGCATCGGGAGTGGTCGCGTATGGTACCGTCTGGGGAGGCGATTCCTGATGGCAACAACCACGTCCTCGAGTATTTCCGATCTTCGCTTCCGTGGCGTTCGCGGCGGCTTGATCCAGAAGCACCGCTCGATGATCACCTCCGTTTATCAACCGCGGCGCTTCTTCTTCGCCGCGCTGACAGCCGCACTGTTGCTGGTCGTCTGGGCGCTGTCGCTGGACTGGATCACCGTGTTCTGGGCCTCGGTGATGGATTTTTGGCAGACTCGCATCGGCATCGAAGGCCAGGTCTCGATCATCAACTACCAGATGGGAGATCTGGTCCGCTTCTCGGCGCCCTATCTGTATTTCCACGCCGGTCTGCCGAGCAACGACCTGTGGTGGGCCGGCACGATTTTTACGGCTTTGATGGTGCTGGCCTCGATGCTATTGCCGCGCCGTCTGCTGCCGGTCAGTTTCACCCTGCGCATTGTCTCGTTCTTCCAGGGCTGCGCCCAGTTGTTCTTCGTGCTCTGGCCCTACGCCTTCCCCTATCGAGCCAGCGGCTACATCCACGGTACGATGATCGCCTGTCTGATGCTGATCTCGCTGGTGCCGGTGCTGCTGGGCTTCACCTATTTCCTGTTCGACTTCAAGCTGTACCGCAAACTGGGCCTGGCCCTGTTGACGATGCTGCACATGGTCGTGATGATCCCGCTGCAGTACGTGCTGCACGCCTATCTGCTGGCGCACTTCTCGCTGCTGTTTTTACCGCTGTTGTTCTTCGTCTTCGGATTGCCGCTGAACACGCTGATCGTGATCGCGTTCTACTCGTGGGGGTTCAGCTGGAAAGACGACTTGCGGGAAGAGGCTCCGTTGCCGCCGAAGCCGGCGCGTGATCCCGAGCCGCTGCCCGAGGGAGGTGCAGCATGAACCGGCGCGAAAACACTCACGGCCACCGCTCGGTGGACTGGGAGAAGGTGACGGAGAAGCGCGACTGGTCGAGCACGCTATGGACGGCGGCGGCGATCCTGATCATCCTGGCCGGATTCGTGGGCGGGATGGTCTTCCGGACCAGTATTGCCGGGGGGCCGGACTATCCATCGGCGCGCGCCGCCGACGCAACGCGCGAGGTGAGAGTGGCAGGGCAGACCACGCCATAGTCCTCGATCGGATCGATCCGGGTCCACCCCCCGACTGGTTGTTGATACGCAATCAGTCCCTGCCCACCTCGTAGCTGGACAGGGCCGCCATGTTCACGATCTCGTCCACCGTGGAATCCACCGACACCATGTTGACCGGGTACTTCAGGCCGTACAGCAACGGTCCGATCGTGTCGACCTTCGCCATGTGCTTCAGCAGCATGTACGCGATGTTGGCGCTCTGCAGATCCGGGAAGACCAGGACGTTGGCCATTCCGGACGCATGTCGATCAGGCAGGCCCAGCATCGCCGAGATCGGATTCAGAGCGGTGTCGCCGCGCACCTCGCCCTCCACTTTCAGGTCCGGGTATTCGCGGTGCAGGATACTGACCGCCTCGCGGACCGTGCGCGCCTCGGGACGCGGGCTGTCGCCGAAGGTCGAGAACGACAGCAGGGCAACGATCGGATCGATGTTGAAGTGCCGCGCCACCTGTGCTGCCATCAACGTGATCTCGACGAGCATCCGGCTGTCCGGCTTGAAGTTGACCGTCGTGTCGGCCAGGATGAAGGCATTGCCCCCGGCCATCACAACGTTCATGCCCGCGACGTGCTGGACGCCCGGCTTCAGCTCCACCAGAGGCAGTATGGTGCGCAGCGTATCGACGTAGGATTGCTGCGCCCCGCAAACCATGGCGTCCGCCTCCCCACTGCCCAGCATGAGGGCGCCGTGGTGGAGGGGCTGCTTCGACATCTCCACAGCCTTGCGCATGTCGTAGCCCCGCCGCGCCCGTT
>JANTGJ010000182.1 GCA_024762975.1 Candidatus Krumholzibacteriia bacterium
GGCCAGCAACGCGGTATGCCCGGCCTGGATTTCGGCGCTGCCCACGGCGAACGAGATACCGAACAGGTGCAGCACGGCACCCCCATCGGGCGTCAACAGAATCTCGGCCTCATCCTTCGAGAACGTCGATCGGAGGCTTTCCAGCGCCGCCTCGCGCTCCTGCTTGGCCGTCAGGACGGTCTCGGCCGCCGACCGGTCGGCTTCTGCCACATCCGCGCGCAATTGCGTCTCCCACAGTTGGTGGCGCAGCGCGGTGACTTCCACCTGCAATGCGGTCAACAGGGAATCCCGCGTGGCCGTCTCGCCCCTCGCAACCTCCGACAGCCGCCGATTCTCGACAGTCAGCGAATCGATCAGCACCTGTCGTTCGAGGCGGGCTGCGGCCAAACGCTCGATCACGTCATCGGCGGCATCGCTTCCGGTCAGGGATCGATCCCGTTCGATATTCTGCAGTGTGGAGATTTCGTCCAGCGCCCGATCGAAACGGCCCAGTAGCGCTTCCACGGCGCTCTTTTGGCGTCGCATCTCGTCAATGAACACGGCACGATTCAACAACAGGCGCACATCATCCAGCATTCGCTGCCACTGTTGCTCCGAGGCTCCGTTCTTGCGGGCGTCTTTCAGCCGCGTTTCCAGATCCCAGTAGGCCATGGGTAGCTGACCCTTGGCGCCCAACTTCCTGGCCTGGTTCCACCTCAGTTCCACCTCGGACCGGATCGGCGATTCGTTCTGCGCGATCGCCACCGGCGCAACGACAGTACCCGCGATCAGAATCAGGAGCAGAGAGATGGCAATGGTCTTGTTCACGAAGATCCTCCGGTATCCGGCACCCGCGCCGGTTCGTCGCGCAACCGCGCCAGTTTCGTGTATTTACCCAGCGAATAGTAGGCGGACACCAGGCACAACACCGTGCCCGGCCAACCGTCCAGACAGCCGCCCTGAAGCAGCCACATACGCCAGAAGGTAGCATGCGCGCGCACCACCGCGCCGGCCAGACTGGACCGACGTCCCGCCGCCGCCATTTCCTCCGCCGCCAGCGAGGAGTATCGATTCTGCTTGGCGACGTAGGCCTCGAACGTCGCACAGGTATAGTGTCGCAGCAGACCGGGCAGTCGCTTGACTTCACCGCTCACCTCGATTCCCTCATGAACCGGCTTCTCGTTGAAGGAGCCTCGGTCCCGGTCAAAGAGTCGCACGACATACTCGGGATGCCATCCACAATGCCGGATCCATACTCCCAGGAAACGACTCAATCGATTGATCTCGAAGGCAGCAGGCTCCGCATCTTCGGGCAAACCCTCGATCGCGGCGCGCAGTTCCGGCGAGACTTCCTCATCGGTGTCCAGGCTCAGGACCCAGCGGTTGCGGCACTTCCGGACCGCGGCCTGTTTGGTGCGGCCGAATCCCAGCCATTCGGTCTGGTACAGTTCGGCACCGGCACGCCGGCAGACCTCGACCGTGCCGTCCTCGCTGTTCTGGTCCAGCACGACGATCTGGTCGGCAAATCCCACCGACGCCAGGCAGCGCTCCAGATCGCGAGCGGCGTTTCTCGTGATGATCGCAACCGATATCTTCAAACAACGATTCCTCTCACGGCTCGCACCACGCGGGCCTGGGGCCGAGCGTACACTTGGCCGGTATCACCTGTAAACCAGCAGGGTGGGTTTCGAGGACGGCATCCCCAGTCGAGCAGTCCCGAACGAGCGGAAGCCGAACACGAATTCGGCCGAACCGTCATCGACCCGGTTGCGCAGCGCAACGGTAATGCGCCACGTCGGCAGGGCAAGATCGGGATTGCGCAGATTCAAGCCGACGCCGACTCCATAGTAGAATCGCTCCTGCCACAGCGAATCCGCATTCTCGCCGGCCAAAACGCCCACATCGCCGAAGGTCATGCACGAAATCCGGAATCCGGCGAGCGACCACGGAGTAAAGAGGTTCGACTCCAGCGTCGAGACCAACCGCTGGTTGCCTGCGACCTCCTGCTCAGGCAGCAGGTGCTGACCGTGACCGGAGCGCAGGATCAGCCGATCACCGGGAGCGCGCCGGATGCCCAGCGAATAGTCCAACCGGCCGGAAAAACGGGCCCGATACCGCCCCTTGCCGATCAAAGCTGGAAAGTAACCCACATCCAGCCGCAGCATCCCTTCCTCGATCCGCTGGTCCCGGAAATAGCCGCCCCAGTCCGCGCTCGCCAATACGACATCGCCCCGGGTACGGGCAAATACCGCCTGCGAATCGACAAAGAGGCATACCCGCTTGCGGTCGTCCCGATCCTGGTAGCCCCCGGTCATCTTCACGGCAAAACCGCGAGGTACGTTCTCGGTTTCGCCCAGACCCAACAGAAAACTGGTCGTGTAGTACTTCAGTCGTTGAAAATAGAGGCTGCACAGATAGAGCCGGTCGTCGCGCAGGACCAGATTCGAGTCGGCCACTACCGTCGACTGGCTGAGATAATGGCGATCCAGAATTCGCATCGCAGGCACCAGCAGCGCGCGCGGCCGCTGGCCCACGGTTCGTCGATCGTACAGTCGCTTTACCTTGCCGGTCCACGCTTCCGCCGTGACCGACTCGCCATTGTGCTCAAAATCGCGCCGCCCCCGGTAGCGATCCCACGATGCTCCGCCGAGAGCGGTGATCCCCGGGTGAGCCAGCCCCCGCTCCGCGCTGAAACGCAGTCGCTTTTCTTCATGCGAATCGGCATACTCGGCCTCGGTATTCCAGAAACTTCCCGCGATATTCTCCTTGCGCAGGCGGCCGTGGTAACCCGTATCCGGAGCACCGTCCTTTCGATACAACATCCGATTTCGCCACTCCAACCCCGTCCCCAGGAGGTTGACCGAAAAGAGCTCGGCCGCGAACTCGTCGGCGCTGTCGACTTCCCCATCCACACCCAGCGGCCAGCGATCAACGGTCTGAACGACCACGGCCACCGTATCGCCGGCCGCGTTCAACGGAACCACGCTCAAACGCGCATCCGAGATGTAGGGAAGATTTCGCAACATGCGCTCGGAGTCGGCGAGTCGGTACGGATCCAAGGACTCGCCGCGCTCGAACAGCAGGTAGTCGCGGATGACTGAATCGTCGGTGAAAGAACGTAGCGGACGAGTCAGTTGACCAACCAGTCGCCGACTCTTCAGGACACCGCCGACCATCTGTTCATCGAAACGGGCTACGGGGTGGACCAGCACCACCTCGATATGGTCACCGGCGTCCGGAGAAAACCGTTCAACGGCCGAAACGGCGCGCCCATCGAGCGCCTCGCCGCTGGGTTTGCGGTTTCCGAAAAAACGAGCAAGCAGCCGATGCAGACTCGAAGACTCCTCCGCAACGGCGGTATCGGCCGGGGCCACTACCTGAGCGTGCACGGAAGTGGAATCGACCAGAAGAAGGGTTGCCATCCCGGCGGCCAGCAACAGTACATGCAACCGCTTTCCGCACACGATGTTACTAGGCTCCGCAGCAGCGCTTGAATTTTTTGCCACTACCGCAGTGGCAAGGATCGTTACGTCCGATCTTCGGCTCCTCCCGCACGATCGGTTTCTGCACCGCACGGCGCCCCTCGGTGAAGTACCAGCGCCCTTCGAATCGATCGAAACGAGCCTCTTCGTGATAGTTCTTACGCTTCTCCTCGTAGGTATAGGAGGCGACGAATTCCACGGTCCCGCTCTCGTCATTCTCGCCACCGGCCTCGGTCGAGCGGATCTCCAGTCCGTGCCATTCGGAGTTTTCGGCCCAGTCGCGGGCACTGTCCTGATCCGTTTCGTCCCGGTGCTCCGGATGCAGGGACTCGAAAAGAAAGTCCATCTCCGCCTGGGTGTAGGCACTGTAGCGCGCGCGCATCAACTGCTCGGCAGTGGCCGCTTCCTTCGCGCCGGAAATCACCGGCTGACAGCACTCGTCGTAGTTGCTTCCCGATCCACAGGGACAATCCATCGTATCCTCCTGGAAACCCGAACCCGCCATCGGGGCGAGTCCCGTCATCTGTCCGGGGCGGTGTGTGGTCCGCCGAATCTCGCAGCAACACTAACATCGGCCCGTGTGCATTCCAAGGTACGGATCGGTCGGTGGTTGCGCACCGTACGCTTGCGGGGCCACGCCGAATCGGCCATATTCTGCAAGTTGTTCTTCGAAATCGTGACGGGCCCCGATCCCCGCTGCGCCACCCGTTTCCCAGGAGGCTGTCCATGCTCCAGCGTGCTGCCGATTCCCGCTTTCCCGGTCTGGTCGACCGCTTCGTCGCCTACGCCAAGGTTCACACCACGAGTGTTGAGGAATCCGAAACCTACCCCTCCAGCGAGCGGCAATTCGATCTGGCCCGTATTCTCGTCGATGAGCTGAAGGCCCTCGGCCTGAATGATGCCCAGGTCGACGACAACTGCTATGTCACGGCGACTCTGCCGGCCACGCAGGGCTACGAGAACGTACCCGTCATCGCTTTCATTTCTCACATGGACACCTATCCCGAAGTCAGCGGCGAAAACGTCGTGCCGACTTTCTGGGAGAACTACGACGGCGGAGACATCGTCCTGCCCAAGAACGACAAGAAGATCGTCGCGGCCGAGAATCCGTACCTGCAGGAATGCATCGGTGAGACGATCATCACCGCCGATGGAACCACGCTGCTGGGCGCGGACGACAAGGCCGGTATCGCCGAAATCATGGAAAGCCTCACGCGCATTCTCGAGAACCCCGACTTCGCCCACGGCCCGGTCAAAATCGCATTCACACCGGACGAGGAAGTCGGCGCCGGCGTGAAGCACTTCGACGTCGAGGCCTTCGGCGCTCTGGTCGCCTACACCATGGACGGCGGTCGACGCGGCGAAGTGGAAGACGAGACCTTCTGCGCCGACAGCGCCACGGTGACTTTCGTCGGCCGCGACATTCACCCCGGCTACGCCAAGGACAAGATGATCCCATCGGTCAAGGTCGCCGCCGAGTTTGTTGCCAGCCTGCCTCGGGACGGCGCTCCCGAGACCACGGAGGGTGCCGAAGGCTATATCCATCCGATCGGTATCAAGGGCAACACCAGCGAGACCGAGGTTTCGGTGCTGATCCGCGACTTCGACGCCGACGGTCTGGCCCCGAAGGCAGCCATGATCCGGGAGTTTGCCGAGAAGGCCTGTGAGCAATGGCCCGGGTCCACGGTGAAGGTCGAGATCAAGGAGTACTACCGGAACATGAAGTACGACCTGGCCAAGGAACCGCGTGCGATGGATTACGCACTGGAGGCGGTCCGGCGCGCCGGAATGAAACCCATTCGCGGCTCGATCCGCGGCGGAACCGATGGCTCGACGCTGTCGGCCCGGGGTCTGCCCACACCGAATATCTTCACCGGAGAGCAGGACTTCCACGGCTACGGCGAGTGGATCTGCATCAAGGACATGGAGCTGGCTACCCATACGCTCCTGAACATCATCGCGATCTGGGCGGAGAGGGAAAAATAGCATTCCTCTGCGTTGGCTCCAGCGGCGGCCGCATTTCCGGCCGCCGCTTTTCCATGTCCCGGTGGATTTCCCCGATCGATGTCCCCGATCGAGTACAACCCACATCTACCGGCGTCGCAACCCACGGACAGTGCCCCTCCAGGTACACGCCCGTCCGCTTGCAACCTGTTTTCCAACAACAAGTTTACCGAAATATACATTCCGGAATACTTCTGGTTAGTAGAGGGACGAGGGCCGCCAGAGCGACAACTGTTGAAACCGGACGACACGGCCCCGGACCAGGAGGAAACCCATGAAGAACCTGAAGCTGACAACCCGAGCCGCGCTGACTCTGAGCGCATGGACCATCCTGATCGGCGCCGGTCTGGCGGCGGCTCCCGCCCAGGCCGATGTGAGATTCGGCGTGCGCGTAAACACTCCGGTGGTGAAGGCGCGCTTCCACTCCGGCGCCGGCTCCCGCATCCACGTCCGCATCCCGGCCCACAACCGCGGCGTGAAGATCACGAAGTTCGATCGCAAGGTGGCGCGCAAGCTGGCTCGACGAACAGACTACAGCAAGGGCGAACTGCTGCATCTCAAGCGGATTGGCTACAGCTGGCGCCAGGTCGGACGAATCCTGCACCTGCCGCGCCGGATGGTCCGTCACGTGATCCGCGATGTTCGAATCAGCATGTCCAGTCGCAGCGAGCGCCGGTACGAGGAATTCGGATACTGGGATGATGGCCCTCGGGGCAACGACCGATACGACGGGGACCGTGACACCCGGGGATGGTGCGGGACCCGATAAAACGGCGAACGACCGGCCACAGTCCCGCCGCGC
>JANTGJ010000183.1 GCA_024762975.1 Candidatus Krumholzibacteriia bacterium
CGGCTCTCCCGGTGCGCAGGCACCAATAGACGAAGGCCCCCTTGAGCGACTCTTCGATCAGCGGAGCGATGCCGATCGCAAAGACCAACGTCGGCATACCCGTCCAGGCAAGAACAGAGGTATTGGCCAGGTAGCCCAGCAGACCGGTGGCAGTACCGGCCAGTAGCGCACCCACCACGAATCGGCGCCGGATGAGGTGGCGGGAATCGAACCAGGTCAGGGCAATCAGGAATACGAGGACCGGGCCCAGCGCCAAGGCGCCGTGCAGATAGATCCCACCATTGTGAAAGAGTTCACTCCAGTTCAAAGATTCCCTCGAAGCCGGCGAGAAGCAGGACGTCGCGCAGGTGCGGACTCAGCCCGCACAGGGTCAGCCCCTGCCCGTCCCCCATCAAGCGGCGCTGCACCGCTGCCAACAATCCCAAGCCGGCGCTGGCGATGTAGTCGAGTTCGGAAAAATCCAGTCGGCTCGAAGACTGCACATCGGCCAGAAATCGCCGCGCTTCCGGCGCCGACGCGGCATCCAGGCGTCCGCTGAGTTTGATCGTCCCCGCGTCCTCGCGCTGGATACGAAACATCGTTACTCCGGATCTGCGGGCCAGACCGACTCGAGTTGCTCGGTCATCAGGGATTCCTTCTTCAGCATGTCTGCTACGGTGGTTGTTTCCAGCACGTGCATGACTCGCCTCTCGAGTAGCTTCCACACCGGACGCATTCCGCAGTCATGAGACCACGTGCAGTCGTTCGGGTCTTCTTTTTCCAGGCAGGGATAGCCGAACGTCGCGCGCGTCGTCACGCTGTCCAGGATCGCTGCAGCCGAAATCCGGTCCGCGGAGTCCGCCAGGATGTATCCGCCGTTGCGGCCCCGGACGGCGTCCACCACTCCACCACGACGCAACTGTCCCAGCAGTTTGGCTACGGTCGGTTCCGGCAGTTGCTCGGACTGGGCCAGTTCGCCGAGCGTCTGCTGGGCGTTGGCCGCAGCCAGCCTCATGGTCAGGCGCAGGGCCTGTTCTTCCGCTTTGGATACTCGAAACATGACGTCCGTTGCGCTCCCGTCCTGCAATCACCAAGAATCAAGAATTTCAGAGTCCACTATATCAGACAAACCCGGGATTTGTAGTGTTTAATTCAATAGGCAAACGCCCTCGCCCAACCGCTCCAGAATCTCTTTCAGCCGGGGAATCTGTAGTGGCTTGGTCAGGTAGTCATCCATCCCCGATGCGAGACACCGATCTCGATCTTCGGACGAGGAATGGGCAGTCAGGGCAATGATGGGCAGTTTCGCCGAACCGGGAGCCTCGGCAGCGCGAATGGCGCGAGTGGCCTGCAAGCCATCCATCTCGGGCATTTGTACGTCCATCAGAACCAGATCGAATTTTTCCTCCTGGACGGCTTCGTATCCGATTCGTCCGTTGCCGGCCAGCCGGGTCTGATGCCCCAGCTTGGCCAGCAGGCGAAGAACGAACCGGGCATTGATCGGGTTGTCCTCGACGACGAGAATCCTGAGGCTGTTTCCCGGTGCGGCCGGAGCCCGATCCGGACTTACACACTCTTCGACACCGACACGAAAACGGAACGTGCTGCCCACGCCGACCTCGCTCTCGACACTGAGTTCGCCGCCCATCAACTCGATCATTTGGCGACTCAACGTCAGTCCCAGGCCCATTCCGCCGAAGCGGCGGACGAAGGTGTTGTCCGCCTGCGAAAACAGCGCAAAGATCGACTCCAATTTGTCCGCCGGAATGCCCACTCCCGTGTCCTGTATTTCGACATCGAGTTGCCAGCCTCCCGGTCCCTCGCGGTGCCCATCGACGAGAATCCGAATCTCTCCCTGCTCGGTGAACTTCACCGCATTCGACAACAAATGGCTGAGAATCTGCGCGAAACGCCGGCCATCCATAAGCACTTTCTGAGGCAGTTCACTGCTGACCTCGGTTTGTACCACCACTTTTGCTTTGTTCCGGTGCCGAACCTGTCGCTCGACCGTGTCGGAAATCAGCGAGCGCAACTCCACTTCGTCGGCGCGAATCTCCGAATTTCCGGTTTCCAGGTTCGAGTAGTCCAGGATGTCCTCGATCAGCGCAAGCAACCTCTCGCCCGACGCCCGCGTCAGATTCAGGTACTCTCTCTGTTCGCTATCCACCTCCGTGCCCAGGGCCAAATCGGTCATGCCCAGGATTCCATGGATCGGCGTACGGATCTCGTGACTCATGTTGGCCAGGAACAAACTCTTCGCCTCGCTCGCCTGTTCCGCAGCCCGCCGGGCCAGTTCCAGTTCTTGGGCCTGTTGACGCAGCAAATCCGAGGACCTCAGCTGCCGCAGAATCTGGCGCCCCTGGATCTGCGAAGCGGCAACCAGATAGGCGAGGTAGACGGCCAGGACCGTGGCCAGGACATAGGCCTCGGTACCCGGGAGCAGGAACGAGGTCACAAAGGGAATTCCGAGCAACAGGAAAAGGAAGGGCATGCAGATTCGGGATTCCAGACTGAGCGCGATGATACCGCCGTTGGCCAATCCCGTGACGACCAGAACCGTCAAGAGCGTCTGCCATCCCACGCCGTACATGACCTGGATATAGGAGGTGAACAGCCCCCAGACCAATGCATAGAACAGGGTGGTGCCCCGAAAGAGCAGGTACCAACGATCGGAGTCGTCAGCATAGAGTCGCGGGAATTGCCGGCTGAGCCGATTGCGCATGATTCCGGCAGCCAGTGTCGCGGCCACGAAACCAGCCGAGTGCACCGGATGGATCTTCCAAAGCCCCACGAATATCGTGACCAACACGGTCATCGCGAACGGCGCATACGAACCCGGGGCGCCGCGCCGGGCCAGGAGGCGCGCGAGGCGAACATCGTTTCGGGCGGTCACGGTCTTTGCCATCGACGTAGCTGACTCCTGTACAAGACTTTACACGCGCAATTAAAGAATACCTTATATTTATCGACTCCCGTCAGGAAATCTCAATCCCGAATCGGAGAATCCGAGAAATAAATCCTACGCCACCGGTGGTTGTTTTCGGGGTTTTCTACTTTCCAAAACCAAGAACCCTGTGATACGGTGCGCCCACTCGATTCGTGAGGAGATCGCGACTGAGATGAGGGGGACTTGCCTCCGCCGTGATCGATTTCCAGACCCGACGTATTGCCACGTAAGGAGGCGCAATGAAACAGAGGTTTGTCACCTGCCTGCTGGTTGCAGGTTTGGTCGCCGGAGCCGCAGGCGGAGCCTTGGCTGCCGGCTTCAATATCTACGAAGCAGGTGTACGAGCAACCGCCCTGGGTGGTGCCTTCACTGCTACGGCCGATGACGGCTCGGCGCTGTTCTACAATCCCGCCGGCCTGTCGTTCATCGAAGGCCAAACGGTCAACATGAATTTCATGTCGGTTGCTCCGAGATTCAAGTTCACCGGAGCTGCCACGCCCGGTGGCGATGTGGCCACTGCTGAAGCCGAGCACAAGGGCTATTTCGTTCCGGGATCCTATTACACCTACAACAACGGCGGCGACTGGGCCTATGGAGCCGGCGTATACGCTCCCTTCGGACTGGGCGTCGAATGGATGAAGCCAGAGACTTTCGTGGGACGCCAGGTCAGCTACGATGTGGGGATCCAGACGATCTATGTGACCCCTGCGGTTTCGTACAAGGTGACTGACGAGTTGGCCATCTCTCTGGGTGTTGACCTCGCGGTGCAGCACCTGAAGTTGCAGAAATACTCGCTGAATGCCTCTACGGGCGACAATGCCATCGACACTACCCTCGAGGGTCTCAGCAATCCGAATGTGACCCCAACGTTCGGTGCCATGTATCGACCCAACGATCAGCTTTCACTGGGTGTGATGTACCACCACAAGAAGACCATGAAGTTCGAGGATGGCGACGCGACGCTCGAGGACGCGACCGCTGGCGGCTCACCGTCGAACTATCCGACGAACCTGCTGGCTGCTCTCGGTGGTTCCGATCACTCGCTCGACTCCGAACTGAATCTGCCGAATATCCTGAGCCTGGGTGCGGCCTATCGCTTCACCGATCGTCTGGCAGCCGAATTCAACTACGTCTGGTTCGGATGGAGCACCTTCGAGAACCTGGCTCTCCAGTTCGACGGAGATGCCGGCAGCCCGCTGAATCAGGACATCCACTTCGCCTACGAGGACGTGTGGCAAGTGCGCTTCGGTTTGGATTACACCATGATCCCCGAACGACTGAATCTCATGGCCGGATACGTTTACGACAACACTCCCCAGCCGCTGGCCTCGGTCAGCCCCCTGTTGCCGGATAGCGATCGCAACGATTTCAGCATCGGTGCAGAACTCTACCACGGCAACTGGGATGTCAACTTCGCCTACATGTTGGTCGTGGGCGAGGAACGAACCACATTCGAGAACGGCGTTCCGGCCAACCCGGATCCCGCCTACCCCGTCGGGTCGTACAAGTCCCTGGCCCATATCATGGGCATGGGCGTCACTTACCGCTTCTAGAAGGAGGTGCAGGAGATGAAGAACATGATGAACAAACTGATGTGGATACTGGTCCTGCCGGTCCTTCTGACCGCAGGCTGCACGCTCGACGCGCCCGACAGTCCCGAGGGACTGGCGGCACCGAGCGGAACCGCCGTCTTCGCCAACTATGTTGCCATCGGCAACAGCCTGACGGCCGGATTCATGGACGGCGGCCTGATGGCCACGGGCCAGATGAGCAGTTACCCGCGACTGATGGCCGGACAGATGGGTCTGGCCAACGGACCGGGCGACATGGAATTCTCGCAACCGTGGATCAACGCGCCGGGAATCGGCAGTGCAGCTGCTCCGAGCGGTGAGAACTACGTGGCAGGCGTGTATTTCTATGATCAAGGCACCCGATCGCTGGGCATCCTGGGTGAAACGAGCCTCGCCAACGTACAGACTGATCTGCTGGCGGCCGTGGCTCAACCCACGCCGTATCACAACCTTGGCGTCCCGGGCGCCCAGTTGACGGACGTGATGAATGCCTACGACAGGTATACCGCCGCGAGTTACCTGGCCTTCGGAGTGGAGAACCCCTACTTCGACTTCATCAACCGCTACAGTCTTTTCGGCAACGTGTCCATGCCCGCAACCTCGACCACGCCGTCTTACGAGACAGCCTCGATGTTCGGCCAGGGAGTCGCCAAGGGACCGACGCTGGCTACGGTATGGATCGGCAACAACGATGTATTGGGAGGCGCAACCTCCGGTACCGTAATTCCGGGCGTGACGATCACGGACCCGGCCGTATTCGACGCCCGCTACAAGGGCATGCTGACGACGTTTGCAGGCGGCCTGCTCAAGCGAACCGGATTCCCGGCGACCATCGTCGTGGCGAATATCCCCGAGATTTCGGACATCCCCTACTTCTGGCCGGTACCCGTGTTCAACGCGACCCTGCCCGAAGCACTGGGCGGTAGTTGGCCTCTCGGTTTTGAAGAGGAGGACGTTGCGCTGGTTCGCTTCACGGTAGCCACCTGGCTGGCGACGGCGAATCCCGCGACCGATCAAATTCCGGCCAGCTATACCCTGACCGCGACCGAGGTCGCCGCCGTCGGCGCCGCTGTCACGGCCTTCAACAACTCGATCACCGAGGCCGTCCAAATGGTCAATGCCCTGGGCTTGGCCCAGTGCGGCCAGGTGGATGCCAACGCGATCATGGCCGGCCTGCCGGCTGCCCAGAAGACACACTTCCTGTTGCTGGTAGGCCAGGGCATGTCCGTCGACCAGGCAGCGGCTACCACGTTGTTCTCGCTGGATGGTATTCATCCCAACAACGCCGGTTATGCTGTCATTGCCGATGCGTTCCTGGATCAGGTCGGTGCCCTGACTGACCAGACCTTTGACGCCGTTCCGGCACAGACCTGGTATCCTACTTATGGTCAGCCGGGTACATCGAGCAAGGCTGCGGCCGCTCCGGTCAGCGATGCGATGGAGCGTCTCTTCCACTGAGCGGGTCGGTTGCACGTAGACAAATAGGTTGTGCCTCAACAAATGTGTCCGGTTCGCTGCTTGCAGTGGACCGGACATGTTTGTCTGCCCCACCACACACCCAGAATGGCGTCCGCCCCATTGCCCCAACCCCAATTGCCGATTCCACAGGCAGTTCCACCAGCAATGGCGCTACAAGAAGCTCGGATTCTTCCATCGTCTCGCCCAGCCAAGACGTATCCAGCGGTTTACCTGCCTGCACTGCAAGAAATCCTTCAG
>JANTGJ010000184.1 GCA_024762975.1 Candidatus Krumholzibacteriia bacterium
AGGCGATCCAAGCTGGTACACGCGCGCCTCGCTGACCGCGGACCCCAGCGCCTCGGGCACCTCGACGATCTACGTCAGCCAATGGATGAAAGCCCAGCTCGAGGCCCACAGCTTCACCCAGGTAGATACCTTCTGGAGTGGCAACTTTTCCGCGCAGATGCTCTCGTCACTGAATCAGGGTCTGAGCATTTTCACCTACCGCGGCTACCTGGGAATGAGTGGATTCCACAGCGGCCACATCAATTCCGCCACCAATGGCGGCATGTTGCCGTTTGCGATTTTCCCGACCTGCGACAGCGGGTCCTGGGCCTCGGAGACGGACGCCCGCAACGAGGCTTTCCTGCGCGCCCCCGGCGGCGGTGCCATTGGCGCCATCGGCCTGGCCACGATCGGTACGCACACGCGCTACAACAATGTGCTCTTTCATGGCATCTGCGAATCGGCGATCAATGGCGACGACCACCGACTGGGGATCGCCCAAGCCGCCGGCAAGCTGGAGATCTACAAGAACTACGAACCGTTCGAGGCCGACAGGGTCGAGATCTGGTCCGTTTGGTCCAGCCTGATCGGCGACCCGGCGACCGACCTCCGGATCAGTCCCCCGCTTTCGTTGACCGTTGAGCATCCGGCCACGTTGCCCGTCGGCGGCGGGACCCTACCGGTCCAGGTGACCGAAGGGGGGCTGCCCGTTGCGGGTGCCGTTGTCGCACTCTACAAGGACGGCGAAATCAGTCTCCACGCGACGACCGACTCCAGCGGACGAGCCGTATTCGCCCTGCCCGGGCACACCGCCGGTTCCGTGCTGGTGACCGTCTGGGGTCAGGGATTGATGCCCTACCTGGGAGCGACGGTCCTCGGCACGGTGGATGTTCATCTCGACCTGGCCCAAACGATGGTGGATGACGACGCGACCGGAGGCAGCCAGGGCAACGCCGATAGCACGGTCAATCCGGACGAGACCCTGGAACTGAGTTGCGAACTGGTGAATCGCGGCACCCAGTTGGCCGGCGCCGTGATGGCGACCCTGACCAGCAGTGATCCCTACGTCACGATTCTGGAGGGCAGCGATACTTTCGGTGACCTGGCCGGCGGCGCGTCAGCCTGGGGATCGGACGGGTTTCTGATCCGGGTCTCCGCGACCGCCCCCGCGGATCACGTTCTGGAGATGGTGTTGACCGCGGCCAGCGGCGCGGACGAATGGATTTCAGCGTTGCAATTGCCGGTGAAAGCCTCGGCGTTGACCGCCACACAGACCGCCTGGAGCCTGGGCGGGAATCCGCAGCCTGGCCAGAGCGGGTCGCTGACCGTGACCCTCGGCAACCTCGGTGGCGCCACCGCCTCGGATGCGAGCGGAATCCTGACCTGCGAAAGCCCCTGGGTGACGATCACGGACGGGGCCGCGGACTTCGGCACCATCGACCCGGCCGGGACCGCCGACAACAGCGCCGACCCGTTCGCAGTACAGATCGCGGCCGATTGCTTCCAGGGTCACCTGGCTGTCTTCTCGTTGGAGATCACCGAGTCCAGCGGTGCCGTACGCGTGGTCGAGTTCACCGTCCCGGTGGGCACTGTTACCGTCTCCGACCCGGTCGGTCCGGATGCCTACGGCTACTACGCCTTCGACAATACCGACTCGGCCTACCTGCTGGCCCCCACCTACGACTGGGTCGAAATCGACCCTCACCACGGCGGAGCCGGCACAAGCGTGGGATTGAACGATTTCGGCTACGAGCAGGATGACACGCAGGTCCTCGATCTGCCCTTCACGTTTACCTACTACGGACAGGACTTTAGCCAGATCGCCGTGTGCTCGAACGGCTGGATCGCCATGGGCAACACCACGCTCGTCCATTGGCGTAACTGGAGCATCCCCAGCGCGGGCAGCCCCAACACGCTGATCGCGCCATTCTGGGATGACCTGAACCAATCCGGCGAGAACCAGGTCTACTCCTGGTATGACGCTACCCACCATCGTTTGGTCGTGCAGTGGAGCCGAATGACCAATCGCACGGGCGGTACCCAGAACTTCGAGGTCATCCTGCACGATCCGCTGGCCTATCCCACGACGACCGGTGACGGGGAGATTCTTTTCCAGTACGAGACCGTCAACAACAACGATACCAGCCGCGGCTATGCCACGACCGGAATCCAGAATCTCGACGGTACCGATGGTGTCCTGGTCACCTACTACAACCAGTATGCTCCGGCCGCTGCCGAGCTGTCGGCCGGGCGAGCCATCCTCTTCCGACCTGCCGGACCCGATTTGGACGTGACCTGCGACGCAGCTCCGACCGCGCTGGCGGTCACCCTCGCAACCGATGAGCAGTCCACCGAACAGGTGCGAGTCGCGAACCATGGCGAAGCCGGATCCGTGCTCAGGTACCAGATCACGAAGGTCGATCCGGCGCCGCCGACCGCCGCGCCGCCGGTCGACAAGAACCTGACCTACTCGGACCTCACCGCGGACATCAGCCAGTACGAGCCAGGCCAAACGATCGATTTGCTGCTGACGGTATCGTGTGTGAGCGACGATCTGGAGTGGATCGTCGGAATCGAAGCTGATTTCCCTCCCGGCGTCTCGGTCAACTCGGCCACTTCGTTCGCCGCCTCCAACAGCCTGGACTATGTCGGCAGCACCGGAGACGGCGCTTTGGCACAATGGGCGAACGGCCACGTGGGAGACAACACCACCGGTGAGGCTACGGTGAACGTGACCTTCGGAGCGGTCGGCGGACCGATCGAGATTCCCTACACGCTGACCGGCGACAACTGGGGAAGCGCTCCGCATCAAATCTCCGGCACCCTGGTGCTGGAACAGGCGGGGCCCAGTATCTTCGTCGTTTCTCCCAATGGAGGCGAAAGCTGGGCCGAAGGCGAAACGAGAGATATCCAGTACAGCGCCACGGGCGGGCCGACCACGGTTGCGATCGAACTGGACCGCGGCGACGGCACCGGCTGGCAATTGCTGGCGGCCGATGTGCCGGCCGGCAACGGCAGCTACGTCTGGAACGTGACCGGACCGATCAGCGCCCAGTGCCGGATCCGCGTCGTGGACAGCGACGATCCCGGGTTGTTCGACATCAGCGACGAAATGTTCATGATCGGCCGCAATCTGAGTTGGGTCACGGTGGGCACCTACAGTGGAGTCGTTCTGGCGGGCGAGGGCGAGGATATCGTACTCGATTTCGATAGTACCGGATTGGCCGAGGGCAGCTATCGGGCCGATCTGCTGATTGCGAACAACGCCGGCGCGATCGTCACCGTCCCGATCACCCTGACCGTCGCCGGTCCGACTCCGGTCGATACCCCGGCGCCCGCCCTGCAGTTGGGCAGGAACTACCCGAACCCGTTCAATCCACGGACGAGCATTCAGTTCTCGCTGCCGGAGGCGATGGACATCGATCTGTCGGTCTTCGATCTGCGGGGGCACCTGATCAAGATCCTGCACCGGGGTGCGATGCCGGCAGGTAACCACACGCTGGTGTGGGACGGTACCGATGCGGGGGGACGTTCGGTTTCCTCCGGCATGTTCCTGTGCCGCATGGTCGCCGGAGATCGGGTGCTGAAGCAGAAGATGTTGTTGATGAAATAGCGCTCGCAGGCCCGGCCGGGCCGAGCAAAATCAACGGCGACCCGCAAGAGCGGGCCGCCGTTTTCCCTACCAGGGAATGTAGGAAACTAGCCGGCGAAATTCTTCGCCACAAAGTCCCAGTTCACCACATTCCACCACGCCTCGACATAGGCCGGACGGGCGTTCCGCTTGTCGACGTAGTAGGCATGCTCCCACACATCGATGGTCATCAGCGGCGTATCGCCACCGGTCAGGGCGCTGCCGGCATTGCCGGTGTTGACGATCGCCAACTTGCCGTCGGCGTTCTTGACCAGCCAGGTCCAGCCCGAGCCGAAATTGCCTACGGCCGTCTTGCTGAACTGATCCTTGAACTCCGCGAACGAGCCGAAGGACTCGTTGATGGCCGCGGCCAGATCGCCGGTGGGCTCGCCACCGCCGCCAGCGCTCAGGCCGGCGAAGTAGAAAGTATGGTTCCAGACCTGGGCGGCGTTGTTGAAAATGCCACCGGCCGGGGCCTTGCGGACGATGTCTTCCAGGGACATGTTCTCGAATTCGGTCCCCGGAATCAGGTTGTTCAGATTATTTACATACGCAGCGTGGTGCTTGTCGTGATGAAACTCGAGCGTCTCGGCCGAGATGTGGGGCTCCAGGGCGTTCTTCTCATACGGCAGTGCGGGCAGTTCGTGCGCCATGTCTTTTCTCCTGTCGATCGGGGAATGAGCGGTCGGCCTGGGCCGATCCGATTGATTGAACCGTTTCACTGGCCACAGTCTAAGCCGATCCACGGCTTCCCGCCAGATCCGATATCGAGGTTTTTTGCCCCAAGCGGGACTGGACAAGAGCAGCCCCGCGCAGGCAGTATCCGGCTTGTCGATGAACTCCGATTTTCGGCCGCGCGGGACCGCCCCGCCTTCTCGTTCGCCTGGAGGACCATGCCCCGACCGCTTGCCAGGATCGACATCGCCTGGTTTCTCTTTGCGACCGGTGTCCTACTCGCCATTGCCGGTGCCCTGGCGGTGCAACTGCTGGCCGAACCGGTGATCGGTGTGGCTGACAACGGCGACTACCACCGCGTCATGACGCCGCTGGGCCTGGAGCCCACGGTCAGCCAATGGTCCGAGCGTTACTTTGATCACCTCAACCTCAAGTACACCGTCGTCGAGCGCGAACCGGCAACCTTCCCGACCACCGAGGTGGCCGTGGGCCGGGTGGCCCTGTTGGGCATGAGTACCGGCGACACGTTCGACCTGCGGCGACTGGGCGCAGTGAATGCCGGCTTGTATCTGCTGGGAATCGCCCTTCTGTTGCTCGCCCTGAAACCGCTGGGCTGGACCGCTCGAGGGGTCGGTGCGTTCCTGCTTTTTCTGGCGGCAACCGATGTCACCACCATCGCGTTTTTCAATTCCTTCTACAGCGAGAGCGCGACACTGATATTCCTGGTCCTGACGGTCGGCGTATATCTGGTGCTGAACCGGCGGCGGATCGTTCGCCCGTGGCAAGTCCTGCTTTTCCTGGCGATCGGAATTGGATTCGCCGCGGCCAAGCCGCAAAATCTGCTCCTGATCGCAGTCGTGGTGGGGTTGCCGGTGCCCTGGCTGCTGCGCACAGGCACCACGAATCGCTGGATCGTGTGGGCGCTGGGCTCGGTCGCTGCGCTCGGCATCTGCGGGATGCTCTACCTGCAGGTACCCGAGGCAATCAAGCAGTACAATCGCTGGAATGTGGTTTTCTATTCGCTCTTACCCGATGCCGACGATCCACGGGCCGACCTGATCGAATTGGGCTTGGATCCCGAACTGGCTCGCTACAGTGGCAGCGGCGCCTTCGCACCCGATGTCCCCGTGGAATCAGCGGTTCAGGATATCACCCACGCCGACCTGGCCCGCTTCTTCCTGCGGCATCCCGGCCGTGGGTTTCGTCTGGCCGAGCGCTGTGCGAATCAGTGCTATGTGAAGTTCGACCCGGTGCATGGACAGTTCACAAAAGCCAGTGGGCGTGCCGCCCGCTCGCAAAGCACCAACTTTGCCGCCTGGTCTCATTTCCAGGCTTCGGTGCTGCCCCGATCGCTGGGCTGGTTGGGGTTCCTCCTCGTGTTGACGACCGGCGCCGTGGCCTGGGTGCAGTGGAAATGCGGGTTGCGTTCGGAGGCCGGCGGAATCGCCTGGCTGCAGGGCGGATTGACGCTGATGGCGGCGATGCAGTTGGGAATCTGCGTGGTGGGCGATGGAGCCTACGACGCGGTCAAGCATCTGTACCTGTTCCAGTTGCTGCTGGACACGGGCACCGGGATCGCTGCGGTCTGGATCGCCGGAGGGATCGCCCGCGCCGCGGATCGCTGGATCCACCGGCCCGAGATTCCACCGTCGCCTAGAATTCCTTGAAGATCGAGGCCGTGTATCCGTCGACCTGGTAGTAGTCCGTGGATCCGTGCTCGTATCGCAAATTGATTCCGCCGTCGGACCACAGCCACTGCTGCCACGAGAGATTCCAGCCATTGGCCTCGTAGTCCACCAGTGCGGAACTCGAACCGGGTCCCAGCAACAGGT
>JANTGJ010000185.1 GCA_024762975.1 Candidatus Krumholzibacteriia bacterium
CCGAATCCGGGGTGATCCCATGATCCGGGGCTTCCGGGTGAAAGTGGCTACAGAAAACTGCAAGAACCGCCCCCGCGAGGAGCCTCCACGTCGTGGAAACGACGCTCGGTCCAGCGCCAGCTGGCGGCGAAGATCAGCGCTGTCAGAAACCAGACACCGACCTGAGCGAAGGGCCCTGCATCGAGGACCATGCGCGCCAACCCCAGGACTGATCCGGTAAGAATCCAATCATCCGTCCAGCCGGCGATCAGCGTCGCGTAGACACACACGTGCAGCAGGAATAGGAAGCCCATCATGCCCCAAAACACGACTCGGCCCCTCTTGTAGGTGATGCCCGGTCGGTAGAAGGAAAAGATGACGCCCTGGGCCAGGATGAAAAGAATCAGAATCGAGCCGACCAGGATCGGGAATACAGGACCGCGGTAGCCGTTGTGCAGTTCGGGATAGTCGGCCTGCAGCGTCAGGCCGGCCTCGACCACCTCGACGGGCCCCTCTTCCGGAACCTCGAGGTATCGCTGCCGAATCTCGTCGGGCGAGATCTCGACTCCGTAAACGGCCTGCACGGCGCGATGAATCTGCCAGGCGATGAAGTCGGGCCCGGCGTCGATGGGCGTGTGATAGGGCTGATAGAATTGCCACGGCAATCCCTTCATGACCGACCGCGAGAACGGTTCGACTTCACTACCGTCGGGCGCCACGATCAGCGGCGCATCGGCAGCGGCGAGCTCGAAGAATTCGAGAGGCACCTTCAGACCGTACCGCTCGCCTTCGTTCACGAAACGGAGTTGCTCGTTCTGGTCGTAGTGGCGTTGCAGCAGCAGCATGCTGCCGCCATAGCCGAGCGACAGCGCGATCATATTCGGCACCATCAACCAGACCAACAGGCGACGGCGCGAGATCGGCAGGTGATCGACCCGCCACATGTTCTCCAGGAAATGCCCACCGAAGGCCAGCAACAGATAGACGGCGATGAAATACTGCACGACGCGCATGGAGTTGTCGTCGAACCTGCCCGGATCCAGTCCGGGCAGGAATCCGCCGAGTAGGAATCCGAAAAGAACCAGAAAGGGCATGCCCACGATCCAGTTCAGGGGCCACTTGAAGAGTTGACGCATGATCGTGAAGTTCAGGGGTCGGGAGGATGCGGCGACCGGCATGGCGGCGCCGGTCGGATGGTAGGGCGAACCGGCCTCGCTACCCACCGGCAGGGCCTCCATCGAATTCGACAGGTCGTTGCGCGCTCTGCCGACCAGGACCGAAATCACCATCACCGGTACGGCCCCGGTCGCGAGCGGCAGGAACTGCAGCACGATCAACAACCCGAGCAGCAATGCCAGCAGCCTCAGGCGCAGTCGCGGCCAACCCGGATCATCGGTCAGATCAATCAGGTCCGTGCGACGGATCGAAACCAGCCCGCTGATGACCAGCACCAGCAGCGCCGGACGCACCAGAATTTCGGAAAGGTGGCTCCACTGCAGCAGTGCCAGGTTGGTGGTCGCGGACATCAGGAAGTTGACGACCGCCACCACCACAGCGGTCATCAGAATCGATACCAACCCACCGAGCATCAGGGCCAGGTTGTGGCTGCGCCATACCTGCTGAGCGGTCAGGGGCAGCGCGGCCTGGACCAGAAAGAAGTCCAGCATCCCCGGCTCGAGGGCCCGATCCGATTTCGCGGCATTGAATGCCAGGACGTTCATCACCAGGACGCCCGAAATCGAAGCGACCGCGATCAGCTTGGGCTGCGTGCGCAGGATTTCATGGCGTCCGGTCAACTGCAGAATGAGTCGCCGGTTCATGACGGCCTCCCGACCAACTCGATGAACATTTCTTCGAGATTGATGGTGCGGCAGCGGGCGATGTCGGCGCCGAGTTCGTCCCGCAACAGGCGGCTGCAGGTGTCGGGATCCAGTTCGAAGACGGCGTGCAGGGCTTCGCCGTGGCGACGAGCGCACAGGCACTGCTGGATCGACAACAGCTTCTGGCCGTCGATGCCGTCACCGGCCAGCATCTGCGCCAGGCAGTAGCCCTCGCGGATGTCGTCGAGCTCGGAATCGATCCAGGTCTGGTTTTCGTGGATCATGACCAGCCGACTGGCCATGCGCTCGACGTCGCTCATGTGATGCGAGCTGAAGAGGATCGTCGTGCCTTCCTCGTTCAACAGACGGATCGAGGTTTCCATGAATTCGCGACGCGCCGCTGGATCGAGCCCGCCGGCCGGTTCATCGAGGATCAACAAATCGGGCCGGTGGCTGACTGCACAGAGCAGCGCCACCTGGCGGGCCTGCCCCCGGCTGAGATCCTTGATTTTCCGAGCCGGCGGAAGCTCGAAACGATTCATCAGGTCGGTCGCGAAGTCTTCGTCCCAGTCCGCATACAGATCGCGGTACATGGCGATGACGTCGCGGACCTTCAGGAACGGCGGCAGCTCCTGGTCTTCAGCCACGTAGCCGATGCGGCGACGGGTGGCGACGGGATCCTTGCGCGGATCCTCGCCGAAGACCTTGATGCGGCCGGACTCGGGCCTGAGCATTCCCATGACCAGTCGGATCAAGGTCGTTTTGCCGGCACCGTTGCGACCCAGCAGACCGATCACTTCACCGGCGTGGACCTGCAGGTTGACTCCGGACAGCACCTTCTCGCTGCCATAGCCCCGCGACACGTCGTTGAATTCCAGCAAGCACATCAGTTTTCCTCCCCGTCGGACGGTTTTTTCAAGAGTTCGCGGAAGAGGTCCAGGGCCTGGTCGCGGTCGAATTCAAGCGAGCGCACCAGACGAGCAGGTTCGGCCAGCGCGAGAGCGACCTGCTCGGCCCGGCGATCGCTCAGATCGTCATCGTCGATCGCCGCAACGATCAGGGGTAGTCCCGGACGACGCTCGAGCACGCCGTCGTGGACCAGAAGATTGTAGGCTTTGCTGATCGTCATCGGATTGACCCCCAGGGGAACGCAGAGGCTGCGGATGGACGGCAGTTCGTCGCCGGACTTCAGGGCTCCGGAGGCAATGCTGAGCTTCACCTGATCCATGAGTTGCCGGAAAATCGGCACTCCGCTGCCTGGATCGATGTGGAATAGCATCTGTTTCCTTCCCGGGAGCAGGCCGCTTTCGTCCGGTTGGTTCCGAGTGCTCCGAGTGGCTTCACGCGCCTCTCGCGTGGGCACCGTATGAGGGTGTATCGGTCCGGACCATACAGTGCATTAGTGCATATGTCAAGTAATGCACCTCGTGTTTTACGAGAGTTCGCGAGGAAGGTTGCGGGTTGTTTTGTTTTTTTGGGAGTCGGGGGGTAAGAGTGCGCAGGGTGGTGCGGTTGACCCGGCTGGTGGGCGTGGCGGGGGGTACCCGCCGGCGGGTACTCCGCCTACGCCGCGCTCTCGCTGTCCACGTCCCATCCGGGAAAGACCAGCACGGCAGGATGACAACGCAAGGCGCGAGCCAGGGCCTTCGCCCGCTCGACGCCAACCTTCACGCGGTCATTCTCGATCGCGGAGATCGTTGACTGGGGGATGCCTGACAGGGCGGCCAACTGGTTCTGGCTCAGTTCCTGGAGCTCGCGGATGATGCGCACCGACTCACCGACGGATACATCGAGGTTTTTGCGTGCCTTGCGGAATCCTTTGCGAGCCATGGTCACTTCCTTCGGTAGTCGTGGGCGTTGAGATCCAGGACATAAACGATCACTTCGTCGGCCTCGACCTGGTAGATCACGCGGTACTGCAATCCGAGCCGCGAGGATCGGTGCCCCTTCCACTCACCCCGCAGCGCCTCGTCGTGAAAGCCCTTGATCCGGCGCAGCCCCTGCGGCCCCGAGATGCGGATGATGTCCTTCCACTTCTCGTAGCGTTTGAGCACCGGTTCGGGCAGCCGCTCGAGGATGCGCGCCAGGCGCCGGTGTTCGTAGATCTCCCACATACTATAAATATACTATATCGTATTTAGTATGTCGAGGCTTAAGGGTTGAAGTGGGCATTGAGATCTCCGGGTTGGGTTGTGTTATCACTGCGAGGACATCCCCCCGGGGGGATCACATGAGGCCAGCCCACCGGGTCACTCGGCCACATCAGCCGACTCCTGGCGAACCCTTCCTTTCTCCAACCAATTCTTCCAGTTCATCGTCGCTCCCCTGCAGCCAAATCTTCGGGGAGGCGATGACCATATTCAGGAAGCGATTTCCGGACCGCACCTTTCGACGGAACTCGCGGGAGGGGAATACGACCGGGTTGAATTCGCGGCCCAGGTCGTGTCCGATTCTGGCCAATGGGGTCGCCAGCAGCGACGAATCGGCATTTCCGACAATCATCAGATCGATGTCGCTTTCGGCCGTCTCGGTGCCGGCCGCGATGGAACCAAAGAGAAACGCGAGCTCGAACCCGTTACCCAACTGTGCCAGTTCACCGCGAACACGATCCCCGAGGGCGACAGTTTTCCAAAGGATCGAACGGAGCTCGGGGTAAATCGGGTGCGAGCGGCGGATGCGGTAGTAGGTGCGATTTCCGTCGGGCCAGACCTCGATCAATTCGGCGCTCGTCAGTCGCTTCAGGGCGCGTTGGCAAGTCAGCAGGCCGCAGTCCAGTTCACGGGCGATCTCACGCTGATAGAAGGCACGGTCGGGCTGAAGTGTCAGCAACTCGAGAACACGAAAGAAGGTCTCGGAGGGAAAGAGATGTAGGATTGCGGTCATGGATTGCTCTCCGACTAAAACTAGAAGTCGTTCAGATTGGAATTTTAGTCGTTTAGAGTTCAACCGTCAATAGCGACATGTCGAATGAAGCCCCCTACCACTCCCCCGGATCCACCCCCAAATACTCGCGCAATACGGCGTACACCTTGGGGTACTCCCGCACCAGATCCTCCGGAAACTCGAAGAACAATTCCATCGCGGTGGCGAAGAACTCGGTGGGGCTTTGGGCGGCGTCCTCGTCGAAGAGCACGTGCTTGTCGCATTCGGCCAGGCCGCGGTGCTTCTCCAGCGCCTTCTGGAACGAGACGGCCCAGCGTGCGGCCAGTTCGCCGTTCGGCAACAGCGGTGTGCCATCGGCAGTGCCGGTCTGGTCGTCCAGTTGATGGGCAAACTCGTGCAGGACGACGTTGTAGCCGTTCTGGTTCGCGGCCTCGGACTGGACGTCGCTCCAGGCCAGGATCACGACGCCGCGGGTCCACGACTCGCCCGACAGGTCGGTCTCTTCCTGGGTGACGAGGCCGGACTCGTCGTGATGTTCGTGATCGACGACGAAGGGCTCGGGGTAGACGAGGATGGTATCGAGGCCCGGGTAGTAGTCGGCGTCTTCGCGCAGTTGCAGGAGTGCTGCCTGGCCGGCGATGCACAGCTTCATGCCGTCGGTCAGTTCGAGGCCATCGGCGCCCTCGAAACTCTTCTCGTTCAGAAGGACCTTCACGATGCCCTCATGGCGGGCGAGCAGGTCGTGCGGCAGGCGCGCGGTCAGGGGCGCGGTGCGGTACATCACCTCGCGCTCTTCGCGGGTCAGTTTCATCTGCAGGAGCTTTGCGCGGCGACGACCGGCAAAGAAGAACATGGGCGAGCCTTTCCAGTGCGGTCCGGGTGTACTTCGGGATGTGCCTGCGATAGTATCCGATCCGAGCCGTTCGACGCTACCCCCCAGCTTGGAGTCGGCATGAAACACACCGATCCCCCCATCATCGTCACCCAGAGATTCAGGGTTCCTGTCGATCGCCTCTGGCGCGCAATCACCGTGCGTGACGAGATGGTTCAGTGGTTTTTTGAAGAGATCCCCGCCTTCGAGGCGCGGGGCGGATTTGAGACCGGGTTCGACGTGATGGCTGACTCGCGGTCGTTTCCGCATCGCTGGAAAATTGTCGAGGTCGAGGTTGCGAGGCGCATCGTTTATGACTGGAGTTACGAGGGGCTCGATGGGCGCGGGATGGTTGAGTGGGATCTGGCGGTGGTGGGCGACACGAACCTCGATTTTGTATAACCAAGTCACGCTTGTGTTTCTTGATGTCTCGTCAACTCTACGGTACAATCTCGAACATGATAAACACCCCGGGATCAATTAGTTACGATTATTGATCTCAACAAACCA
>JANTGJ010000186.1 GCA_024762975.1 Candidatus Krumholzibacteriia bacterium
CTCCTGCAACAGCTGCAGGGTCGCTCCGGCCGGGCCGGCCGATTCGATGACGGCGCGACGCAACTTCGCGTTCGGCGCCAGCACCCCGCAGTAGCGGCTGCTCCAGATTCGCGTCCGCGAACGTGACCGGCGCGCCCACGTGCGGAGTGCAGGTTCGCGTCACGCCGGACGAGACGTTGCCGGCAGCATCGTACGCGAAGACTCCGTAGTAATATTCCGTGTCGTTCGCCACCGTCCGGTCGACGTACGAGGTGGCCAACCCCTCGTACACGACCTCGCCGGTCGTATCGGTCGGCGCTGCGACGGTCGCCCGCCGGATCCGGACTCCCGCCAGGTCCGAATCGTAGGGATTGGTCCAACTCAGGCTCACTTCCCCGTTGCCCGGCAGGACGAGCAGGTCCGTGACCGGGTTGGGCGCGGTGGTGTCGATCGTCGGCTCCGTCCCGCCGCTGTCGCCGTCGCTGCTGCAACCGGCCGGCCCGAAGGCCAGGACCAGAACGAGGGCAAGTACCAGATGATGGGTTCTTGCCAGCCTTGATGTCGTGGGCATGTTACTCTCCTTTGGTTGATCACACGCTCACATGATACCGCATGTTCATCTCCAGTTCCAAGGGAACACCGCTCTAAAATTGTCACCTACGACACGAAGCGCCCTGACCCGGGAAGCCCCGGCGCCCGACTGTGACCCGTCCAGATCAAGGAGATTTTTCACCTCGAACCGGTTGTGTTTTTGTGCTATTTGTGGCACAATCAATACACTGCAATCTTCGAAACTGAATCATTGGAGGGCCACTGATGAGACTTGCACACTCCGGGATCCTATTGCCGGTGGTATTGACGTTCACCCTTTGCTGGGCCGGCATGGCATCTGCCGAGTTGCCCGAGCCCTTTGTCGAAGATTTCACCTCATGGCAGAACATGGAACCGGAAGCCAATCTCGCTGTCGTGGATACGGTCGCCGGCACAGCCCGGCCGATCCCGATCGAGACCTGGACGGTCACCGAAACGACGACCCACGAAGTCTATGATCTGGCGGTGAACGGAATCGACCTCGGCCTGGACGGCGGAAATATCTATCTGGCGGAAGGTATCTGGGGCCTGGAAATGGTCAGGCGCGAGGACCATGTCGTGGTCGGTAGCCTGCGGGAAGCGGGCGACCTGGTGTTGGGTGTCGTGTTGTGGGGTCCCCGCGCCTTTCTGGCCAACGGGTACAACGGCGTCAAGGTCGTGTTGATCGAAAACGGGGTCCTCTTGTCGCTGGGAAGCTATGATACGCCGGGGTATGCCTCGGATGTGGTTGTAGCCGGAGACCGTGCTTTCGTCGCCGACGGGAATTCGGGAATCGTCGTTCTCGACATCACGACATCGATTCCGACCCTGGTCGGCGCCTTCGATACCCCCGGATCGGCCAAGAAGCTGGCCCTGCATGGCGACCTGCTCTACGTGGCGGACGGTACCGGCGGGCTGCAGATTCTGGATGTATCGTCACCCGCGCTGCCGGTACAGGTCGGATCGGTTGCCACTTCGTCGATGACCAACGATGTGACCGTGGCCGGACAATTCGCTTTCCTGGCCGACAACGCCACCGGGCTGGTAGCTCTGGACATCACGGATCCCGCGGCCCCGGTCGTGACCGATATCTACGACACACCAGGATTGGCCCTGGCGGTGGAACTGGACGGGAACCGGGCGTACGTCGCGGACGATACCGCCGGGATGCAGATTCTGGACATCACCGACCCGTACTCCCTGCGCCTGATCGACACCTACGACAGCGGCGAGCGGGTACGCTGTGTCGCCCCGTATACGGACGGCGGCTATGTAGGCTGCGCCTCCGGGCTCAAGCGGTACCACCGTAGCGGGCCCGTTTCCGCTGAGATGGAGTTGGGGTCCTACCACTCCGGCTCGTGGAGCTCCCTGGACGCGACGATGGTGGTGGACGGCAATCTCCTGTTCTATGGCGCCGGTTATTTCACGATCCTGGATATCGCCGACCCCGCCCACATCACCCTACTGGGCCAAGTGGATACCCCGGGCATCGTCCAGGATGTCGCCGTCGCGGGCAAGCACGCCTATCTCGCCGACGGATCCGGCGGTCTGACCACGCTGGACATCCAGGATCCCGCAGCGGCGACCATCGCCAGTTCGCTCCCGTTGCCTGACGGTGACGCAACGTCGATCGCCATAACGGGCAATGTCGCTTTCGTGGCGACCCCCGACTCGTTGTATACCATCGACATCACCAGCGCCACTCTGCCTGCCATCATCGGTGCCACGGGAATCTCCGGGATCGTCGCGCTGGACGTCAGCTCCAACCTTCTGTATGCGGCCCATGGTACAGAGGTCGCGGTTTTCGATATCACGGATCCCATGGCCGCACTGTCCCCCTTGTGGCTTTTCAACGGGTCTCAATCAATCGTGGACATGGCTGTCCAGGACGATCAGGTATTTCTCGCCGAAGGCACCGGAGGCGTGGAGCAGTGGCGTTATTTGCCCGCTTCCGGCCCGTACCGCATTGGTTCCCTGTCGGGGATCACCGACGCCGAAGGCCTTTGCCTGTCGTCACAATTTCTGGGGGTAAGGCAGCCTGACGACCAGGTCATAGTCTACACTCTGGAATATGGCCCCGCATCGTTCTACAGGTCTTTCCTGCCGGACGTGGTCGGTTCTTACAAGGACATCGCCTTTCGGGGCCGGGATGTTCTCGTCGGCCATCGGTACGGAATCAAGGTGCACCCCATCGTGCAGGACGACATCGAAATCTCGGAAGTGTTCGGCAGCTACTTCAATTCCACCAGCGACCCGATCGTCCGGGTCCGGCAATCGATGGTGACCACGGATTCCGTACAGGTGCACATCATGCGCGGGCTTTCCCAATTTGACACCCTTGCCTCCATCACCCAGGAGGGGCTTTGGACCCGGCTCTACGAACCGTGCCTCGATCCGACCTATCGCGCCAAGTTCGTGTGGGACCGGCATGGATATGATGCTGTCCTGTCCAACCTGAGACTGGAATTCCTGACGCCTCGCCCCTATGTGGACACGGTCACGGATATTCCGGGCGACCAGGGGCAACAGGTCCGGTTGAAATGGCAACGCAGCGGGTTCGATTTCCAGGGAGAGGCGGAGCCGATCACGCAATACGCCATCTACCGGCGGTACACAGCCAAGTCCACCAGCCAGGTCGATTTGACAGACCTGACCGACCCGATCGCCAAGACGGATGCCCTCAGCAAAGCTGCCGCCGGATGGGAATTCGTGGCCACGGTTCCGGTCCGCAACGAGGACACCTACGCCATGGTCGTGCCGACCCTGGCCGACAGCACGATCGCGAGCGGGCAGGCCTGGTCCGCGTTCATGGTGACGGCCCTGACCGCCACGCCGGGCGTATTCTACGACTCGCCTCCGGACAGTGGCTACTCGGTGGACAACCTGGCGCCCGCGGTCCCAGCCGGTTTCAAGACGACATATGCCGCCGCAGGCAATGAACTGAGCTGGCTGGAATCCCAGGATGCGGACTTCCAGTACTTCAACATCTACCGGGGAACCACGACGGACTTCGTCCCGTCGGAAGAGAATCACGTCCAGACCCTGATCGGCACGTCATGGACGGATGACGGTGCGGGCCCTGGTTTCTTCTACAAGCTCACGGCTGTTGACTTCGCCGGAAACGAGAGCGACGCAGCGGTGACGGAGACGGCATCGGGTGTCGATCAACCGGGGCTGCCTACCCGTTTCGCCTTGCTCGGCAACGTGCCCAACCCGTTCAACCCTTCCACCACGATCGCCTTCACGGTACCCGAAGGAGCCGGCAGGGTCCGCGTCGCCGTCTACGATGTGCGGGGGCGCGTCGTCGCCCGGCTCTTCGACGGCGTTTTGTCGCCTGGCGTCGAGGAGATTGTGTGGAACGGCCAGAACCTCGACGGTAGTCATGCGCCGTCCGGCATGTACTTCGTCCGCCTAGTCTCCGGCACGACGCAGTTGACACAAAAAATCTCGTTGATCAAATAGTCCGCGTCTCTTTTCGGTCTTTCAATCCGGTCGCCAAGCCTGGGAGGTTTGGCGACCGGTGATCTGAATTCGACGGATCATCTCCGTGCCGGGTCCGCCCACCATCCAGCGCATTCTGCGCCACATCGACCAGCGGCGTGGCCCACCTCGCCGCCGATCTGAGTGGCCGCCGGTTCGAAGACAGCCTGATGAGGGCGGTGCATCGCGGGGCAATTCCCCGGAGGGATCGCGGTCGCCCGGGCCGTCGGTTCACCTCAGTAGCACCATCCGTTTCGTCAGGCTGTGCCCTTGGACCACGAGGCGGTAGAAATAGACTCCGGACGAGACCGACCTGCCGTTGTCGTCACGTCCTCTCCAGAGGACCTCGTGATTCCCCGCCGGGAGCCAGTCATTCGCGAGCGTGGCGACCCGTCGGCCGTCCGCCGAGAAGACGAACAGCTCGACCGGCGCTCCCCGGGGCAGATCAAACCGGATCGACGTAACGGGATTGAACGGGTTGGGCGTGTTCTGTCCGAGATGCACGACCGGGTAACGTGGCTGCGGATCGGCGATGCCGCTGGGTCCTTCGCATTCGTCGGGCACGCCGTTCTCATCCAGGTCCGCGCTGATGCCGGAGGCGATGTCGCACTCGTCGAGGTTTCCGTTCGCGTTGCAGTCGGTGAAGGCCGAGCAGGCGGTCATGACCATTTCGACGATCGATTCGGCGATGTCGAGCGCCGGCTCCGTCGAAGCGAAATGCGTGCCGCCCGTGGAGTCGGCCAGCGCCTGGGCCAGACTGCGCACGGCCGGCACGGTGCCCGAACCGGTGATCGGAGAATCGCGTCATTGTGCTGTTTCGAGGGGGGTGGGGATCGACAGAGGGTGATCAGTGTGCTGGAATCGGATGGAGGGAAAGGTGGGGGACCGGGTCTGGGAGGGCGGACTATGCGGTTGGAATTCCTTCCGTAAATGCCTATCCGCTCCTGCAGCGAGTGGCAGATCTGCCGCAGCAGGTGCACGGCCCTCTCGGGCGCGACCGGTCCGTGCCTCTTTACCAGCGTGTCCATGTCGATGCCCTCGAGCAGTTCCATCACGTAGTAGAAGGTGCCTTCGGGAGTGATGCCGTAGTCGTAGATTTCGACCGTATGCGGGGACTGCAGCGTTGCCGTGGCCTGCACCTCGTGCTCGAAGCGCTGGTTGAGTGTGGCGATGCGCGCCGGCTCCATTCCGGCCAGCACGTCGTGCTTGATGAACTTCACCGCCGCCGGCCGGGCCAGCATGCGGTGGCTGGCCGTCCACACCTCGCCCATCCCGCCGCTGCCGAGATTTCTTTCCAGCCGGTAGCTGCCCATTTCGCGTGGCTCGCTGACCGAACGGCCCAGTTGGTAGATGACGCGTGAGACCATCAGGCCCAGCAGCACCGAGAAAATCATCGCGATGGAGACGAACACGACCGAACCGTCGGCGAACTCCACCCAGCCGAAGTGCTGGACCAACCGCCTGACAATCAACGGTGCGCTGGCAGCCAGCAGGATCTTGGCGACCGCCGTGCGCCATCGCATCGGAACGATGGCCGGGATAAAGACGACCCAGATCAGCGTGAACGAAAATAGGAAATGCCGAACTGGATGGGATCGGAAGGATAACTCGATACGACCAGGCACTCGACCGCGGCGAACCAGACGGATGCGAAGACGCAATACGACAACTCGAGTTTGATCAACTTCCGCGCCGGCAGGCTCAGCGCGATGATCACCAGCCGTTTCAGCAGGACCTCGGTCAGGTCGGTCGGCAGCGCGTCGTGCGATGCGGTTGCTGATCGGGTAGGGCGGATGAATTGCCTGTCCATGAACACTCCGTCGGCTATTCAATCGGGCTCTGATACTCGAGACGGCCGGTGCTGCGAACGCCGACGCCGGCGCTATCGATGGTGGTGACGCGCCACGAGCCCGCGCGGGGGGTGGAGCGAATAGGCAATCCAACCGCATAGTCCACCCTCCCAGGCCCGGTCCCCCGCTTTTTCTCCGTCCGATCCTAGCACGCTGATCACCCTCTGTCGAT
>JANTGJ010000187.1 GCA_024762975.1 Candidatus Krumholzibacteriia bacterium
GGGACGGGTTGCGAACCCATGCCACGAAATCGTCCTCCCCGGGTACCTGGTAGGGGAACGTCCGGGTCGGGGCGACGTGCGGATTCAATTCGATATTGTTGAACAGGGTACGCAGATTGTTGATGACCTCGGTAACGGCCTCGACAACGGGTTCGTCCGCTGCGCCGGCGTGCAACTGGTCCATCAGCGTTGCCTCGGGGAGCAGGATCAGCTTGCCACCGATGTACAATGTCGCCGGCAGATTGGTCAGGATGGCGCCTTCGACATGGTGCTCCCTGCCCTGCAGGAACGTGATGTAGGCTCCGGGGTCGGGATTCAGCAGATCCCAACCGTCCCCCTGCTTCAGAACGGGCTTCTCGCCGATCAACATCTCGACCAGTTCGAGAATCTCCTTGGTGTCCGGCATCGTGAGCGTCACGGTTCGCTATCCTTCCTGCCAGATCAGGATGACGTGGAATTCCAGATCGTCGGGTCCCTGAACGGTCTGAGCCATGCCGTGAATCCCGGTGGCGAAAAACTCGAGACAGCTCTTGCCCTCCATGAACATGGGCAGGCCGAGTTGGACCTGCTGTCCGGCCGCGGCGCGGCTCGACTTGAGGACACCGGCGGCTACGTTGACGATTTCGCCGACCGAGTCGGCAACGTCCTCGAGCGGGGCTTCCTCGTCCGGTTCCATGGCGAACAACGCGCGGGTCAGTATCTGGCAGCTGTCCCGGTTGGCCATCACGGCCAACTGCCACCCTCCGGTCTCGGAGGTCAGCGCGATCGAACTGCCATAGTTGACATCGGCGTCCCGCGGATCGGAAGGATGCGGATCCACAGTGCACTCGATCTGCATCTGGATTCGGCACGTGTCGACGACCGCCTGGACGGATTCCTGCAGTACCTGGGCAGGGCCGTTGGCGTGGGCCGGTGCGTTGGAGATCGTTTCGCTCGTCATGGACAGTATGCCTCCGGTTTGCTCCGTATACCGCCAGATCAGGGCCACCTGCAGCTCGACGCCGTCCGGGCCGACCAGTTTCTGGCTCAGAGCGTTCACTCCCCTGGGACAGTATTTGATCCAGGCGTTCCCCTTCATGAAAATGGGGAGGCCCAGTTGATACGCTTCGTTCTTGATTTCCCGTTTGGCTTTCCAGACTCCGGCGGCCACGTTGGGGATCTCGTTCAGGGCGTCACCCAAGTCCTCCATGGTGGTCGCTTCGTCATCGTCGAGGGCGAATAGGACCCGGGTCAGTTGTTCGCCGACTTCCTCCCGGAAGAAACAGGCATACTGGAACCCGATCGCTTCGTTGGTCAGCGCCAGCGTACTGCCGTAGAGCACGCCTTCGGGGTCGGGCCGTCCTGGCATGCCCTCGGGATGTAGCTGCATGCCGAACTGGACCTCAAAGGTCTGGATGAGGGAGTCCACCGCATCCTTCAAGGCATCCAGTTTCGTCATCACATCCGCTGGATCCTCGATGGGTCGATCATGCAACAGGGTGGTCACGACACGAACGCTCCCAGTACCTGTCCCATGTCCTCGGTCGTGAACGGCTTGGCGAGCAGGAACATCGCGCCGCCCTCGGTAGCCAGGTCGACCATTTCCTTGGTACTCTCGGAGGTGACGAATCCGAACGGAATCTCAAAGCCTTCGGCATTGAGGGCGTTCAGGAATTCGATCCCGGTCATTTCCGGCATGTGCCAGTCCGACAGGATCAGATCCGGTTTCTCCGCCTTGACGACCTCGAGAGCTTCTTTTCCGTTTTCGGCTTCGACAATCTCGTGGCCCGTGTATCCGGCCTGGCGAATGGTTCTGGAGACGATGCGCCGCATGGCCCGGGAATCGTCTACGACCAGAATCTTCATGTGGGTCTCCCTTGAATTTGCGGATGCTTGGTTTGGCATCCCTCGATACTCGTACCCTCCGGCCGCAGCACGCGTACGCACCGAAGCCGGTCATGAGCAGGGATCGGCCTCGGAGATCGGCAGTTAAGGAAAATCTTCGAAATTCAGGTAAGGAAAACAGGATCGAAGAATAGGTGATCGCCCGTGGTTGGCCCGGCTACTCGATCACAACCCGTTCACTCGCTGCCAACGCCTCGGCCACGGCCTCGCCGAGATTCATCTCTTCGGAGAGTCGGAGCAGATCAGCCGGTCTGGCATTCAGAATGGGTTTGGGCGATCGGATGGAACAGCAGTCGCGGTAGGGCTGGATCGACGTATCGTAGGCGTTGATCTCCTTGGACCATTTGACGATGTCCAGCTTGTCCATACCGATCAGCGGTCGAAAGACGGGGATTTCGAGATCCGGACCAATCGCACCCAGGTTGTGGATGGTTTGACTGGCGACCTGTCCCAGACTGTCGCCGGAGACCAACGCATAGCACGACTTGCGCCGCGCCAGGGCCGCCGCCGTCTTGAACATGTAGCGCCTGAACATGACCATATCGTAACTGTCGGGGATCACACCGATCGAGCGCATCTCGAAAGGGACGGCCGGAACCAGCCAGAGATTCAGCGCAACCGGGGAGTAGCGACGCAGATGGACCGCCAGATCGCGGATCTTTTCGGTGTCGGCTTCTTCGGTCGTGCGGCCCGAGTAGAAGTGGATGAATTCCGGGCGAAGGCCGCGGCGCATCATCAGCCAGGCCGCGACCGGCGAATCCAGCCCTCCGGAAAGCAGAACCATGGCCCGGCCGCTGGAACCGGCGGGCAGGCCTCCGTAGGCGGGAATCTTCCCGCTCATTACCAGAATCTGCTTTTTGAGTACGATCACGTGGATCGTCAGATCGGGGTGCGACATCCGGCCCGGCAGGCCGGTGGCCTGGTGCACGCCCGCACCGACCGCACGGTTGATCTCGGGCGAATTCAGAGCGAAGCTGCGGTCACTGCGCTGGGCGTGGATCTTGAAGTGGCGTGCCCCGGTTCCGTCCTTTTCGGCCAGGGCGATCGCCTGTTCGCAAACTGCTTCGAGCACCGGCTCGCGTCCGGCGGCCAGATCCTCGGCCAGCGGACCATCCACCTCCGAGCGCTCGACCACCACGACCGGCGAGACCCACTGCAGGCCGAACACCTCACGCAACCGGGCAGCGACCGCATCAGCCGCGGTCGGGTCGGTCAACTGGACCAGCAACCGGCTCTCGACATGAAGAACCTGGTCGACCGGCAGACCCTTCATCGCGCGCTTGATGTTGTTGATCAGCTTGCGCATGAACATGGTCCGATTTCGGCCCTTCAGGGCAATCTCGGAGTAGGTGGCGGCGATGATGGGCGTTTTCAGATCCATCGGTGCTCCGGTCGCCTCGCGATCTTCGTGAATCCGCGAGTTGATTCCTCGTCGGTCGGGGTTATGCTGTCTGCTGTCGGCAGACCCGGGGGACTGTCCGACACGAAACTGGAACGATTCCGGCCGCGGCGCAAGTACGGCCGTTTCCGTTCGGCTACAAGGTAACGCGGATCCCGGCGGTGAACCATACCGTAGCGGGGGGCGAGCACAGGAGGCATCGGATGATCGAGATCGGCGGCATCAGGCTGGATACAAGCGATACGCGCGAGTTCCTTTCCGAATCCGAATTGGCCGACTTGGCGCCCAGGGTAGCCCGGGCCGCAACCGAATTGGCCGAAGGCACTTCGCCCGGCGCCGAGTTTTTAGGCTGGCTGGATCTGCCGGCAGGCATCGATGCCGAGGAGCTGGCATCGTACAATGAGTCGGCCGCGCGGATGGCATCGGATTGCGAGATCTGCGTCGTGGTGGGAATCGGTGGCTCGTACCTGGGTGCGCGCGCTGTGCTGGATGCCCTGGTTCCCGATCCTCTGCCGGGGCGCCCGGAGATCCTCTTTGCCGGGAACGGCCTCTGCGCCGCCACTTTCGATCGCACCTTGAAGCGACTTGAGGACAGGGATTTCCGCGTCATCGTGATTTCCAAATCCGGCACCACGTTGGAGCCCGCCGTGGCCTTTCGACAGTTGCGCTCGTTGCTCGTTCAACGCTATGGGCGCGCAGATGCGGCGCGGCGGATCACCGCGATCACCGATCGCTCCCGCGGAGCACTGCGGCAACTGGCCACCGAAGAAGAGTACGAAACCTTCGTCATTCCCGACGATGTGGGCGGACGCTTTTCCGTACTGACCCCCGTCGGCCTGTTACCTCTGGCGGCAGCCGGGGTCCCCATCGAAAAACTGATCGCCGGCGCTCGTACGATGCACACCGCTTGTGCCGGGAGGGATCTCGAGACCAATCCGGCCCATCGCTATGCGGCCACCCGCATCGGATTGTATGAGAAGGGATTCACCACCGAGGTGATGAGCAGTTTCCACGGTGGCCTGCAGACGTTGCAGGAGTGGTGGAAGCAGCTCTTCGGCGAGAGTGAGGGCAAGGGCGGCCAGGGCATTTTCCCGGCCTCGACCGTTTTTACCACCGACCTGCACAGCCTGGGTCAATACATTCAGGACGGGCGGCGCGACCTGCAGGAAACCTTTATCTGCGTACGCGATTCCGGGCGTCCGTTGACGGTCCCGTCCGGGGGGGAAGGCGACGCGAATCTGGATGGTCTGGACTATCTGGCCGGTCGCAGTCTGGACGAGATCAACTGGAAAGCCTATGAGGGGACGCGCAAGGCGCACCTGTCCGGGGGAGTGCCCTGCAGCGCTTTCGAATTGGATGCCGTCACGCCGGAGGTTCTTGGCGGTTTGATCTATCTGTTCGAGAAGGCGGTGGGAATCGGTGGCCGGTTGCTGAATGTCAATCCCTTCGACCAACCGGGTGTCGAAACCTACAAGCAGGAGATGTTCCGTCTGCTGGGCAAGCCATGATCCATGCCATGGTTGCCGGGCCGGAATTCGTTGGCTATTCTTCACGGGACGCGCAGCCTTGCGGCGGCGCTGTCCCATCGCCTTTTGCCTTCGAAACAGGAGTGACCCGATGAAATCCCTGCGCGCCCTTTTCCTATTGCTCGCACTGCTGGCGATTGCCGCCTGTGGTGACCGGGTCGAATACGACCAAGCCGAGACCCAATCCGCTACCCCATCGGAGCATCCGGCATCCGAACATCCCACGTCGGCCAGTACCGCGGCACCGAGTGACGTGTGGAGTGGCGACATCATCGAGACGATGAATTCCGGCGGCTATTCCTATGTCCTGTTCGAGAAGGATGGCCAGGAAGTCTGGGTGGCCGGACCCGAGACTGCCGGTCTGCAGGTGGGCGCCGCCATCTCGATGAGTCCGGGCATGATGATGAAAAATTTCCATGCCAAGAGCCTGGATCGCGACTTTGACGTGATCTACTTCGTGTCTTCGCTGGCGCCGGCCGGCTCGGCTGCCAGTGGCAGTGAGCACCCCGGCGCAGGCATGGGGGCAGCGAATGGAGCGGCTCCGCAAATGGGGAGCAACAGCAGCCCCTCCGCACATACGGTGTTGGACAAGGCGGGAGTCCATGGCGTGGAAAAAGCTGCCGGCGGCTATACCGTGGCCGAGATTCACGAACAGGCTGCGACGCTGGGTGGCCAGCGGATCAAGGTCCGGGGACAGGTCGTGAAATTCACGCCGAACATCATGCGTACAAACTGGATTCACCTGCAGGACGGATCAGGCGAGGGCGAGAATGCCGACCTGACGATCACCACGAATGGGACCGTAGCCGTGGGTGATGTCATCACGCTCGAGGGTCCGCTGTCGGTGAACAAGGACTTCGGAGCGGGGTATCGCTACAGCGTCATCATCGAGGGTGCCCAGGTGGTCACCGAGTAGAATCCCGGTTCCCCCTCCCCGGGTACGAAAGAGCGGATGGTCTGGCCTGGCTTGCAGCTGAGGGCGAGACCATCCGTTTTTTGTAAGTTGTGCCTCAACAAATGTGTCCGGTCTGCTGCTTGCAGTGGACCGGACATGTTTGTCTGCCCCACTACACACCCCGACTGGCGTCCGCCCCACTGCCCCAACCCCAACTGTCGCTTCCACCGGCAGTTCCCAGAGCAATGGCGCTACAAGAAGCTCGGATTCTTCCACCGTCTCG
>JANTGJ010000188.1 GCA_024762975.1 Candidatus Krumholzibacteriia bacterium
GAACCGGAATCGGGCCACGGTTTCATCATCCGATGCGGGTTTTTCTGGGCGAATCGTTTCACCGCGGCCGCCGCCCGGCGATCTGCGTTTCCCTCGCGCAGAACCGGATTGACGGCCGAGCCCAACAGTTTGGCGAAGCGGTTGCGCAGGACTCGTTCCTCGTCCGTCTGGGGGTCTTCGGGAAAGTCGGGAATGTCGTAGCCGTTCTTCTGCAGTTCGGCAATCGCGGCCTGCAACTGGAGAATCGACGCCGAGATATTCGGCAGTTTGACGATATTCGCTTCGGGCTGCTTGGCCAATTTGCCGAGGCCGGCCAGGTCATCCTCAACCCGTTGCTCCTCGGTCAGGCGTTCGGGAAAGTTCGCGAGGATCCGGCCGGCCAGCGAGATATCGCGAGTCTCGACCTCGATTCCCGTTCCGTGCGTATACGCCTGCACGATGGGCAACAGGGAGTAGGTGGCCAGGGCGGGGGCTTCATCGATCTTGGTCCAGACGATCTTGGCAGAAGACATGGCGCTTTCCTCGGGTTCGGACGCAGAGAATCCCGGCTCGGCACAGGACCGGATTCCGGGATTGTCAGTTAGTATCTATGCAACATCGATTATATCCTCCCAATCGATTCCGTCAAGGCCGAGTGAAGCTGGCGGTAGGGCGTGTGTGAGCTATCTTTGGGGCAAACAGCTTCCTTCAACCGGGGATTGCGGCGTCGATATGCTCAGATCACAACACATGCTTCTTCTGGCCCGTGGAGTCCTGACCTTCGGCGCCATCAGTCTGGTGGCGGGGGGGATTCGCCTGTTTCGCCGCGCCATCGAAGCCGGTTTTCCTGCCTGGCATCTGGCCTGGATCCTGCCTCTGGCGATCGTACTGGGTGCCGGTAAGGCTCGCTTCGTCATGCGCAAGCGCATGCGGCAAAATATTGCCCGATTGCGAGCCACGCGCGAAAAACTGTGGGTCTGGCAGATCTACCCGCCCCAGCTACTCGCCTTTATCGTGTCGATGGTGGTGTTGATGAGAGTTCTGAAGATCGTACTCGCCGAGAACGCCGTCGGCTTGGCGGTTCTCGGCGGAATCGATGCGGCCCTGGCTGCCGCGTTGGGTGTGGCCTCGCTGGAATATCGACACCGTGAGGAAACCGAAACGGAGCTAGCCGCGGAATCCTCTTGATTCCAGTTCCTCTCGGCGTTCCTGGGCCTCGATGGACAGGGTCGCCACCGGCCGCGCCTCCAACCGCTTCAGGCCGATCGGCTTGCCGGTCTCCGCGCAGTACCCGTAGGTACCGTTCTCGACGCGCTCCAGTGCCGAGTCGATCTTCTGGATCAGCCGGCGTTCGCGATCGCGTGTACGCAATTCCAGCGCCTGGTCGGTTTCCTTGGATGCCTGATCCGCGAAATCGGAACCGGCACGATCACTCGATTCCAACTGCTCGCGCGTGCTCTCGGATCCGTCCAACAATTCCTTGCGCCAGGCCTGCAGCTTCTGGCGGAAGTACTCCCGCTGGAGCTCGTTCATGAAGTCCTCGTCCGACGACGGGCGATAGTCAGGGGGCAGAGTCACGGACACGCTTGGCACCTCCACGTGGGCACGAAGTTCGGAGCCCCGGGAAAACGATCGATCCCAGGATAAAGTTTGCGGAATATAGAGACGCGAAGACGATTGCGCAACGCTGGAACGCTCCTTCGTGGATCGTCGCGGGAACCGGATCCAGTTTCCACGATGCCGATTGATTCCCTGCCACGGTTTCTGTATTGTCATCGTTGCGCTCGCCGCGGGTGCGTATCGGTCCCGCCCGACTCCCAACGCCGCGGCCTCATTCCATCTATTTCCTGGGGGCAGTTATGAAGATTCGGATCTTCGGGATCGCCGCGTTGATTGCGTTCGGATTCCTGTGTTTTGGCTGTAGCAGCGATGATGGCGGCACGACGACTCCCACCGATGGAACCGTCGCCATCAATTGCACTCCTGACGCCATCGACGCTCCCTGGTCCCTGGCCGGCCCTGGCAGCTTGGCTGCCGTCGGGCGGGGCGATTCCACGATGTCCGCCATGGATACGGGCGACTATACGATTACCTGGGGTTCGGTGGCGGGGTGGGTGTCACCCGCAGCCGAGACCAGGACCCTGAGTGCTGGCGCGACCGTCACTTTCGCCGGTGCCTACACGGAGGTCACCACTTCCGGCCGCCTCGAAATTGATGGAGAACCGGACAGCATCGATCCCCCGTGGTCTCTCGTCGGTCCGGAAGGATTCTCGCAGTCGGGTGTGGGAGACCTGGATCTGCCCACGGCAGCAGTCGGAGAGTACACCCTGACCTGGGGCGACCTGGTCGATTGGATCACTCCCGACCCGGCGGCGATCACCCTGACCCTGGCCGAGGGCGACACGATCGAGTTCTACGGTGCCTACCGCGAGGTGAATCCCACGCGCGGTTCGTTGATCATCGATGCCGAGCCGGATGACCTGAATGCTCCCTGGGAACTGGGCAGTTCGACTGGATTCGGAACCACGGGCAATGGCGATTACGAGGCCCACGGGCTGAACCCCGGCGGATACACCGTGACCTGGGGTGAGGTCCACGGTTGGGTCACGCCGAGGCAGCAGACATTGCAGTTGGCGGCCGGCGATACCCTCCGTTTCGAGGTCGTATACGAAGAAGAGGATCTGCCTCCGGTCGCCTGCTTCAGCATCGACCCCGACGAAGGTACGACTTTTACCACCTTCGTGTTCAACGCGGGTTGCAGTTATGACCGCGGCGGTGTCGCGGGGGATTTGCGGTATCGGTGGGACTTCGACGATGACGGCGTCTGGGATTTTCCCGGAGGCGACGAATACACGACCGATGTGTTGGCCTCGCACTCCTATGACGAGGTGACGACCTACACCATCCGGTTGGAAGTGAAGGATCCCGCCGGTACGGTCGATGCGACCACGCAGGATCTGACGGTCGATGCGCTGACGACCAGCACGATCCACATTGATCCCGAGCCGGATCTTCCGGATGCTCCCTGGGTCCTGGAAGGGCCGAACAACTTCTGGCGAAACGGCCATGGCGACCAGTCGCTGTACGACCTGCTCGAGGGCGAATACACGATCACCTGGGGCCAGGTCCTGGGGTGGATCCTGCTCACCCCGTCGTCGCAGACCCTGACGTTGGCACCCGGTGTGCCGATGACCTTCACCTGCGAATACGATTACGTCGGCGGGTTGGTCGAGATGAGCTTCAAGCAGATCGATGCGGGAGTCTTCACGATGGGTACGGACGAGCTGGATCTCTATCGGAATCCCGACGAGACGCAGCATCAGGTCACTCTGACCAAGTCCATCGAGTTCATGACGACCGAGGTGACGAATCAGCAATTTATCGAAGTGGCGCAGTGGGCTGTCAACAACGGCTACGCGACGGCAACGGCGATGGCGTTGCACGACAATCTCGACGGGTCGACCCAGGAGCTGTACGACCTGGACGATGACGACCGTGAGGTGGACTGGAACGGGACCCAGTTTACCTGCATCAATCCCGACAACCCTGTTCAGGAAATTACCTGGTACGGAGCCGTCGCCTACTGTGATTGGTTGAGCATGCGCGATGGCCTGACCCGTGCCTACGACCACAGTACCTGGCTGTGTAACGACAATGCCCCCTATGACGCACAGGGCTATCGCCTGCCGACGGAGGCGGAGTGGGAGTATGCCTGTCGAGCCGGCAGCACCACCTCCTTCTTCAACGGCGATATCACGAATCCCGATTGCGCCGAACCGCTGATGAATCCCATCGGCTGGTACTGCGGCAACGGGCAAGGTAAGAACCATCCTGCTGCCCAGAAGCTGTCCAATCCATGGGGATTGTACGATATGAACGGCAACGCCTGGGAATGGTGCAATGACTGGAAGGCCGATTTTGCCGCGACGCCGGTAACGAACCCGCCGGGGCCATTGACGCCACCCGCGGGGGTCGAATCGCACAAGAAGGTCGTGCGCGGCGGCAGTTGGACCCATCCGGCCCGGGATTGCCGATCCGCCGCCCGCTATTTCTACGATCCGTACTATGCGAGCTCGACGGTGAGTTTCCGCGTGGTCAGGACCGTGGAGTAGGGCCTGGATACACAGCGTGATCTGCACCCACCGGCGCCCCGCCGGGTGTCCTGACCCATCGGGCTGGGATTTCCGGCGGGGCGTGGTATGATCAGACCATGGGACGTTGGTCATGCAATCGGGGGATCGTGGCCTTTCTGGCCGGGTGTGTGGTGTTGTCGGCGGCAGGGGCTTCTGCCGGGCCGGCGGAGCCGCCGCGGGCCCGTGCGCTGGATCTCGCCTGGGCTCAATTCGATGCCGGCGAGGCCGATTCCGCCCGCGAGGATTTCGTCCAACTGCTCCGAGAGAGAACCACGGACCTGGCGGCGGCCGAGGGCATCGTGGCGTTGGATTGCAGCCGATGCCGTCCGGAGGAGTTCCTGCATCTGGCCGAGGGCTCGGTCTGGGCGCCCGGCAGGACGGACTCGCCTGCCGTACCCGTCTTCGTGGCGGGTGTCCGGAAGCAAACCGTTCGGAACCATCACGAAGCCCTGGCGGATTTCGAACAGGCAGCCGAACTGGCTCTTGGCACACGCGATACGCTGTCCGCGTTGGGCGCCCTGCGTCTGGCCGGGTTCAGCTGTCTGCGCGCCGGTGAGGCCGAGGCGGCGGCACGCGTCGCCGCCCGGATGGGAAGTCTCGTCGATGCCCAGGGTGTTGGTGAGCGACAGCGGCTGAATGTCGAGATTCTCCGCGCCGGTTCGCTCAATCTGTCATCACAACTGGTCCGGGCCGACAGCGTCTACTCGATCGTGATCTCGCGAGCCGAGGCGTCCGGTTTGTCCTGGTTGCTGGCTCAGGGACTCAATGGCCGGGGATCGATCGCCTCGAAACAGCGTCGACCGAGTATCTCGTTGCCGTTGTTCCAGCGAGCGGAGCAGATCGTGCGCCGACTGGGCGACGGCCCTCGCTTGACGATGATCCTCAAGAATGCCGGTTACGATCACACCCAGGCTCGCGACACGGACGCCGCGTTGCTTTGTTACGAGGAAGCTCGAACCTTGGCAGAGGAATGCCATCTGCCGGAATTTCTGGGCTACATCTACACCGGTTTCGGAGCCGTAGCTGAGGTCCTTGGCGATCGCGAGGCTGCGATCCGGTACTTCACCGATTCCTATCAGGCACACGCCGGTGCCGGCGAATTGCGCGGCGAATTGGGCGCGCGTCAGCGTCTCGCCTACGACCTGATGATCAGTGGTCGTTATACCGAGGCGACGACCCAATACGGGCGCTGCCTCGAGATGATCGAAGAACGGGACAATGACTACCTGTTGAACTGGGTGCTGGGCGGGTTGGCGTTGACGCACCACAAACTCGGTCAGCTGGACCAGGCAGAACACTACTACCTGCGTGCAAAAGAGGTCAACGAAGCCCTGGGCGATCGCATGAGTGTGGCCTGGTGCCATCTGTCCCTGGGGTGGCTCGAGATGCAGCGGGGCGACTACCGGCGTGCGCTGTTGCGCAGCCACGAAGCTCTCGAGATCTATCGCGAACTGGATGATTCCGAGGGGATCGGGGACGCGAACGCCGTGATGGCCGAGGTCCATTTCACTCTCGGCGACTGGGACGAAGCGCGAAACCACTTTGAAATAGCTGCGGCCATCGGCGAAAGGTACCGCCTCGGCGAGTTGCTGAATCGAGCCTATCACGGACTGGGCGAGGTCTGCTCTGCTGCCGGTCAGCCCGGGAAGGCGCAAGCCTATTGTCGGCGTGCGCTGCAACTGGCCAGGGATTGGAGCGACGCGAACGGGATCATCTGGGCGTTGCTCGAACTGGCATCACAGGCGGTCGCAGACGGTCAGCTGGAGGTCGCACGACAACATCTTGCGGAAGCGACGGCGCGTCTCGATCCCGAG
>JANTGJ010000189.1 GCA_024762975.1 Candidatus Krumholzibacteriia bacterium
CGGCGACCTCGAATCCGTTCTGATCCTGGTCCGACGTGTTGATCAGGCACAACAGCGTCTGACCGCCGTACTGCCGGAGGAACGCCAGCACTTCGGGGCGCGACGAAGCCAGGCGGGTATAGGTTCCGCGTCGCAGCGCCGCGTTCTCGTTGCGCAGGTGGATCATCTGCCGGTAGAAATTCAGCAGGGAGCCGGGTTCGATCTTCTCGCTGGCCACATTTCGCCAGGGCCAGTTGGATCCCAGGTCCTGCCACGGCTGGACCAGACTGAAACCGGACCACGACGAAGTGTCCCACTGCATCGGCCGGCGGATGTTCAAGTGGTCACCCGTACCGGTCATGCCCAGTTCCTCGCCGTAGTAGACGAAGGGCACGCCTGGCAGGGTCAGGTACAGCGCCGCGGCCGCCTTGGCCTTCTCCTGATCCTCGCCCAGGGTCGAGAACGAGCGGTCCTGGTCGTGGTTGGTCAGGAACGTGGCGTACTGCAGGTAATCGTAGTCGACATAACTGAGTGCCGCCCGGGTGTCCAGCCAAGAGGCATTGCTGTTGTTGATCGCGCCGACGGTCGCGTACGCCAGGTCGAACTCGAAGCACAGGTCCAGCCGGTCTTCGTTCGCGTACCTGAGTACTTCCATCGTTCCGGTCCAGGCTTCGCCGACCGAAAGCATGTCCGGATTTACCGATTTGACGTGTGTATTGTAGTCCTGCCAGAACTGCAGCGTGCCGGGGGTGGTCTGGGTCTGGCCCGGGTCCTCGTCGATGTACAGCACCGCGTCGAGCCGGAAACCGTCCACTCCCACATTCTGCAGCCACCAGGTGGCCGTGTCGAACATTTCGGTCTTCAGCGCGGGGGAGTCGTAGTTCAGGTCGGGCATGCCGCTTCCGAAGTGGCCGTAGTACCAGTCGCCGCCGCACGAGTGCCACCCACCGTCACCCGGATCGGTGTCCGACCAGCGGAACCAGTCGCGGTACTCCGGGTCGTTCGCGCACGACGCCGTGAACCACGGATGCTGGTTCGAGCAGTGGTTCATCACATAGTCCACGATGACCTTGATGCCGCGCGCGTGCGCCTCGGCCAGGAAGGTCTCGAAGTCGGCGATCGTGCCGTAGTCGGGATTGATCGCGCGGTAGTCGGTCGAGTCGTAGCCGTGGTAGCTGGGCGAGTCGTTGATCGGCATCAGCCAGATGCCGGTGATGCCCAGGTCGGTGTCGGTGGCCGGGTCGCCGTCGTTCAGGTAGTCCAGTTGCATGGTCAGGCCGGGCAGGTCGCCGATCCCGTCGCCGTCGCTGTCGTAGAAGCTACGCACGAAGATCTCGTAGAAGACACTGTCGTTCCACCAGCTGAGCTGATCCGTGTCGGGCTCGCCACCGCCGGGCAGGTAACCGTCGTACCACGCCTCGATCCGGTTCGATCCCGCGACCACGGTATACATGCGGTTGGCATCGTAGCCGGGAAATTCCTCGGTGCCGCCCCACGATTCATTCAGGCGGAACTTGTACTCGAAGACCTGCCCTTCGCTGAATCCGCCGACGGTGGCCGTGTAGACCGAGTCGGCATCCGGGTCACTCATCACGGTCGGCGCGGAGCCCCACCCATTGAAGTCACCGGCGATGTCCACCGTGTCGATCGCAGGATCGAAACGGTCCAGGGCGATCTGCTGCTCCATGTGGATCTCGAACGTGACATCGAGGGCCAGGGCGGAGGTGGTGCACAGCAGGGCGGCTGCGAGGGTCGGAAGCACGATTCGGCGCAGGAGCATGGGGTCGACCTGTCGACAGGAGGGAGGAAAATTTCATTTCTACCCCCTAAGGATACCACATCCCGGGCCTCCGGTCCCGGCCCCGGTCATTTGATGAGCGTCATGCGCCGGGTCTCGCTGAATATTCCCGCATCCAGGCGGTAGAAGTACACGCCGGTCGGAACACTCCGCCCTCGATCGTCACGGCCATTCCATTGGATGCGGTGCGTCCCCTGCGCGACGGTCCGGCCGTCGACCAACGTCCGCTGCAGGCGACCCCCCACATCGTACACACCCAGGCGGACGGCCAGCGCCGTCGGCACTTCGAAGCGGATCGTCGTCGAGGGATTGAACGGATTCGGGTAGTTGCCCAATAGACGCGCGCGCGCAGGCACCAGGCCGGAATCTACCGGCGTGGCTTGGGCCGAAAGTTCGAGATAGTTCAGATTGTAGCCACCCGAGAGCATGGTGATGCGCATGACTTGCGGACCCGCGTCCAGCGTGACCGTATTCCCCAGACTGGTCCAGTTCTGCCAGCCCGATGTGGCGGGGGCGGTAATCATGCCGGTTTTTTCCACGCCGTCGAACTCGATCTGGAACTTGCCGCCGCCGCTGAGCGACGCCACCCGGGCGACCAGCGTGTACTGACCCGCTTGAGCCACATCGACGGTGTACTCGAGCCATTCGCCCGCCTCGGTCCAGCCGACGTTGTAGCCACCGCCCGCATCGGAACAAGTCTCGATGTCGACGCTTTCGTCCGTGCGGTACATCCCGCCGTTGTTGGTGCCGTCGGTGTCCTGGTAGGCTACCGTGGCGCCGCCCTCGTCGAAGTCCTCGACCTCGATACGTCCGGGAATCGCGTGGGGGGCACCGCCGTAGGCGAGCTGACCGCAGCCGAGTCCGACCTCAACATCCACGCTGTCCTCCGCGAATCCGCCCAGATTGTCCAGCGCCCGTGCGGTGATCGTGTAGCAGCCGTCCGTCGCACCGGTCCAGACAAACTCGTAGGGATCGGTCGCATCCTCTCCCAGCAGGGTACCGTCCAGATAGAACTCGACCTGGGCGATCGAGCCGTCGGTATCGGTTGCTGCGGCGGTGATCGTCACGTCACCGGCGGGTACCGTCGAGCCGTTCTGCGGCGACACGATGGCCACCGCCGGCGCGACGTTGTTGATGTCCTCGTACACGCGAACGTAATCGATCCGGTATTCCTGCGGGAAGGCAGCCGTCACACAGGAAGCGTCCGTGCAACCGGTATACCAACCGCCTACGGCCAGATTCAGGATGAGATAGAACGGCTGGTTGAACGGAGCGTCCGGATCGGATGAGCCGCTCGACCACCACTGCGAGTTGTACCGCGTCAGGAAGAGGTTGCCGTCGATGTACCAGCGGATCTGGCCCGGTTCCCATTCCACGGCATAGATGTGGAAAGCATCCGAAAAGGGCGTTCCGCCCAGCGTGGTCGAGCCGCTGGTCGAGGTGTTGGCCGGATACTCGCCGCCATAGTGCAACGCCCCGCCGACGGAGGTCATCGAGTTCGAAGACTCCATGATATCGATCTCGCCGCTGGCTGCCCAGCCGCCGTAGGTCTCGTCCTGCGGCATCATCCAGAAGGCGGGCCACATCCCGTTGCCCACCGGCAACTGGGCGCGCATCTCGATCCGGCCGTACTGGAAAGTCTGCTTGTCCCGCGTGTGGACCTTACCCGAGGTGAATGAGCTGGGTCCGTACCCGTCGTCCTTCGCCGTCAGGACCAGATGGCCGCCCTCCAGCGTTATGTTTTCGGGGCGGTACCACTCCAGCTCGTTGTTGCCCCAGCCACACAGACCCGGGCAGCCGTTGCCCACGTCGATCGTCCAATCGGCCGTGTTGAGGCTCGTGCCTTCGAACTCGTCGGACCACACCAGAGACCAGGTGGCCCGCGCTTGGGTCGCACCGAAAGCAGTCGACAAGACCAAGCCGACGAGAAGACTCCAATGAACACGGGAATGGCGGAACATGAGAGGAGATTCCTTCGGTTCAGGGCGCGGACAGTACACTGGATCAGGTTCCCATGATACACTTTGTGCGGTAACCGTACAATCAAAAAGTGGTGAAATTTTGAGGAATGTACGGTCCTGACGGGGTCTTTGTTCCCTTCGGCGCTGGCAACCGATTCGTCTGCTCGTCGCTTCTTGCCCGAGTGCCAACGTCTCCTCTGGACTCATCCGGCCCGGTCTCGCCCTCCCATGAGATCGCCGTATTGATCAGGAACGGGGGGTGATCCACCGTCTCGGCACAAATCACTCCGCACTCCTGATCCTGTTTTTCCTGACGCTCAGCTCTGGATGCTTTCGCGGCAAGGCCGCAGAAAAGCGCAGCGCGGTGCGAGAACAGCACCGTTCCTCATTCCAGCACCGCTGAGGAAGTGGAAATCAAATAGGCCTTGTTCCGCAGGACGATTCCCTGCGCATCCCACGACAACGGTTCGAGGATGAGTACCGAGCCGTCGGGGGCGCCGGCGATCGCCTCGCTGATGGAATTGTAGGCATCCGAGCAGTTTCCCGTGGCTCCGGTTCTGCCATCGGCGCGTACGTACCGCATTTCCGCTGTAACACAATCCTCGATGGTCAGCGCCGGTTGCCGGTTGATGTTCTTGTCCGCAACCCGCGAAAAATCCTCGCTGGTCATGCAGGGCGTGGCCTTGAGGTATTTCAACTGCTCCTCGGTCTTGGCCACGGTCATGTCGGTAATCGCCGCCCATTCGTCGAAGTCGCTGAGTACCGACCGGACGCCATAGATCAGATCGGGACCACACCAATGGTCCCGGGAGCCGCCGTTCAGATCGGCGCGCAACGTGCCTGGGTCGATCTCCCCGTCGCAGTTCCAATCAGCCGCAGACATCATCGTGCCCAATTCCTCGCTGAGAGCCTCTTCATCGAGGCTGCACATGGAGCCGTGGGAATAGTCGATGTTCTTGAATGGGATGAAATCAGGGGCCAGTCCGAGGTCGACCAGGTTGCTCCGCACCCCGATCAGTTGGTAGAAGTAACTCATTACGCTGGCCACGTTCAGCGGGTATGCACCTACCCAGTCGGCCCCGTTTTCATCGGAGCAGTTCATGTCCCCGCAATGCGTCAAGCCCAGATTGTGACCAAACTCGTGGGCCAGGGTCGCGGCTCGGCTGAACGGGCTGCCACCGGGGACACCATTGTATTCGAAAGCGCCGAGGGTCACGAGGAGGTCATCGCCGAGCATCTCGGCCAGCCCGCTGGAGGTGGAGTCGTAGATACCGATACCGGGCTCGAACCATTCGTACTGGTGACCGAAGATGCAGTAATGCCAGCCGGCAATTCCGGCGTGGTCGTAGTACTGAGCCTTGAGGGCTCCGAAGCTGGCGGCAACTCCCGAGTAGTCGAAGATATTGTAGGTCTGGTCCGGATCCATTTGCAGAACGTCGTAGTGTGGAATCTCGTCGCTGACGTCGATGATCAGGGTGTGTCCCTGACAGGCGAACATCTGCACCACGGCCTGGATTTCCTGGGCGGTGGGTTGGTGGCTGTGGGGGGTGGCGCCATCGTCGACCATGTAGTCGATCTCGATCCGGAAAGTGTCGGCCATCGCGCTCGTAGCGAGCACCAACACCATCAGCAGACCCAACCCAATCGAAACCGCGCGTTGCATAGCGGACCTCCTACTGCAGGGAAACAAAATCAAGCGCCACCGAGGCCCTCTGTAAATCCACCAACAGAAACACCCTTTCGACGGGCAGGAAGTTGCAGCAAGATTGGGTATGAAGGCGAAATGGCTACAGATCGTCGGATGGCTTGGCCTTCGGTCGGCTGGCGGGAGTCGGCAGTCGGCCCCGGTTCGACATTGGATCCGTGATGGATCAACTTATCTCGGGATAAAACTCTTCCCATGCTCTATATTCCCTGATTGGAAAGCATTGACCGCGAGCCGGGAAACCCGCGGCCCGCACTGAAGCACCGCCGCGCAGAACGCCGCGGCGCGAATCGGACCGCCCGTACCGGTCCAGGAAAGGCTTCCGCCCATGGTGATCGAGACCACTCCCGAGATGGTGAAAAACGTATACGAAACCTCGCGCAAGCGGCTGGAAATCATCCGCAAGCGGCTGGGCCGCCCGCTGACCTTGGCTGAAAAGGTCGTGT
>JANTGJ010000190.1 GCA_024762975.1 Candidatus Krumholzibacteriia bacterium
GTCGGGACCCAAACCGGCTGCCGTCGATCGATCCAGGGGCGGAGCGTCCATTTGTCGCTCAGGCACCTCGACCTCGCCGATGGGCCGCCGCCCGGCCGGCCGCAAAAAACGCTGACTGGACTCGGACGATACGCTCAAATCCCCGGAACCGTGGTCCCGCGAAAGGAATCCGACCTCCGCCGCCGGAGGCGCCGGTGCGGCATTGGACGACGGAGACTCCGGTGATTGCTCCTGCATTTCCGGGGGAGTCGGCTCCGTCGCATAAATTACCGGCTCCGGTTCCGGTCCCGCCGGGAACTCGTCCGGCAGATCCGGATCCAGACTCGCCGCCACCAAGGCGGGAGGCTCGATCGGGTCGGGAACGCTTTCCCGGGTCGGCTCGGATTCCGCGACCCACTCCTGCCCCATCGAATCATCCGTCTCGATGTCGATTTCCGTCTCGACAGCCACCTCCGGCTCCGATTCCGTGGCGGGTTCCGCCTGCGGACCGGACTCCGCGATGAAACTCTCGGTGACGACCCGCGCACCGGAGAAATCCGCCCGAGACTCATCCTGTGCCTGGAAGCCCGTCGCAATCACGGTCACCTGCAGCATGTCACCCAGCGTGTCGTCCTGGCCGTAGCCGAAGATGACATGGGCCTGCGGACCGGCGGCGTCCTGGATGAACTGCATGGCCGCGGCCGTGTCCTGCAGACCGACCTCCCTGCCCAGCACGTTGACCAACACGGCACGACTGCCGGCGATATCGACATCTTCGAGCAACGGCGAGCTGATTGCCTGGCGAGCGGCTTCAGCAGCCCGATTCTCGCCCTCGGCGCGCCCGGTGCCCATCATGGCCTCGCCCATGCCGGTCATCACGCTGCGCACATCAGCGAAGTCCAGGTTCACGTGGTCGTGCCGGGAGATGATTTCGTAGATCCCGCGGGTGGCTTCATACAGCACATTGTCCGCGATCTGAAAAGCTTCCTGCATCGAAGTGCTCGGAGGTACGACCTCCAGCAGTCGCTGATTCGGAATCACGATCAGCGTATCGACCGCTTCCTTCAGCTGGGCAATGCCGTTCTCGGCCTGCTCCAGGCGAACCTTCCCTTCGAACAGGAACGGCTTGGTCACGATCCCGACCGTCAGGGCACCCTGCCCCCGGGCAATCTCGGCAACCACCGGAGCGGCGCCGGTACCGGTGCCTCCGCCCATTCCCGCGGTCACGAAAACCATATCGGCCCCTTGCAGGGCCGACGAGATCGATTCCCGGTCTTCCTCGGCAGCGGCCTGCCCGACCGCCGGTTGACCACCGGAGCCGAGCCCCTTCGTCAATTGGGCGCCGATCTGCATCACGCTGTGTGCGGGGGATTCCTTCAGAGCCTGAAGGTCGGTATTGACAGCGAGGAACTCCACGCCGGAGAGCCCGGCCTCGATCATGCGTCCGACGGCATTGCCACCGGCACCACCGACTCCAACCACCTTGATGTCGGCCAACCGCTCGATATCCTCGGCGAACTCGAACATCATGGACCCACCTCCTCCTTGAGTTGGGTTTCATGGATTTCCCGTTGGCGGCTCCATCCTGGAGACTCGCCCGAAGCGTTTCCGAGGCATCGGTCAGCTCCGCGGGAAGAATTTATTCATTCCCTACGTAGCACATGAGATTTCGTGTGCCAAGGACTTTTCTTTGATTTTTTCCAAAGAGAACGAGAACTCGGAATCGGTCAATGGTCGAATCCCAGAAAACGCCGGCAGCGCCCCCACCAGCCGTTGCCGTCGCCATCATCAACTCCCGACAGGAAGGCCGCATCCCGCGCGACCCACTCCGCCAGGCCCAGCGCCGTGGCCCATTGCCCTTCACCCAGCATTTCGGATCCGCGCAGCTTCTCACCGGCGTAACGTGCCTGCGCGGGCAGATCGAAAACCTCTTCGGCGAGTTCGACCGTGCCTTCGCAGCGACTGCCTCCGCCGGTGATGACCACGCCGGAACCGAGTCCCGACAGCCGCCGCCGATCACCGAAGTCGCGCTTGACGAGAGTCAGGATCTCTTCGAGGCGCGGCTCCAGGATTGCGGCAACCAGACCCGGCGTTTCCTCGGGACGGTCTTCCTCGAAGAGTGCGTCGACCGACGAGCCTCCGGCCAGACTGCGCAGTACGATTCCGCGCTGGCACTTCACCTTTTCGGCTTCTTCCAACTCGATGCGCAAACCGTGCGACAGATCGGTGGTCAAGTGTTCGCCTCCCCACGGCACCAGTCCGTTGGCGACCACCGATCCCTTGTCATAGACCGCCCACTGCGTCGAGCGCCCGCCGATATCGATCAACAGAACGCCTTTCTCGCGCTCCTGCCGGGAGAGGAGTGCCACACCGGCGGCCAGTACGTCGACTTCCTCACTCAGGGGCTGGAAGCCGGCCGCCGTGATCGCATTCTCGAGATTGTGCAATACGCTGCGCGAGCCGGTGATCAGATGCGCCTGCATCTCCAGGTGCGAGCCCACCCGGTTGATCGGGTCAATGATACCGCGCACCCGGTCGACCGCGTACTCGACCGGCGTGATGGCGAGGATCTTGTTGTCGAAGGGAATGTCCATGGTACCGGCCCGCAGTTTGGCTTCCTCGACGTCACGTTCGGTGATCGGTCGCGGTCCGTGCTGGATCGGCAGCTGACTGGTCGCGCGCACGCTGCGCAGGTGCGATCCCGAAAGATTGTAGGTGAATCCGGACACGTAGATGTCGGTCACGGCTTCGAGCGCCTTCATCAGAGCCTCGATCGCTTCGCGCGCGGTTCTCTGATCCACGAAATCGCCGTCCTCGAATCCCTGCGTCGGAAGCTGGGCACTACCGAGGACCTCCAGTTCCCCGGAGGAGGTCGCTTCGGTCACGACGGCGCGAAAGCGGGTAGTTCCAAAATCACAGGCGACGATCAGTCTTCCTTGACCCATGCGTCGATCTTCCTCTCTCGAACAACTACTGCGGCCGACGGCAGGTGACGCGATCGGCGAAACGAAGGTCCACGATCAGCCCCGGCTCCAGGTGCACGTGGGCCTCCATATATCGATTCAAACGGTCGGCGAAGTCTTCCTTGCCCACCAGGAGCCGCCCCAGGCCACCTTGCAGGACGATAGCGAATCCACCGTCGCGGGCAACCACAAAATCGACCGGGCTGATCGACTCCAATCCGGAAGCCTCCATGGCTGCGACCAGTTCGAGCACCGAGCCGCTGCCACCGGCCGCAAGATGACATTCTCCCAGGCTGTCGACTTCGCACACCGCGCCGGTCAGTACCGGCAACCCGGCCAGGACCAGTTGCGGCGGAAACGGAAGGATCCGCCCGTCCTCGACCAGAACCCAGACGCGATCGTCCGATGTTGCCGTCCCGGTCGCGCCGCGATCCACTTCCAACAACGGTCGCCACTCGCGGAAATCCACCTCCACGGCAGCCGGCAGTCGGCGACGAACCGTCAGGTCGCGCACCCAGGGCAACTCGGCCAGGGCGGTTTCGACCTCCGCCGTGTCCACGGACCAGATATTGCGGCCCAGGAATCGGCCCAGGATCTCTTCGAGAGAAGCCTCGTCCGTGAACCGGTAGTCTCCCGATTCGACACGTGTGATCGCGAAGGTCTCGGCCGTCCGCAACCACCACAGCCCCGACCCGATCACGGCCAGCACCACGACCGCCCACAGGATCCGGAACACGATCCGTCGTGGCGAGCGTTTCTGTGGACGCCGTCGGGCGTAGCCGGAGTGACCGGCTGCTGCACCCTTCCGCCGGTCCTCCCGGTTCCCCGGCTCCTGATCCGCGGTCCCCGTCACGCTCTCTCCTGCAGGAGCCGGCAAATCGGCTCGACCTGTCGACCGATATCCCCGGCGCCCAGGGTCAGTAAAAGGCTGCCGGCGGGGACCTCGCGATCCAGCCATCCGGCAATCGCCTCGGGCCCGCAGAGCACCTCGGTGCGGCCCAGTCCCTTGTCCGTCATCATACCCGCGATCAGATCGCTGCTGACGCCTTCGATCGGTTCCTCGCTCGCCGGATAGATCGGCAACAGGCCCACGGTGTCGGCTCCGGCCAGCGCATCGGCGAATTCCCGGGCGAATCGTTGCGTGCGACTGTAACGGTGCGGCTGGAACAGTACCGCCACCGGGCGTCCGTAGCTGCGCGCGACCTCCATCGTGGCCGAAACCTCGGTCGGGTGATGCCCATAGTCGTCGAGCACGAATACCCCGCCGGGCTCGCCGTGGGCCTCGCAACGGCGGCCTACTCCCTGGCTGGAAGCCAGGCCTTCGGCGATACGGGCGAATGAGATGCCGAGCTCCCACCCGACCGCGACGGCGGCCAGGGCATTCAAGAGGTTGTGACGCCCGCGCTGGGACAGGGAGATGGTCCCCAACTCCTGCCCGAAGGCCCAGACCACGGCCTCCTGTCCAGCCGACCCGGTCACCACCGTGCCGGGGTCGGCGCGCACCTCGGCCTCGGGACTCAGCCCGTAGGTGATCACCTTGCGATCCAGGCGCGGAATCAATGCCCGCACCTCCGGGTCATCGACACACAGAACCGCGGCGCCATAAAACGGAACGCTCTGCAGGAAGTCGGCGAAAGCGGCGCGCAACTGGTCCATGTCCGAGTAGAAGTCGACATGCTCGTAGTCGATATTCGTCACCACGGCCACCGTCGGTGTCAGGTGCAGGAAGGTCCCGTCGCTCTCGTCGGCTTCGGCGACGAGATAGTCCCCGCCGCCCAGGACTGCATTCGTACCCATGGCCTTCACGCGTCCCCCGACGATCGTCGTCGGATCCAGACCTCCAGCCGCCAGCACCGCGGCGACCAGGCTGGTGGTACTTGTCTTGCCATGGGAACCGGCTACGGCGATGCCGTACTTCAGACGCATCAGTTCAGCCAACATTTCCGCCCGCCGGATGACCGGGATTCGTCGTGCACGGGCTTCGACGATCTCGCTGTTGGCTTCGGTCACGGCCGAGGAGCGAACCACGACATCAGCCCCCTCGATGTTCGCCGGATCGTGGCCGATCGCGATCCTGGCACCCAGACCGGCCAGGCGATCGGTGACCGCTGTGGAATGCAGATCGCTGCCGCTGACCGTAAAGTCGAGATTCAGCAGAATCTCCGCGATGCCGGACATGCCGATACCGCCGATGGCGACCAGATGAATGTGGCGGGTGTTACGAAACACCGGATTCCCTTTCTCGCGGCACTGCGGCCCTGCCGAGCAGACGAAGCAGGTCGCTGGCAATTTGCTGAGCGGCCTCCGGTCGAGCCAGTCGCGCCGCGGCTTCGCCCATCGAACGCAACTTTTCGGGATCGGCCAGCAGTTGTTCCGTCACTTCCAGCAACGCGGCAGAAGTACATTCCGCATCCGGGAGCAGGATCGCCGCCCCGGCTTCGGCGCAATCGCGCGCGTTGTGGGTCTGGTGGTCATCCGTCGCGTGCGGAAAAGGCACCAGCACCGAAGGCTTCCCCATCGCCTGCAACTCGGCCAGCGTCATCGCGCCGGCCCGGCAGACGACCAGATCGGCCCAGCGCAACGCCGCGACCATCTCCATCAGATAGGCCTCAACGCGCACGAGTGATTCGTCGGCGTGGGCAAAAGCCCGGCGCACGGAGTCCACATCGCGAGGTCCGGTCTGCGCCAGCAATCCTCGACCGCCATCCAGCGGCCAGCTCTTGGCCGCCCCGGCCAGGGCACGATTGAGGGTCTGCGCACCGCCGCTGCCGCCGAAGACGAGCACGCGGCCTCCGGGACGGCCCAACGACTCCCATTCGCCGTCGGTCGACTCCCCGGTGAGTGATCCCACAAAGGACGAACGGAC
>JANTGJ010000191.1 GCA_024762975.1 Candidatus Krumholzibacteriia bacterium
GTAACGGCTGTTCGGCGCGAACACACCATGAAACCGCGTCAAATTGGCACGGGGCGGCGGCACCAGCGCGGCAAGCTTGGCGATGAAGTCCAGCGGCGCAAAGATCACATGGGTGGTGCCATCCCGGTAAGGCGTCTTCAGCTCGGCCCAAGGAACTGATCCGGGAGTTGCAGCCCGGCCAGATCGAGGTCGAGGGCCTGACCGAAATGCGCGGGGTCTCCGAGTATTTTCAGACCCAGTTGTCCAATACCAAGCCGACGGACACCGTCAGCCTTTGGATCCTGAACCGGCTGGGGCGGATTCCGCGGGCATCGGAGTGCTTCCAGATCGACGGACTGGAGGCCTGCGTCGAACAGGCCAGCCGGCGCTTCGTGCAACGCGTTCGCCTGACCCGGGCCTCGGTGGATGACGCCGCAGCCGAGGATGCGCCCGCTGCGGACGTGGTTTCGGGCAATCGGTCGACGGACGGCAAATGACCGGCTTTCGGCCGATGTCGGGCACTGCGATGCCGACGTTCACAATTTCTTCATAAAAGATTCAAAGCGGATTCACGTAACCGTAATACGGTTGTCACGCTCGTGTAACAAGGCGCCGCGGTCGGGTCGCCGGTTGCGCAGGGCACGGCGGCCGTGGGTTGTGACCCGATCGCCCACCGCCGTTTCGAAAATTTGCCTATTCCGGAGGAGAGAACCCATGTACCCACGCAAGTCGATGCACCTGTTGGCCGCGCTCCTGGCCTTCGCCGCCGGCAGCGCCGAGTCGCGTACCGTGATCCAGAACAAGGGTTCGGACACCCTGGTGAACGTGGCCCAGGCCTGGGCGGAGAAATACCAGACGGTCAATCCGGACGTGGCGGTCGCGGTCAGCGGCGGCGGATCGGGGACCGGTATCGCGGCCATGATCAATGGCACGGTGGACATCGCCAATGCCAGTCGCAAGATGAAGGACAAAGAAAAGAAGCTGGCGCGAAAACACGGACACAACCCGGTGGAGCACATCGTCGGCTACGACGCCCTGGCGGTCTATCTGCACCCGGACAATCCGGCCTCCACCCTGACTATCAAGCAATTGGCGGATATCTACGGCCGCAAGGGGAAGGCACGGAAATGGTCGGATCTGGGTGTCAAGGTGCCGGGGTGCAAATCCGATAAAATCGTGGTCGTGAGCCGGCAGAACAACTCCGGCACCTATGCCTATTTCAGAAAGGCGGTCCTGGGTAAGGACAAATATCGTAGCGGTACCCTGGACATGCACGGGTCGAAAGACGTCGTCGACCTGGTCGAAAAGACACCCTGCGCAATCGGCTACAGCGGTTTGGCCTATGCCACCGAGCATACCCAGATGGCCTGTATCTCCAAGGACGGCAACACCTGCGTTTCTCCCAGCGTCGCTACCGCCGGTGACGGCTCCTATCCCATCGCCCGGCCCCTGATGATGTACACCAACGGTGAGCCCAAAGGCGCGATCAAGGCCTACATGGACTGGATCATGAGCGACGAGGGGCAATGCATCATCCTGCACAAGGGTTACGCCCCGGTGCGCCCGGTGCAGTGCGACTGAGCCCAGACCCTTCCGCCACACTTTGTCCTCTGGACACGAGTCCGCCGAGAGCCGTCCATGAATCACTACGAACAGCGTCTGGAGCACGACGAGCAGGACATCCGCGAGCGAACCGAAACGGTCGCCGCACTGGTCAAAGAAGCCTTGAAGAACGCGGTGCATGCCCTGCTCACGGGTAATCGCACCTTGGCCAATCTGACGGTGCTGGGCGATGGCGAGATCAATCGGGAAGTCCGGGCCATCGATCGGGACTGCCATCACTTCATCGTTCGCCATCTGCCCAGCGCCGGCCATCTGCGAATGATGTCGGCGACGATCCGCTCGGTAATCGCCCTCGAGCGGATCGGCGACTATGCGGTCAGCATCGGCCGTGTCGCGGCCCGTTTGTCGGCACCGCCCGAACAACGCCTGGCCGCGGCCGTGGGCGCCATGGCCGAGGAATCGGGCGAAATGCTGGAGCGGGCGATTCAAGCCCTGCTCGAGCGTAATGTGGAACAGGCCAAGGCCATCATGGTGATGGCCGACCAGGTCGAGCGGTTACGAGTGGGGGCGCTCGATGATCTGACCGCGGCGCAGGGCCAGCTTCCGATCGCAGACCTGTTCGCCATGTTCGTGGTGTTCAGCATGCTCGAGCGGGTGTCCGACCAGGCCAAGAATCTGTGCGAAGAGGCGGTGTTCGAAGCGACCGGACAGACCAAGGAGAAGAAGGTCTACCGCATCCTGTTTCTCGATCGGGAGAATACCGGCCTGGCCCCGATGGCCGAGGCGATCGCGCGAGCAAATTTCCCCGCCAGCGGCGAGTACGAGAGTGCCGCGCTGACTCCGGCACCGGAGTTCGACCCGGAGATGGTGGCGTTCATGAGTTCGCGGGGCATCGATCTCGCCGGCATGGCGCCCCGTCAGTACGACAAGGTGCCATTGGAACTGGCCGATTATCACATTCACGCTCAACGTCTCGCACGAACTGCGGACGCCGTTGACCGTGTTGCACGGCTATCTGGAAGCCTTTTTCGACGCCGAACCGGACGATTCCCCACGCCGGCGCCCCTTGTTGCAGATGATGGAGCGGGCCCGCCGGATGCAGGACGTGCTCCAGGATCTGTCGATGTCCGCTCGACTGGAGGAGGGGGCGGAGTCGCTGAGGCGTGAACCGGTAGCGGTATACGAGCTGCTCGAATCGATCGTCGTCGAGGGTAGGGAGCTGGGACGCGAATCGCGTCACGAGCTGGTCTTCGAGGGCGATCCAAATCTGGTCTTGTTGGGCGACGAACCCCTGTTGCGTTCGGCCTTCTCCAACCTGGTGTTCAATGCCATTCGTCACACGCCGACGCGCACCCGGATCGAGATCACCTGGGTGCGCGACAGGGAACAGGGCGTGTTGGAGGTCCGGGACAACGGTGCGGGAATTCCGGCCCGGCATCTGCCGCGGCTGACGGAACGCTTCTACCGGGTCGACCCTGGGCGTGCACGGGATGCCGGTGGAACGGGTCTCGGACTCGCGATCGTCCGCCAGATCCTCGACCTCCACGAGGCGAGTCTGTCGATCCACAGCGAGGAGGGGCGGGGGTCCCGTTTTGCCTGCCGATTCCCGGCACAGCGTCTTCGAGACTTTTCCGACGCCACGGCCGTCTAGACCTCAGTTCCTCAGGGGTCGGAGTCAAATCTCTGCAAGTCGTTGAGTATGTGACCGGAATTGCCACGCGACCGGAGTGGCAAACGCCGGAGTCGGAATTTGACTCCGACCCCCGCAGTAGGGTGCGATAGCGCAGCGTATCGCACCGCATCCGCCGGTACGCGTTGCGAACCCGGCGCACTAACCCGAGGCGTTCGATTCGAGCGCTGACCGGATCTCGTCGCACACCCTTTGCAATACCTCGATTCGCGCATAACGTTTGTCGTTGCCGGCAATCAACTGCCATGGCGCATGTTCGGTGCTGGTGCGAATGAGCATTTCGTTGACGGCCTGCTTGTACTCGTCCCATTTCTCCCGGTTGCGCCAGTCCTCGTCGGTGATCTTGTGGCGCTTATAGGCGATGTCTTCGCGCGCTTTGAAGCGCGCCAGCTGTTCTTCCTTGCTGATCTGCAGCCAGAACTTCAGCATGATGACCCCGTGGTTCGAGAGTTGTTCCTCGAAGTCGTTGATCTCCAGGTAGGCGCGCTGCCAACGCTTGTGCGGCGTGAATCCCTCGACCCGTTCCACCAACACCCGGCCGTACCAGGATCGATCGAACACGGTCATTCGGCCGGCGCGCGGGATCTGCCGCCAGAAGCGCCACAGATAATGATGGGCCTTCTCTTCGTCGGTCGGCGCGGCGATCGAGATCACCCGTCGCAGGCGGGCGTCCACCGCGTTGGTGAGTCGCCGGATGGCACCGCCTTTTCCCGCCGCATCCACGCCTTCGAATACCAGCACGATGGTGCGCTTGGTCTTGTAGGCCTGCCAGGTCAGCTCGTTCAACTCCTGTTGCAGGGCCCGCAGGCGGTCGCGATAGCTGTCGGCGTCAATGGTCTGGTTCAGGTCCAGCTTGTCGATCACCGTGACCTGGGCATCGGCCTCCTCCAGCGGTGTGGGGGCGTGGAAATGGGTGTCCTCGGAACCGTCCTGGGTGCCTTCATCGAGTCGGATCTGCATGGCGCGCAACAAGGTTCGGCCGGTGGCGAGGTCGCGATACCGCGTGTTGGACGCCTCGACGATGTACCAGGGGGCGGTGCCGATATCGGTGCGCCGCACGACCAGGTCCCCGGTGTGTTCGAAGGCTCGATAGTGCGCCGACAGCTTTGCCTTCTTCGGCATCATCTTCCAGCGGCTGCGGTCGTCGCGGGCCAGCGATTTCAGCTTCTTGCGCTGGTCCTTTTCCGAGAAATGGAACCAGAACTTGACGATCAGAGCGCCATCGACGATCAGCATGCGTTCGAACTCACGAATGCGGCGCAGCTCCTGCTCCAGGTCCGCGTCGTTCCAGTTGCCAAGCACCCGACGTTCGATGGGACGCAGGTACCAGCCGCTGAACATGATCGCGATCTCGCCGGCCGCCGGCAGGGCGCGCCAGAAACGCCAGTTGCGCGGGCGGTCACGCTCTTCATCGGTCTCGTCCCAGAAGGCATGGATCTGTACGTTGCGCCCGTCCAGCCACTCGGTCAGTCGGTTTACGACTTCGCCCTTGCCCGAGCCCTCCATGCCCGCAACCAGGATCACGACCGGAACGCCGGCCTCCTTGGCCCTGCGCTGTGCTTCGAGCAGTTGCGTGCGCAGTTCGGGTACGTTCTGCTTCCAGGCAGCCTTGCTGAGTTTTCTTCCGACTTTGGCGGCTTCGAACATCTCGAGTGGTTCTCCGGGCTGAGGGTTGTTAGGGACGACGATGCGGTCGTTCCCCGATGCGCGCTCCCGAGAGACCGAACGAACCGGGTTTGGACCACGTCGCTGCTGTCGAAATCTGGGTGTCGACACTGGACATGGCAATACAGTGTAGCCGGGATACCGTTGTTTCGGGGTTCTCGAGGCATCGAACAGCATCGGGCGTGATTTCGATCGCGGGACGGGAACTCTCAGCGTTGGCTTCGATCGAGTCGCCGGGTTCGGCTAAACTCAGGGTTTTCTCCCCGGAGCGATTTTCCATTCCTTCGTCATTTCGATCCTTGATGGCCTGGGTCCGATTCGGCATCTGTGCGATCGGTGCCTCGGCCTTGTTGTGGGGGACCTGTTCCGCCGACGGGGTGTTGGATATTCCCGAGGAACAGTCTCGCCCCGATTTTCGTTTGGCCGATCTGGAAGGCCGTGAGCACAGCCTTGCCGAGTACCGCAACCGGGTCGTCCTGGTGAATTTCTGGGCCAGCTGGTGCTCGCCCTGTATCGAGGAGATGCCGAGCATCCGGCGACTGGCCGAGACGATGCGCGGCAAGCCCTTCGCCGTGATCGCGGTCAACGTCGGTGAGTCGAAACTGCGGGTGAAGACCGCGGCGCAGCGGCTGAAGATCGAATCTCCGGTCCTGCTCGACACCGACAGCAGCGTCTTCCGACGCTGGGGTGCGACCCTGCTGCCGACGAGTTATCTGCTCGACCGCACGGGGGCGATCCAGCTGATCGGGCAGGGTGTCATCGAATGGGACGGGGCGGATATCGTCGGCACCATCGGCCGCGGGTATAGGAAGCATAACCACCCTACCCCTCTCCGATTCGTTGTTCAAACCTGCTCATCAAACGCGGAACAAGACCCGATTCAGACCAAACTGGCAT